>NZ_JBEZYD010000028.1:36868-182898 GCF_040638335.1 Nonomuraea sp. NPDC026600
CCCGCTTCTGCTCGCGATGCTGATGCGTCGCCGTGGGGAGGGCGAGGAGGAGAGTGGTCTCGACCACCCGCTCCTGCTCGCGATGCTGATGCGTCGGCGCAGGGGAGGCGAGGAGAGCGGCATCATGCACCCGCTTCTGCTCGCGATGCTGATGCGTCGCCGTGGGGAGGGCGAGGAGGAGAGTGGTCTCGACCACCCGCTCCTGCTCGCGATGCTGATGCGTCGCCGTAGGGGAGGCGAGGAGAGCGGCATCATGCACCCGCTTCTGCTCGCGATGCTGATGCGTCGCCGTGGGGAGGGCGAGGAGGAGAGTGGTCTCGACCACCCGCTCCTGCTCGCCATGCTGATGCGTCGCCGTAGGGGAGGCGAGGAAAGCGGTATCAATCACCCGCTCCTGCTCTCCATGCTGATGCGCCGCCGCGGGGAAGGTGAAGAGGAGGGCGGCATCGACCACCCGCTCCTGCTGGCCGCCCTCGCGAACCGGTAGTGGCGACTCCCGATCCACGGCAAAAGGAGTCCCTCAGCTCGCGCGAATCGACAGCTGGGGGACAGATCACATCGACCGCAGAGGAGCAACTCATGGCGTCAGAGGAAGCCGCCGATCCGACAGGGCATGACCCGGTGGAGTCGCTGATCGACGACGTCATTCGCGACATCCTCAACGAGGCCGGCCAGTCCACCAAGGGTCTTGCCCGCGGCGGGGACTCCATGGCCACCCTGATCGAAACAGCCCTCACGTCGGCACCGCGCGCGATGCTGAAGTCCTCGGCCATCGAAAGGCTCCTGCTCGCGCAGGTGCTGGCCTCCGCTCTGGCCGATGCCCTCGCGCCCGCGCTGGCAGAGGCGCTGACTCCCGAGATCATGAAGGTCCTGGACCAGTCCACCGCCCACGCCACCAAGGCCGGTGGTACGAAGGCCGCGAGGACGACCACCGCCACCACAGCCAGGGGAAGCAGCACCAGAAAGAAGACGTGAGACGTATTGGGTTGTGGGCACCGGACAACTGGTGCCCACGACTACGTTTTCAACGCGGCGATCATTGGAACGCGTAGCACTCCACCTCGGCCCGGCGGAATGACAGGTGCTTGGCCACGGAGTCCCGTACGCAGGCGCGTTCGCTGCTGCTCAGCTGCAACGTGCCGCACACGGTCACGCTGGAATAGGTCCGGCAGTCCAGCATGGGGTCACGCCGCCCCACGCGGTAGTTCGTCCTGACCGCAGTGCGGCACCTCAACCGTGCGTGCGAGGTGCTGGCGTACCTGCATTGACCGATCAGGACCTCATATTGGGACCTGCTCACCTCGTGCCGGTCGCTGCCGTCCCACGTGTGGACCATGCCGAGCATGGGAATCAGCGACAACCCGGCGGCGGCGATGATGATTTTCATGGCTTCCCTCCAACACACGTGAAGTACTGGCGGGGAGAAGTCGTAGTCCACATCAGCTACCCCTGTCAGGATACTTCAGTCGCAGGTCGTGGCCTTGTGGTGGCTGGCTGTCGCGGGCCGGGTCCTCAGGCCCTGAGGCCGGTTCTGCGGGTGTTCCTGGCGGCTCGGTTCCACAGGGCGGGCCAGCCGCCGTGGCCGAGCCACGTGGGTGGGACGCGCAGGCCGCCGGTGGCGACGCGGTCCCAGAAAGTGGTGAGGTCGGCACCCAGTTCGGCGGCGGCCGGGAGCGCACGGTGCCAGGGGCCGTTCTCGTCGGAGAGGGTGGACGCGGGGAAACCCGGCACGCCGGTGTGGGCGGGCTCGGTGACCGGGACCGTTTCGAGTGGCCAGATCGTGGTGGCGATGACGAGGGCGCAGAGGATGTCGGTGTCCGCGCCCCGGCCGATGGCCTGGGCGAGCACCGGGTCGGCCGCGCGCGCGAGCCGGCCGATGGCCGCCCTGATCCTGCGTACGACCAACTCCGCCGTCCGTGCGGGAGCGATCGCCCGGTGCCGGGCCAGCCCGCGCAGCGATCCGGGCAGCGGCGCGTCCACCAGCAGCAGGCCGAGCTGGTCGTAGCGGTCGCGGAGCCCGGGATCCAACTGCTCGATCGCGCCGGCCAGCGGACGCACCCGCGTCGCCGCCCACAGCTCGCCCAGCCGGACCGCCGCCGACCCGGGCGAAGCCGTCCCCGCTGACGTCGGCCGGGCTGAACCCGTCCCCGATGGTGTCGGCCCGGTTGAGGTCTGTCCGATCGGGGCCAGCGCGGTGCGGCAGGCCTCAGTCAGTCGGCCGGGACGCATCCTCCGCAACGCGACCAGCACCTCACCGCTCGGGCCACCACCACCACTGCCGCCGACGGCGCCGTCCAGCGACTCCAGTACGCGGATCGCCCCCGCGGCCGACGGGGTGGCCATCGCCTGCGCGGCCAGGGCCGCCAGCGGTTCGGCCAGATCGAGGAAGGCCTGGTTCCGTGGGCGCCTGGCGGGCAGCCGTTCGCCGGGTATCCGGGGTGCGGGGGTCTGCTCCGGCAGGGCCGGCGGCGCGATCCCGGCCACGAACCGCAGCACCTGCTCGCCCACTCCGGGCTCCGGTTCGGTGTTGAACCTGGCCTTCATCTCGGTCACATGCCAGCGCCGTGTCGCCAGCCGCAGCTCCACGTTGACGGCGATGACGCCGTCGCGGTCGCGCAGCGCCAGCAGCCCGCACTTCCCGGCCGTCGCGTCCGCCACATAGATGGGGGAGGCGATGCAGTTGCCCATGTACGACGACCATTCGGCGAGCGTCCGCGGGCCGCGCGCCAGCTCGACGCGGAGCCCGGTGCCGGGGACCTCCTGGCCGTCCACCGCGGTCAGCGGCTCCGGCACCTGGAAGGCCCCGGTCAGCGCCTGCGCGAGGTCCACGTCGCCGATGAGCCCGTCGACCAGCTCCTTCCAGGTACGGCAGCGCCGCTGCGCCCGCGCGCCCAGCGAGACCAGTTGCGCCGCACCCGCCACCGCCAGCGGCAGCGAGTCGAGGCGCGGGTCCAGCGGGACGGGCTCGCCGGGCGGCGGGTCGACGGTGACATCCGGCGCCTCCGGGCCGACATGGACGACGATGGCGGCGTCGTGGCCGTGCAGGCGGGCGACCGCGTCGGCGAGCTCGCCGTACCAGAGCAGGTCACCGGCCTCTTCCACCACGTACGGCACCGCGTCCGGCTGCGCCGCCAGCCGTCGCGCGAGCGGCTCCTGCTGACCGGCGACCGGGATCTGCTCCCAGTATTGCGGGGGCCTGGTGGCGGTGTAGCCGACCGCTTCGCGCCACCTGCGCAGGTCGGTGCTCGCCCATGGCCCCAGTCGGTCGCCGGCGGCTGCCAGCAGCTCGGGGACGGCCTCGAGGACGACGAGCCCGTACTCGCGGGCTCTGGCCAGCCGCTGCCTGACGTACGGCTCGGGCGGATCAGCCCTTCTCGCCAGGTCGCGGACGTAACAGCCGGGCCGGGCGGGCAGGCCGCACAGTCCGGGGACCCGGCGGGAGGCCCGGCCCGCCGCCTGGTCGTCGAGCCGGGCGGCGGCGGCCACCAACTGGTCGCGGCAGCCTGCCAGGCCGTCTGTCACGCCGTGCTCGGCCACCGCCACCGCGGTGCGGAGCAGGACGGTCGCGGCCAGCGCGTTGTCGAGCGCCCTGTGCAACACGTGGGCCCAGTGCGGGGTCCAGCGGGCGACGTCGGCGAGTGAGGGGTGCGGGCCCAGCTCCATGCGGACCCGGTCGAGCAGCAGCTCGTCCTCGTGGCTCCGGTAGCGCCGGGTCAGGTCGGGCAGCCGACTCTGGCGGGCCTGGGTGGCCATGAGCCGCTGCTCGCGATGGAGCTCCGCCTGGCGCGCGCCCACCTGGTCCCACAGGTCGAGCAGTAACTCCAGCCGCCTCGGGGCGGGGAAGGGGCTCAGCACGCGAGCCAGGTGGGCGGCCAGGGCGGACGGTGTGACGCGCCCCATCGGGTCCGGTTGCCCGGGAGCGGCGCTCAGCGCGAGGAGGCGTTCGAGCTGTTCGGGCCCGAGCAGGTCGCTGGCCGCCGAGGCGAGCTGGAGCGCGGGCCAGCGTCCGTCGATCGCGGCCTGGCCGGCGGCCGCGGCCACCCGCTTGGTCGTGGCCGGTCCGAACAGGGCGACCAGGATGCCGGTCCGCTCCCCGAACCGGCTCATCCCCGCCGCACCCAGCACCTTGAGCGCCGCCAGAACGGCATCCCGCCGATCGCCCCCGGCTCCGTCGAGCCGCGCGGACCTGAACCCCTGGCTCAGCTCGATCCCGGCCCCGGCGACCACCACGCCGCCCGCCTCGACCAGCCGGGCCAGCTCGGCCGCCGAGCTCCGGGGGTCGCCGTTGGCCGGGCCCACGACCACCGCGGACCCGGGGGAATCGCTCGCGGGACGGCCACGGACGTCCCATACCTCCTGGTCCCGCCCGGACACCACCCCAAAGGCCAATCGCATCACATCCCCATGGTTCTGGCCCAGTACGTGGTGAGGCAACCGGTATTCCGGGGCTGCTGAGCTGACCTCGTTCGAGGGACGCCGCGCGTCAGGTCAGAAGTACTTCGAGGTGAGGTCCGTCGTCGGCCACGTGGTGATCTTGACGGCGTTCATCTGGCCGTCGATCACGTCGAAGTCCGGGGTCCCGGTCTCCTCGCGCCGGTTGAACACCGCCGCGTAGCTCCAGCCGTTCTGCAGCCGCGCCAGGTACGAGAACGTGCCCGGCATCGAGCCGTTGTGCCAGGTGTTGAGGTGCCCGGTCACCTGCCGGACCCACCAGCCGCCGCCGTACCAGGCGCCGGAGGAGTTGACGCCGGTCTCCGGCTTGGCGAACAGCTTGGCGATCGACGCCGAGCTCAGCACCGTGCCCGGCCGGTCGTAGGCGAGCGTCCACCGGACGAGGTCCACGGCCGAGGCCAGCCAGCCGCCGTTGGCGTCCTGGTTGGGCATGTTGAAGCCGCCGTACGGGTACGGCACGACGGTGCCCGACTCGTCCATGACCGACTTGTTGGTGTACTGGGAGTCGTAGATCACCTCGCCCGACGCGGCCTCGGTCCTGAGGCTCTTGCCGAGCCGCATCCGCGTGATGCCCAGAGGGGCGAGCAGCTTCGCCTTGACGTACGTCTGGTACGGCAGGCCCGACACCTTCTCGATGATCCGGCCCAGCAGCATGTAGCCGTAGTTGCTGTAGACCATTTTCGACCCGGGGGCGAAGTCGAGCTGCCGGCCGGTGGCGTACTTGATGATGTCGGCGTGGCTGACCGGCAGCGGCACGTCCAGCGCGGCCGAGATCGTGTGGTCCAGCCAGAGCTGGTCCTGCTTGGAGGTGTCACGGTCCCAGCCGCCCAGGTGCTGCATCAGCCTGAGCACGGTGACCTGGTTCATCCGGGTGTCGGCCGGGGTGAGGCCGAGCAGCGTGGTCACCTTGGCCGAAAGGCTCAGCTTGCCGTCCTGCACCAGCCGCATGATGGCGGCGGAGGTGATGTTCTTGCTCAGGCTGGCGATGCGGAACAGCGACGTCGGCGTCACGGTGGGCAGCGCCTGGGCACCGGTGTTGTAACGATAGCCGCGGGCCAGGACGATCTTTCCGCTCTTCATGACCGCCAACTGGGCGCAGGAGATCTCGCGTTCCTTCACGAAGGTCTTGATCACATTGTCGAACGCGGCCAAGGACGCGGGAGCGGTCCCCGACGTCACCACCACCGGGACGGGCGCGGCGAGCGCCGGCCGAGCCGTCATCGCGGCGGCGGGTACGGCGATGGCCCCCGCCTTGAGCAGACTCCTGCGAGTGAGCATCGTCACTTCTGGCTCCTAGGTAACGTCCGTGCAAAGTAGGCGTCGTATCTTACGGACATGGACCACCCGGCGCAGCCCGGGTTGCCTGGGAAGTTCTGCGCCCCTCTGGGGTGTTATGAGGTGGGACGAAAGCCCCGGAGGGTGTGGGAAACTGATCGTCCGCTAAAATTCGGTCCGTTCCAAAGAGACTTTTCGGATATTTCGCCATATGGGCGATGTTGGAGGGTGTGGCATGACGACGGCTGCCCTGCAGACCGTGTTGACCGTTCCTGAGCGCTTCAGGGGCCCGGCGGGAGTCGCCAACGGCGGCTGGATAGCCGGGACCATGGCGGAGGCGACGGGCGGCCATCGATCAGCGGTCGAGGTCACGCTGCACGCGCCCACCCCTCTGGAGACCGACCTGTGCCTGGAGCACGTCGCCAACACGGTGTACCTCCACGAGGGTGACAGGCTCCTGGTCGAGGCCATCCCGGTGGCCGAGGACCTGACGGCGCCCGAGTTCGTGCCGTTCAACGACGCCGCGCGCGCCGAGGCCGGGTTCCCCGGCTGGCGGGGCCACGCCGTCCCCGAGTGCTTCGCCTGCGGGCTGCGCGAGCCGGGCGACGGGCTGCGGATCTTCCCCGGCCCGGTGGAGGGGACCGACCTGGTGGCCGCTGGGTGGCTGGTGCCGTTCACGGTGGCCGGCGAGGACGGCGTGCCCGCCTCCGTCGTGGGGGCGGCGCTCGACTGCATCACCGGCTGGGCCCACTTCGGGCCCGGCGAGTCGGCGCTGCTCGGGCGGCTGACCGTACAGATCCATCGGCGGCTGTACGCGGGCGGAGCCTACTCCGTCGTGGCCCGCGCGACCGGCCGCGAGGGGCGCAAGCTGTTCGGCGAGAGCGCGATCTACGAGGCGGACGGCACGCTGGTGGCCGCCGCGCGGGCCACCTGGATCGCTCCACGAGAAGCGTAGGAAAGACGTGACGGCCCGGCACGGAATCGTGCCGGGCCGTCCGGCTGTTCAGCGGGATCCGGACGTGAGCCGGTCGGCGACGATCGAGGCGCAGCGGTCGTCGAACATGATCGTGTAGTGGTTGCAGCCAGGGATCACCTCGTCGGCGAGCCCGGGCAGGCGCGCGGTCCACGTGGCCGCCAGCGCGTCGGGCAGCATGCCGATGTCCTGGTCGAGCAGCCCGCGCGGCGCCCTGATCAGCGAGAGCGGCGCCCGGATCGCGGTCAGCGCCGCGCCGATGCGCTCGGACTCGGTGCGCATCCACCGCCCGTCCTCGCGCACCGCCTCACCGGCCACGCGCGAGCGCAGCGCGCCCTCGGTCCCGGTCAGGTCGTAGCGCACGTACGCCTCGGCGTCGGCGTTCCATCCGTGCAGGAAGGCCGGGTGCGCCTTGAAGAAGTCGACGTACGCCTCCGGTGACGGGAACGTCCGGCGCAGCCGCTCCAGGGCCGGTCCCAAGGTGGCCTCCAGGACCGCGTCGGGATCGGCGCCCTCGGGCAGCGGCAGCGGGAGCCCGCCGTCGACCAGCACCACGCGCGCGAACTCGCGTTCGGCACCGGCCAGTGCCGCGACGTAGGCGCCCATGGAGTGCCCGGTCAGCACGGTCTCGGGTCCCGCGCCCACGTGGTCGGCCACGCGCAGCACGTCCTCCGCGTGCCTGGCCAGGCCGTACGGGCCGGGCAGCGCGGCGCTGTGCCCGCGGCCGCGCAGGTCCATCGCCACCAGAGACCAGTCGTCGGGCAGCCACCGCGCCACCGTGGCCCAGGCCATCAGCGAGGCGGTGATCCCGTGCACCGCGATGATCAGGCGCGATCCCGTGCCGAACGTGGCGACCCGCATGCCGTCGACCTCGTCGAGTCTCATAGCCGGATCTTACGGACAAACCTTCTGATACGGCACTCCTGGCACGAAGCTTCGCCACTCGCCGAGGCTCAGCGACCGGCCCGCGCGGGCGCAGATCGCGGCCACCACCTTGCCCGGTTCGACCGGCCGCTCGCGCACGGCCCCTGCCTCGTCCAGGGTGATCACCCCCGAGCCGTCGGCGGTGAACGCCGGGCCGTACAGGTCGCCGCCGTGGTCGCTGTCGCCGAGCGTGCCCAGGTCCGCGCCGCCGGCCAGGTCGACGAGCCGTACCCGGTGGTCGTGCGTGACCAGTGCGACCACGTCCTCGCGGGGTGACCTGGCCGCGACGTCCCCGCCCGCGAGCCGGCCCAGGGCGACCTGGCGTACCCGCTGCCTGGTGGCGGTGTCGTAGACGTTCACGCGACCGCGGGAGTCCACGACCGCCAGCGACCTGCCGTCGTGGGTGAAGACCACGTCGGTGACGGTCGTGCCCTGGCCGGTGCCCCCGAACGGCTTGCCCAGCCGCAGGCCCGACGCCGCGTCGAACAGGTGCTGCTCGCCGGACCCCACCGCCAGCACCTTGCCGTCGGGGGAGAAGTCGGCGTCGTGCACCTCGCCCACCGTGGCCGACCACAACTGGCGCTTCGACTTCCAGTCCCAGACGCTGACCGCGTACCGGGTGGACACGTCCACGTCGCCGTAGCGCAGCCCGGTGACCAGGTTCGTGCCGTCGGGGCTGAAGGTCAGGAAGGAGATCTCGTATTCCGCCAGGTCGCCGTTGGGCGCCGCCTTCGCGAGCGTGCGCCGTGTGCCGGTGTCGAGGACCGTGAACCCGCGGATGCCGCCCACCGCGGCCAGCCGTCCGTCGGGGCTGATCGCCGCGGCGTCCGCCGGGTCGGAATCGGGCCTCTTCAGCACCGGGGCGCCGAGTGGCCCGCGTGGGTCGGCGAGGAAGATCTGGTAGCCGTCCTCGGAGCTCAGGACCTGCCGTGCGCCGGGACCGAACTTCGCCCACGACCACGAGGGCGCCTCCTTCGGCGCGCGCACCGCGAAGTCGCTCAGGTCCGCGGTGAGGACGCGGTCCTCGCTGAGATAGCGCAGCGTGTGGCCGTCGAAGCCGACCTGAGGCAGCGGCACGGAATCATCCTCCGTGCCGCCGGGCAGGGTCAGCGTGGTGAGCAGTTGGTCGTACGCCCGCCAGACCTGGATGTTCTGCCCGGTTACCGAGGCGAGCAGCCGCCCGTCGGCGCTGAAGGTCACCTCACCGCCGTTCCAGCTGTCCACCTCGTTCCCGAGGGTCTCCGCCGGTCCGCCCGCGCGGTCCGTGATCCGCAGTTTTCCGCCCACGGGCCGCACCACCGACTTGCCGTCGGGTGAGACGACCGGGCGCACGGAGAGGGGGCCCTTCGTCCGGGTATCGGACCGCAGGTCCCAGGTGTATTCGTGCTGCTCGAGGCGGATCAGCGCGTACCGGTCGGCCGTCCCGTACCGGACGCCGACCGATGCGCCCGTGTCGTCGCCCACGTCATGGCCGAACGTCCACGTCCCGGCGGTCTTGCCGGTGCGCAGGTCCCACACCCGCGCCCGCTTGTTGGTGGCCACCAGCAGGTTCTGGCCGGTGGGGGAGAGGGCGGCGGTCAGGGGCCGCTCGCCCGCGATGCCCAGCCGGCCGATGCCGCCGGTCCGTCTGCCGGTGCGTACGTCCCAGAGCCGCACCGCGTCGCCGCTCACACTGGCCAGCGTCCTGCCGTCGCCGCCCAACACCCGCAGCGCGGCACCGGAGGCGACAGGATCCTTGAACACGGCGACCTCGCGCTGCGCCAGCGAAGCGGTCAGCGCGGCCCTGGTCTGCGGGGTCCGGTCCAGCCGCCAGGCGGCCACACTCAGCAGCATCGCCGCCCTCGGGTCGCTCTTGCGCAGCGTGCCCGCGAACTGCGCCAGCCGCGCCGCCTCCGCCTGGTCGCGCTGCGCGGCGATCCGGTCGGCCCGCTCATCGGCGACCGCGCTCTGCTGGACGGCCAGGCCGGTCGCCAGCAGCGAGATCACCAGCAGGGCCGCCAGGCTGACGGAGACGAGCCTGGTCCGCCTGCTCCGGCGCCTGGACAGATCGGCGCCCGCGTCGAGGAAGTCGCGTTCGGCGGTGGACAGGGTGATGTTACGGCGGGCCGTGGCCGCCCACCGCAGCGCGTTCTCCAGGCTGCTGCCCTGGAACAGGTCGCCGTCCCTGCGCCCGGCCCGATTCCACCGCTGCGCGGCGGTCAGGATCTCCTTGTGCACGGCCAGGCCGTCCCGGTTGGCGTCGACCCAGCGGCGAAAGCGCGGCCAGGCGAGTGGCAGGGCGGGGCGGGCCAGCCAGACCTCCTCGCCTTCCCTGGACAGCAGGTAGCCGAACACCTCCAGGATCCGGGTGACCGACGAGACCTCGGGCAGCGGCCGGCCTTCGACGAGCTCGGCCAGTTGCGCCCGCCGTACCGCGAGGCCGCCCTGCTCGCTCAGCGTGACCAGCCGGAGGAAGACCTCGGGCGCGAGCTCGCGCTCGTCCGCGGCGAGCAGCGCGTACGCCTCCTCGGCCAGGGTGCCCAGCGCGGGATCGTGGGCGGGGACGCCCGCCCGCGCGGCCTCCTTGCCGCCCGCGGCGAGCAGCAGGCCGGTGTCGAGGCCGCCCTCGGCGCTCACCAGGCCCAGCAGCAGCTCGCGAGCGGACGGGCGCTCCAGCGGCTCCTTGCTGAGCGCCGCGGCCACCAGCGGCCGCAGCGTGGTGGGCAGCACGCTCAGGTCGGGTCTGGCCGACAGCACCCGGTGCATGACCGCGCCCAGGTTCTCGGCCTCGAACGGGTCCGTGCCGGTGGCCGCGTAGACCATGACCGCGCCCCAGGCGAACACGTCGGCGGGCGTCCCCGCCCGCTGCCCGCCGAACACCTCGGGCGCCATGTACGTGGGCGTGCCCGTCACCAGGCCCGTCGCGGTGAGCGACATCTCCGCGGTCCGCGCGATGCCGAAGTCGATCACCCGCGGGCCGTCCGGGCCGAGCAGCACGTTGTCGGGTTTCAGGTCGCGGTGGATCACGCCGGCGTCGTGGATGGCGGTCAGCGCGGTGGCCACGGCCGTCGCGAGCCGGTGCAGGTCGCCGCCGCCGAAGCGACGCCCCTCGGTGACGGCCTTGCGCAGGGTGGGGCCCTGGACGTACTCGCTGACGATGTACGGCCTGGGCCCCTCCAGCTTGGCCTCCAGGACGCTCGCGGTGCAGAACCCGGCCACCCGCCGCGCCGCGGCCGCCTCCCTGGCCAGTTGCGCCGGCTGGTCGCCGTACAGCACCTTGATCGCCACGCGGCGGCCGTCCTCGGCGTAGCCCTCGTAGACCACGCCCTGGCCGCCCGCGCCGAGACGCCCGGCCAGCCAGTAGCCGCCCAGCCGCTGAGGGTCTCCGTCGATCAGCTCGTTCACGGGCTGTTTGATGCGCGTGGTGTGACGAAAGTTTTTGGGCGGATAAATTACTCCGTATGCGCATAACGGTCATCGAGCATGAGGCGGACGCGCCGCTCGGCTACTTGGGCGGCTGGCTGGGGCCGGTCTGCGACGTCGTCCGTCCGTACTTGGGCGAGGAGGTCCCCTCGCGGGCCGCCGACGGGCTGATCGTGCTCGGCGGGGAGGCGGCCGCGTGGGAGGACGAGCGCTGCCCGTGGCTGCCCGCCACCCGCGACCTGCTGGCCCGCTCCGTCGAGGAGGGGACGCCCACGCTGGCCATCTGCCTCGGCGCGCAGCTGATGACCCTGGCCTTTGGCGGCACGGTGGAGCGGGGCGGCGCCGGGCTGGAGGTGGGCGCCTGTGAGGTGGTCGCGCTGCCCGCCGCGGCCACCGATCCGCTGTTGTCGGGTGCCGGCACGGCCGTGGCCGTCCAGTACCACCAGGACGTGATGGCCCGGTTGCCCGAGGGAGCGGTGCCGTTGATGACCGGCGCTCAGTACCCGAACCAGGCGTACCGGCTCGGCGAGGCGGCCTGGGCGGTGCAGTTCCACCCGGAGGCCACGCCGGAGATCTTCACCTCGTGGACCACGGCCTCGGGCATCGACTCGGCCCGCGAGCTCAACGCGGCGGTCGTCGCGGCCGAGGAGGCGCTGGTCGCCACCTGGCGGCCGATGGCGGAGGCGTTCGGGCGCGTGATCCTGGATCTTGGCCGGGAGCCGATTCAGGGGATGTACTAGGTCGTTCCCTGACGCGAGCGGCTGCCGGGCGGTCCTACGCTGCCTCATCGATCGAGCTTTATCGATGGAGCTTCAACGATGGAGCAAGGTAGGACGTTCATGAAACGACGCACGGCAGTGCGCGCAGCCCTGGCGGTGTGCGCGACGATCGGTCTGACCTTGGCGGGGCCGGTGGCGGACGCGGCGGCGCGTTCGGCCCCGCCGGTCGTCAGGGTCTCTTCGCAGACCGGTAAGGACTCCGCGAAAGCGAAATCGGCCCGCGCCCGCTGCCCGCACGGCACGCGGGTGATCAGCGGTGGCGCCTCCATCGAGGGAGGTACGGCGGGGCAGGCGCCGAACGCCACCGCCCAGGTGGTGCTCACCCGGCTGGAGCCGGTGGCCCACGGCTCCGGGCACTTCTTCGAGGCCGCCGCGCACGAGGACGGCAACGGCTTCGGCGGCCAGTGGCGCCTGAAGGTGTACGCGGTGTGCGGGAGACTTCCCGGGCTCGTCTACCTCGTGCAGCGAGGGACGCCGGGCTCCCCGCCCAGCGACGCGCAGACCGTCAACTGCCCGGCGGGCAAGGTCGCGCTGGGGACCGGTGGCCGGATCGACGGTGGTGACGGGAAGGTCTTCCTGACGGAGGTCGGCCTCCAGGACGCCTTCACCTTCGCCAACGCCTACGAGGCCGAGGGCGGGTTCGCGGGAAGGTGGCGGGTGACGGCCTTCGCCGTGTGCGGTGACCAGCCGCCGGGCTACGCGGTGGAGATGCCCGCCCAGGTCCAGGGCAACTCCGTCAGCCCCAAGAGCACCCTCGTCGCCTGCCCGAACCCCGCCCAGCGCATCGTGGGAACGGGCGTCGGCAACGGCGGCCAGCAGAACCAGGTCATCCCGATGGCCGTCTTCCCGTCGGCCGCGTTGAACGAGGCGACCACGAGGGCGGCCGAGGACGAGACCGGCCTGGCCGGGCCCTGGGACACGGACCAGTTCCTGGTCTGCGTCGACTGACACGCAGCGCCGGTCACCGGTCGCCCGGCTCCGGGCGGGCTTCCGGTGGCCGCGCGGCGCGCGGTGGGCTACCGGCGGTGGGTGCGGCGTTTGGTGAGCGCGTGGGCGAGTGCGTGGACGCCGCCCAGGACGAGCGGCAGGGCGGCCAGCCCCGCCAGGGCCGACCGGCCGCTCGCCGCCGGCACACCGGACGCCTTGAGCCGCCGCCACGCCCACACCGTGAACGGGATCACCACCACCGGCGCCGTCACCACGCCGGGCGTGTAGCCACGCGCGACCGCCGACTGCGCCAGATGGCCCACCCCATGCAGGCCGAACCCGGCCAGCACCGCCTGGAACACCGGGCTACGCCCTCCGGTGAGCGCCCCCGCCGCCGACGCCCCGGCCATGACACCGCCCATCAGCCCGATCGCCACGTTGACCTGCCGCTGCGACAGCTCCAGCCGCTGCCACGGGACGCGCGGGTAGCGCCGCTCCAGCTCCGGCCGGGCCTCGCGGGTCCAGCGGGCCATCGTGGCCAGCTCCTCCGCGTCGTGCACCGCCCAGGCCGCGAGCAGACCCCACGTCACCGCCGCCGGTACTCCGTCCATCCCAGAACCTCCATCAAATGCAACGCAACGTTGCGTTTAACTTTAGGCTCCAGAACCGGCGGGCTGTCAAGATGGGGGTGTGCCGAGGATCGAGTCCACCGCCGCCCGCCTGGCAAAGCTCGGCTTCGCCGACGGCGCGCGGGCCGCGACCCTGGTACGACAATCGGGGGCCGAGCTGGACGACCTGCTCAAAGGACTGGTAGCCGTGGCCGATCCCGATCTGGCGCTCGCCTCCCTGGCCAGGCTCGCCGAGCGCGAGCCCTCTGTGCTCGACACGCTGCGCGCGGATGAAGACCTTGAGGCCCGGGTGCTCGCGGTGCTCGGCGTGAGCGCCGCCTTGGGGGAGCATCTGGTACGCCATCCCGAGCAGCTCGGGCTGATGGCCGTACCCGAGCTCGGAGACGCGCGGGCGGAGCTGCTGCGCGCGGTCGGCGCCGAGCCGGAGGAGGACGAGCCGCGCGCGTCGGATCCCGACGCGCTGGTGACGCTGCGGGTCGCCTACCGCGGGCGGCTGCTGCACCTGGCCGCGCGGGACCTCACCGGGCAGATCGGACTGCCCGACGTCACCGCCGAGCTGTCCGACCTCGCGGGCGCGGCGCTGGAGGCCGCGCTGGCCATCGCGCGGGCCGAGGTCGACGCGAGTGACGTACGGCTGGCCGTGGTCGGCATGGGCAAGCAGGGCGCCAGGGAGCTCAACTACATCAGCGACGTGGACGTGATCTTCGTGGCCGAGCCGCGCGAGGGCGCCGACGAGACGGCGGCCCTGCGCGGCGCCACCCGGCTGGCCCAGGCCATGATGCGGGCCTGCACCGCGACCACCCCGGAGGGCTCGCTGTGGGAGGTGGACGCCGGGCTGCGGCCGGAAGGCCGGGCGGGGCCGCTGGTACGCACGCTGGGCAGCCATCTGGCCTACTACCGGCGCTGGGCCAAGACCTGGGAGTTCCAGGCGCTGCTCAAGGCGCGGCCGGTGGCGGGCGACCTCGCGCTGGGCGCGGCCTACGTCGAGGCGGTCAACGAGTTCGTCTGGTCGGCGGCGACCCGGGACCACTTCGTCGAGGACGTGCAGGCCATGCGCCGCCGCGTCGAGTCCCACGTACGGGCCGAGGGCGAACGGCAGATCAAGCTGGGCCCCGGCGGGCTGCGTGACATCGAGTTCGCGGTGCAGTTGCTGCAGCTCGTGCACGGGCGGCTCGATCCGCTGCTGCGGCGCAAGGCCACGCTGCCCGCCCTGGCCGCGCTCTCCCGCGGCGGCTACGTGGGGCGTGAGGACTCGCGCGGGCTGGCCGAGGCGTACACGTTCCTGCGCCAGGTGGAGCACCTGCTGCAACTGCACCGGATGCGCCGTACGCACGTCCTGCCGTCGGACCCCGGCGACCTGCGCAGGCTGGGCCGCGCGCTCGGCATGCACGCCGATCCGGTGGGGGAGTTCACCGCCAGGTGGCGGCGCCACGCGAGGGAGGCGCGGCGGCTGCACGAGAAGCTGTTCTACCGGCCGCTGCTGCAGGCGGTGGCCCGGCTGCCCGAGTCGGAGTCCCGGCTGTCCACCACGGCGGCGGCCGCCCGGCTGCAGGCGCTCGGCTACGTCGACCCCAACGGCGCCCTGCGCCACATCGCCGCCCTGACCACGGGCGTCTCGCGGCGGGCGGCGATCCAGCGGACGCTGCTGCCGGTCATGCTCGGCTGGTTCGCCGACGCGCCCGACCCGGACGCGGGGCTGCTCGGGTTCCGCCAGGTGAGCGACAAGCTCGGTGCCACGCCGTGGTATCTACGGCTGCTGCGCGACGAGACGGCCGTGGCGGCGCGGATGGCGCGGGTGCTCGGCACCAGCCGCTACGCGACCGGCCTGCTCATGAACGCGCCCGACGCCGTCGGGCTGCTGGGCTCCGACGAGGGCCTGGCCCCGCGCTCGCCGGACGCGCTGCTGAAGGAGGCGTCGGCGGCCGTGTCGAGGCACGGGTCCGACATGGAGTCGGCGGTGGCCGCCGTGCGTGCGCTGCGGCGCAGGGAGCTGTTCCGTACGGCCGTAGCCGATATCGCCGGACTCATGAGCATCGAGCAGGTGGGGGTGGCGCTGTCGTCGCTGAACGACGTGACCATCCAGGCCGCGCTGGACGTGGCGATCGGCAAGGTCGAGGTCGAGCGGCGGGCGGAGCTGCCGACCAGGTTCGCGGTGATCGCCATGGGACGGCTCGGCGGCATGGAGTCCTCCTACGCCAGCGACGCCGACGTGATGTTCGTGCACACGCCCGTGCCCGGCGCCTCCGAACGCGACGCCACCGACGCCGCCTACGCGGTCGCCAACGAGCTGCGCCGGCTGCTCGCCCTCCCCGCCCCCGACCCGCCGCTGCTCATCGACCCCGACCTGCGCCCCGAGGGCAGGCAGGGCCCGCTCGTCCGCACGCTGGCCTCCTACCGCGCCTACTACGCGCGCTGGTCGTCTCCGTGGGAGGCGCAGGCGCTGCTGCGGGCCCGCTTCTCCGCCGGTGACGCCGCGCTCGGCGCCGAGTTCATCTCCGTGATCGACAAGCTGCGCTACCCGCCTGACGGCCTGCCCGACGACGTCGTACGCGAGATCAGGCGGATCAAGGCCCGCATGGAGGCCGAACGTCTGCCGCGCGGCGCCGACCCCGCCCTGCACACCAAGCTGGGCCCCGGCGGCCTGTCGGACGTGGAGTGGGTGGCGCAGTTGCTGCAGCTCCGCTTCGCGGCCGGGCACCCCGCGCTGCGGACCACCCGTACCTTGGAGGCGCTGCGCGCGGCCGAGGCGGAGGATCTGCTCGCGAGTGCCGACGCGGCCGTGCTGACGGCGGCCTGGCGCTTCGCCTCCCGCATCAGGGACGCGGTCATGCTGGTCAAGGGCCGTCCCGGCGACAGCGTCCCGGCCGACGTCAGGGAGCGCAGGCTCATCGCCCGCATGCTCGGCTACGCTCCCGACGGCTCGGAGGACTTCCTCGACGACTACCGCCGGGTGACCCGCCGCGCCCGCCAGGTGGTCCACCGGGTCTTCTACGACTCCTGACCCCTGCTGTCACAGCTTGGCTACAAGCCGTGCGGCGGTGCCTCGCCGGGTGTATCAAGGCGCGGGGTGATCGATTGTGCTTTCCATTTACGTTGACCTGGCTTTAGGTCTGGTGCTCGCGTTCCTCATGCTTTCGCTGCTGGTGAGCGGGCTGAACGAGGCTTTCGTACGGCTGCTCGGCATCCGCAGCAAGTTCCTGTGGGCCTACCTCCGCGACACCATGGACGGCAGCGACGCCCAGGGAAGGTCCTGGCTGCCCGCCAAGGTGGCGGACGTGTTCGCGTCGCTGCCGTTCGTCCGCGACCCACGGCCGGTCCACAACGACCAGCCGGCCCCGGTCGAGGCGGTACAGGCGCCCGAGCACGAGACCAAGGCTGAAGACGCCATGACGAAACTCCTCTACCAGCGGGTCCAGGAGATCGACCACCCGAAGCGGGGCCGCACCAGCATCGCCAACATCCCGCCGGAACGCTTCGCGGTGGCGCTGATGGAGATGGCGGCGGGTGAGGAGGGCGGCGTCGAAGGGCTGCTGGCCAAGCTCAAGGCGATGGGCAGCCCGCTGCACGGCCATCTCAAGGGCGTGTGGGACTCCGCGCAACGCGACATGGACCGTTTCCGGCAGGGCGTGGAGACCTGGTTCGACGGCGAGATGCAGCGGCTGTCGATGCTCTACAAGCGCTACGTCAAGTGGGTCGTCGCCCTGCTCGGCATCGTGGTGGTGCTGCTGTTCACGATGGACGGCTTCGAATACGGCAAGACCCTGCTGCGCGACAACGCCTTCCGCGCCTCGGTCACGGCCGTGTCCGAGGCGGGGCCCGACGCCTACAGCGAGCTCAAGGAGCAGTGCGCGCAGTCGAACCCGGTGCCGTGCATCACCGACACGCTGAGCCAGCCCGCGCTGGTCAAGGTGTTCGACCACGCGATCGTCAACGTCGTGATCCCGGCCGAGGGCGACCCGAGCGTCAACTGGAACGGCGGCATGTGGTGGGACCGCCTCACCACGCTCAGCCACTGGCCCGGCTATCTGCTGACGTTCGTGGCGCTGTTGTTCGGCGCGTCGTTCTGGTGGGACCTGCTGCGCCGTCTCACAGGCATCCGCGGTCGCCGTTAGATCTGGGTTAGTGTTGATCGGATGGAGACAGAACGGCTCATCATGCGCAGATGGCGCGACGAAGACAGGGACCCGTTCGCGGCGATGAACGCCGACGCCGAGGTGATGGAGCACTTCCCGGCCCTGCTGAGCAGGGAGCAGAGCGACGGCTTCGTCGACCGGATCGAGGAGGGCTTCGAGGCCCACGGTTACGGGCTCTGGGCGCTGGAGGTGCGCGAGAGCGGCCAGTTCATCGGGTTCACCGGGCTGGTCCTGCAGACGTTCGAGGCGCCGTTCACGCCGGCCGTCGAGGTCGGCTGGCGGCTGGCGAAGGCGGCGTGGGGGCACGGGTACGCGATCGAGGCGGCCAGGCAGGCCGTGCGGTACGGGTTCGACGAGGCGGGACTGGACGAGATCATCTCCATGACGACTGTGCGGAACACCCGCTCGCGCAAGGTCATGGAACGCCTGGACATGACCCGCGACATAGCCGACGACTTCTATTTCCCGGGCATCGCGGAGGACAACCCGCTCCGCCCGCACGTCCTGTACCGGCTCAAGCGCGGCCAGGCGATTTAGCGCGGTGGAGCAGTCGCAGACCATGAGCACCATGGCAACCGGCAACCGCTTCACGGCGTCCAGGATCACCGCACACTAGGACGAACCACGTAAATCCCGCAGGCCCGGGTGGTGGGCAACCTGCGCGCATTATTTAGGAATGATTGTTCTTGACCATTCGTTCCTAAACGCGTATGGTCGTCTCATGGGACGACCGAGAGGGTTCGACGAAACCGAGGTGATCCGGGCGGCGGCGGCGCTGTTCGCGGACCGGGCCTACGACGGTGTCTCCGTCGACGACCTGGTCACCCACCTCGGCGTGCACCGCAACAGCCTGTACAAGACCTTCGGCAGCAAGCGGGGCCTGTACCTGGCCGCACTGCGATGGCACGTGAAGCACCAGGTGCACCCGCTGGTCTCCGCGGTCGGCGCGGCCGGTGACCTCGCCGAGGCGGTGCGCGGCACACTGGCCGCACCCGACGACGGAGGCGCACTGGACCTGCTGCTGATGGCGGCGGCCGAACGAGCCCCCGTGGATCAGGAGGTCCGCGCCGAGGTCGGCGCCGCCTTGGACGCTCTCGACCAGGCCATCGGCACCGCCCTGACCGGCGCCTCACCCGACCGCGCCGACGCGCCGGCGCTGGCCGGGGCACTCACCGCGGCGCTGATCGGGCTCCGGCTACGCGCCAGAGCCACCACCGCCGCCACCGAATCCGACCGGGCGGCGGCGGCTCTGGCACAGCGCCTCGCCCCTCACCCACCATCTGAAAACCAGGAATAAGGAGTACGACATGGCACACCTGCACATCGACGGCGACACGCTGGTCGTGGAGATCGAAGGACTCGACAAGCTCTGGGCGCTGAAGAGCAGCCTGACGATCCCGCTGGCCAACATCCGCGGCGCGACCGCCGACCCCGGCATGATCAAAAGCCCCAAGGGCATCCGCGCGCCGGGTGCCCACATTCCCGGGGTGATCACCGCCGGCACCTTCCACCTCGACGGCGAACGCGTCTTCTGGGACGTCCACGACGCGGCGAAAGCCGTCGTCATCGAACTCGCCGACGAACGCTACGCCCGCCTGGTCATCCAGGTGGACGACCCCCGCGCCACCGTCGACCTGGTGGAGAGCCACATCACCCGCGCATGAGCCGCCCGCCGCCAACCGTCCGGCATGCCCGGGATCGCGCAGCTCAGGCGAGTTCGGCATCGCACGTGGAACGGCCCGGAAGGCGGAGGATCCGGGAGCTGTCCTGCGCGGCTACTGGGCGGCTGTGCCATCGCGCGCCTCGATCAGCGCGGCCATGAATCCCTGGAAACGCGCGAACTGCTGCTGATCCATCTTCAGCGGCACCCCGTTGGTGATCCGGTCGTCGTACCTGGTGCCGATCGTGACCTTGAAGCCGTCACCGTGTGGTTTCGCGTCCACTCCGAGGAACGCCACGTGGTATCGCTTGGCTTCCGCCAGACGGTGGAAGACGTCTAAGGTCCTGCCGTCGTGCACCAGGATGTACTCGCCGATCGCGAACTCCGCTGCCATGGCTTCCCGTTCATGCCGCTTGATGTGCCGGGTGTCAGGGTCATCCCGGGGCACACGTCATGAAGGGAGACTCTTCTCCATTACACCGCAGATAGCTGACGCCGACCCACGCGGGACTCTGTACCTCCGACGGCGATCACCACCGCCGACAAGCCCGGGTTCTCACCTCCGACCCGGACGACCTGGAAAAGCTCCTCGGGCCGCGCGGCGTCGGAAACTCCAAGGTCAAGGTCGTTCCAGTCTGACCCACTGCGCCGAGTTCGCGGAGACCTGCGCAGGGTCCCGGCGGGAAGTCAGTGCTCAGGGGTCCCCACTCGTTCTCATGGTGAAGCCGACGACGGCTCCGCCTTCCGGGCGGAGCGTGGCGAAGGCGGTGCCGCCATGGCGGAGCGCGACCTCCTTGACGATGGCCAGGCCCAGGCCCGAGCCGGGCAGACCGCGGGTGGCGACGGCCCGGTAGAAGCGGTCGAAGACGCGTTCCAGGTCGTGCTCGGCGATGCCCGGACCCCGGTCGCGGACCTCGATCCTGTCGCCTTGCGCGACCAGCTCGATCGGTGCGGTGCCGACCGGGTCGAACTTGACGGCGTTGTCCAGCAGGTTGGAGATGGCGCGCTGGAGAGCCGCCGGGCGCGCCGTGACCACGGCCGGAGTGGCACGTACGCGGATCTCCCGCCCGCTGCGCCGCCTGGACATGGCCGCGGCCTCCTCGGCGAGTTCGGCGAGCTGGACCTCGACCGGTTCCTCGTCCTCGCGCTCGTCGACTGCCAGCTGCACCAGCTCGTCGACCAGGTGGGTCAGCTCGCGCGCCTCCTGAGCCAGGTCCCGCAAGAGAGAGTCTCGCTCTTGAGGCGGCAGTTCAGTGACGCGGTGCAGGACCGAGATGTTGGTACGCAGGCTCGTGAGCGGCGTGCGCAGCTCGTGCCCCGCGTCCTGGACCAGGCGCTGCTGGTCGTGCTTGGAGCGGGCCAGGCGGGCGAGCATACCGTCGAAGGAGCGGCCGAGCCGGCCGATCTCGTCCTGCCCGGTGACCGGCACGAGCACGTCCAGCCTGCCGGTGGAGGCGACCTGCTCGGCGACGGCGGTCAACCGGATCAGGCGGCCGGTGCTCCTGCGCGCCAGCCACCATCCCGCGGCCGCCGCGATGACGACGACGGCCCCGGCCAGCAGCATGACGCGCCGCCCCAACTGCGCCAGGAGGTCGTCGGTGTCGCTGAGCCGCTGGGTGATCCTGACGGCGCCCCGGCCGTCGCCGAGCGGCATGGTCGCGGTGCGATAGCGGACGCCGCCGATGGTCACCTCTCCCGCGACGCCCTGCCCGGGCGGCCGATCGGCGCCCGGCCTGCCCGAGAGGAGGGGGACAGCGTGGGGGCCCAGGATCTGGATGCTGATCCGGGAGGCCCGGAACAGCCCGGGCAGGAGGTTCTGGCCGCGGTCGTCGGTGGTGAAGTCCTCGGCCGCGAAGCGGCCCTGCCGTACCTGGATCCACAGGTCGTTGCGGATCGCCGCGAAGACGGCCGCCTCGTCGGCGCGCACCATGCCGGCGGCGGTGGCGTAGCTCAGCCCGCCGACGAGCACTGTGACCAGTGCGCCCATGGCGGCGAAGGCGAGTGCCAGAGTGGTGCGCAGGCTGCGGCGGCTCATGGCCGTCTCAAGGTGTAGCCGACGCCGCGCACGGTGTGGATCAGCGGCGGCTGCCCGGGCGGGTCGAGCTTGCGGCGCAGGTAGCCGACGTACACGGTGAGGTTCTTGGCCCCGGGCCCGAAGTCATAGCCCCAGATGCGCTCGTAAATCGTGGCGTGGCCGAGCACGATGCCCTGGTTGCGGGCCAGCAGTTCGAGCAGGTCGAACTCGGTGCGGGTGAGGGCGAGCTCACGCGGGCCGCGCCAGGCGCGCCGGGCGGCTGGGTCCAGGCGCAGGTCGGCGAGCTGGATGACGGCGCCGTCCGCCTTGCCGTGCCCGGCGCGGCGCAGCAGCGCGCGCAGGCGGGCGAACAGCTCCAGCGGCTCGAACGGCTTGGGCAGGTAGTCGTCCGCGCCGGCGTCCAGACCGGCGATCCGGTCGGAGGTCTCGACCCGGGCGGTGAGCATCAGGATCGGCGTCTGGTCGCCTTCGGCGCGCAGCACCCGGCAGACGCCGAGCCCGTCGACGTCCGGCATCATCACATCCAGCACCAGTACGTCGGGGCGCCGGTCGTGCGCCGCGGCCAGCGCCTGGACGCCGTCGGCCACGGCGATCACGTCGTACCCCTCCAGGTGCAGGGCCCGGACCAGCGAGTCCCGGATGGGCCGGTCGTCCTCGGCGAGCAGCACGGTGTAAGTCACTCGCGAATTGTGCCAATGACGATAGGTATGTCGGCGTTTTCTTACCTTCTTCTTGCCTCGCTCACGTGGTCCTGTTGTCCGGCCCGGCCAGGCTGGCACACCATGGTCACGGAGAACATCGCGGGAGAGCCCGTCATACGGGTGGACGCCCTGCGCAAGGAATACGGCGAGGCCGCGGCACTGGACGGCGTCTGCCTGGAGATCCGCGCCGGAGAGTCGGTGGCGGTCATGGGCCCCTCGGGCTGCGGCAAGTCGACCCTGCTCAACATGGTCGCGGGCCTGGATCGCCCGACCTCGGGCACGGTCCTGGTGCACGGGCAGGACCTGGGCGGGCTGGACGAACGGGGCCTGGCGTTGTTCCGGCGCCGGCACGTCGGCATGATCTTCCAGTTCTTCAACCTCATCGACGACCTGCCCGCGCTGGACAACGTCGCCCTGGCCGCGCAGCTGGCCGGCACCCCGGCCAGGCAGGCGCGCCTGCGCGCGCTCGAGCTGCTCGGCGAGCTCGGCGTGGCCGAGCGCCGCGACAGCTACCCGTCGACGCTGAGCGGTGGCGAGCGTCAGCGGGTGGCCGTCGCGAGGGCACTGATGAACCGCCCGGCCCTGCTGCTGGCCGACGAGCCGACCGGAGCGCTGGACAGCCGCTCCGGCCGGCAGGTGATGGACCTGCTGGTCGAACTCAACCGGCTCGGCCACACCCTGCTGATCGTCACCCACGACCCGCAACTGGCCACCCGCTGCGCCACTCGGCTGGTCGAGTTCGCCGATGGCAGGGTGGTGCGCCAGAGCGCGCTGGAGCCGACCTCATGAGCGCGGTGTGGCAGGCCGCGCGGGCCGCTGTGTGGCGGCGCAGGCTCCAGACGGTGGTGATCGCTCTGGTCGTGCTCTGTTCCAGCACCACGGGCATGCTCGCGCTGGGGCTGCTCGACGCCGCCACCTCCCCGTTCGACGAGGCCTTCGGCAAGCAGAACGGGGCTCACGTGGTCGCCGCCTTCGACACCGCGAAGGTCTCGCGCGCCCAGCTCGAGAAGACCGTACGGCGGAAGGGCGTCGAGGCCGCGGCCGGCCCCTTCGACCAGACGACGGTCACCGTCCCCAAGGGGTCGCCCGCCGTACCCGCCGGACCCCTCGTCGTGGTCGGCCGCGCCGATCCCGCAGGTGCGGTGGACCGCGTCGAGGTCGTCAACGGACGCTGGCCCGCCGCCCCCGGCGAGATCATCATCAACCAGCGCTTCAACGTACCGCCCAAGCCCGGTGCCCTGGGCTCGAAGCTCAAGCTTCCCGGGGGCATGTCGCTGACCGTCGTCGGCTTTGCCACCAGCATGAGCCAGTCGGCCGGCGCGTGGGTGCGCCCCGGGCAACTGGCCTCGCCGGCCACCAGCCAGATGCTCTACCGCTTCACCTCGGCCGCGACGGAGGAGCAGATCCGCGCGAGCCTGGCCGCCGTCACCGCGGAGCTGCCCAAGGGGGCGCTGGGGACCTCCCGCTCCTACCTCTCCGTCAGGAAGGCCTTCTCCGGCCAGAGCGACGACTACCTGCCCTTCATGATGGTCTTCGGCGTCCTCGGGCTGGTGGTCGCGGTACTGATCGTCGGCAACGTGATCAGCGGCGCGGTCATCTCGGGGTTCCGGCACATCGGCGTGCTCAAGGCACTGGGCTTCACCCCGAACCAGGTGGTCGCGGTCTACCTCACCATGGTCTGCCTGCCCGCGCTGGCCGGCTGCGTCCTGGGGACCGTGCTCGGCGGCCTGCTGACGAAGCCCGTTCTCAAGTCCGCCTTCGCGGGGATCGAGACCGGCAACGCCACCATCGGGGTCGGCTCCTGGGTTCCGGTCGTCGTCCTGATCGCCATGCCCGTGCTGGCCGCGCTCGCCGCGCTGATCCCCGCCATGCGGGCGCGCCGGCTCTCGGCCGCCCGGGCCATCAGCGGGGGCAGCGCGCCGCGCGCCGGCCGGGGGCTGCGCGCGCAGCGTCTGCTCGGCGCGACCCGGCTGCCGCGCTCGCTCAGCCTCGGGCTGGGGCAGCCGTTCGCCCGCCCTGGACGTTCGCTCATGACCATGGGCGCCGTCATCCTCGGGGTGACCACGGTGGCCCTGTCCACCGGCTTGAGCAGCACTCTCGTCGTCTTCGCCAAGGCAAGCAGCGGCGGGGCCACCGAGTTCTTCGTACGCGCCGGCCGACCGGGGATGGGCCCCACACGGAAGCTGAACGACCCGGAGACCGAGAAGATGCTGCGCTCCCTGCCCGGCACCCTCAAGGTCACCCCGGGCATCTTCGTCGGCGTGCACCTGGCCGGCTCCCAGCAGCCGCTCGACGTGCACTTCCTGCGGGGAGACACGCCGAGCCTGGCCTCCCAGATCGTCGAGGGGCGCTGGATGGAAGGGCCGGGTGAGGTCATCGTCTCGCCGGCGTTCCTGGTCGAGCGGGGCCTGAAGATCGGTGACCAGGTCACGCTGACGGTCAAGAAGAAGCAGGCGCGGGCCACCATCGTCGGCAAGGTCATGGACGGCGGCGCGCGGTTCATCTGGTCCTCCTGGGAGACGCTGGCCGCTCTCGCTCCGCAGATCCCGGCCGACGTCTACAAGGTCCAGCTCAAGCCCGGCACAGACACCAAGGCCTACGCCCGGGCGGTCCGGTCCGCCGACCCGGGTCTGCGCGCGGAGATCGACGCGGACGAGGGAGAGTCCATCAGCACCCCCACCGTGGTCGGCTTCTCCTCGGTCTTCACCGTGCTGCTCACCCTCGTCGCGGCGCTGGGCGTGTTCAACACCGTCCTGCTGAACACCACGGAGCGCCGCCGTGACCTGGGCATGCTCAAATCGATCGGCATGACACCGCGGCAGGTCATGGTGATGATGATGGCCTCCATGGCGCTGCTGGGCACCGCGGCCGGGGTGCTCGGCATCCCCCTCGGGATCGCCGGGCACCGCGTCCTCGTGGACAGCGTCGCCTCCGTCGCCTTTCCCGAGTCGGCCAAGGAGATCTGGCACGCGCCGCAGCTCGCTCTGATCGCCCTGGCGGGCGTGGCGATCGCCGTTCTCGGCGCGCTGGTTCCCGCGCGGTCGGCGGCGCGGCTGACCATCGCCAAGGTGCTGCACACCGAGTAACGGGACTCCGGCGCCGCATCCGGCCGCGGCGCCGAGGTCAGCAGTCTCAGGCCCGCTCAGACGCTCATCGCGTACAGCACGTCGCGCAGGGCGGCCTCGCGGCTGCGCAGCCAGACCAGCCGCAGGGCCAGCGTCGGCGCGTCGTAGTCGAGCGGGACCGGTACGCCGGAGTCCGGCGCCGTCTCCAAGGGGCGGTCGCGGGGGACCGGCGCACCGTCCTTCTCGGGCGTGAAGTCGAGGGGGAGCGGCGCACCACGCGTCTCAGGGGTGAGGTCGAGCGGGATCAGCGCGCCGGAGGCGAGGTCCGCTTCCAGGACGAAGTCGGGGAGCAGCGCCCTCCCGAAGCCCTGCCTGGTCCACTCGCGAGCCGTGGCGATGCTGGTCAGCTCTCTGCGCGGCACCCGGGCACCGAACAGCTGGTCGGCCGCCAGCCGGATCGAGCAGCCCGGGGTGCTGACCAGCAGTGGCTCCCTGTCACCGTCCGGAGCCGCCACCAGCAGCAGCCTGACCTCGCCCACGTCCAGGAAGTCCAGGTCGGCCGGAGGAGTGAAGCCCAGGCCGCCGATCCGGGGACCGGAGTCGAGCAGGAGCGCCGCGTCCAGACCGCCGCCGGCCACCTCGGACAGCAATGCCTGCCTGGTCAGCGAGCATACGTCCACGTCCAAGTCGGGGCGGCGTTCGGACAGGTGGCGGACGATGGCGGGCAGCTTGGCCGCGGCCAGCATCTCCAGCGCCCCGATCCGAACCCGGTGACGCTCGCCGGTGACCGCACGCCGTACCTCGTCCGCGTGATCGAGCAGGTCCTGCGCCCGCGTGAGCAGGGTGACGCCGGGTCCGGTCAGGCGCATGCCCTGGGGCGTGCGCTCGAAGAGCGCGACGCCGAGGCTGTCCTCCAGTCGGCGCACCTGTTCGGACACCGAGGCCGGGGCGAGACCGAGGGTGTTCGCGGCCCCGGTGACGGTGCCCGCCCCTGCCACCGCCACGAACCCTCGCAACTGACGCAAGTCCACAAATGTCAGCATACGGTTTTCCCGAATGCCCCCTGCGGTTGCGCCTGTTGAGGGGAAATATCATCTTTTAGCAGGCTGAGGGGCATGAAGATGTTCGGTTTCTCCCTGGCCTACTTCTTGGTGATCCTCGACACGACTGTGCTCACCATCGCGCTGCCCGATCTGCGTGCCTCTCTGGGCGGCTCGCTGGCCGGGCAGCAGTGGGCGGTGAACGCCTACACCGTCGCGTTCGCCGCGTCGCTGCTCACCGGGGGAGCGGTCGCCGACCGGTACGGCGCCGCGCGGATCTTCAAGATCGGCGTGGTGGCCTTCGGCGTGATCTCGCTGCTGAGCGCCGCGGCGCCCCATCTCGGCGCACTGATCGTGTTGCGCGCCCTGCTCGGCGTGGCGGGCGCGCTCTGCACGGGCGGCTCGCTCGGCCTCCTGCCCGAACTCTTCCCCGACCCGGCCACCCGCGCCCGCGCCACCGGCCTCTGGGCCGCCATCACCGGCACCGCCCTGGTCGCGGGCCCGCTGCTCGGCGGCCTGCTGGTCGACTTGTACGGCTGGCGGGCCGTCTTCCTCCTCAACCCGCCCCTCGCCCTGATCAGCCTGCTGGCCATGCGGAAGGTCCGTTCAGGCCGTGGGCACCGCCTCATCGACTGGTGGGTGCAGGCGCTGGCCTGCGCGCTCCTCGGCCTGCTCGCCGAAGCCCTGATCGACTCGTCATTGATCGCCGGGCTGTCGGCCTTGGGCGCCTTGGCCGCGCTGGTGTTCGTGGAGCGCCGTAGCCACGCCCCCGTCCTGCCCGGTGGCCTGCTCGCGGTGACCTGGCCGGAGCTGCTGGCGGGCGCGGTGGCGAACTTCGCCTTCTCCGGCGCCCTGTTCGTCCTGACCCTGCTCCTACAGGACAGCCGCCACCTCACCCCGCTGGCCACCGGGCTGGCCTTCCTGCCCCTCACCCTCCCGATGACGGTGAACCCGCTGCTCACCGGCCGCCTGGTGGCCCGCTACGGCCCCCGCCCACCGATCCTCGGTGGCCTCGCCCTGCTCGCGATCGGCCTGGCCGGCGTCTCGCTCACCGACCTTTTGGCGCCATGGCTGGTCGTGATGGGCTTCGGGCTGTCGTTCGTGCTGCCCGCGCTGATGGCCGGCGTGGTCACCAGCGCGCCGCCCGGCACGGCGGGTACGGCGGGCGGTGTCCTCAACGCCTCCCGCCAGGTCGGCGCCACCCTCGGAGTGGCCGTACTCGGCGGCCTGGCCCACCCCCTGCCGGTGGCCGCCACCCTGACCGCACTGACCTGCGCCTGCTACGGCCTCGCGGCCCGCGCCCGACGGACGGTGCCGGCCGTTGGCTCACCGAAGGCGGTTGGACTTCCCGGGAAGTAATCGCGCGCTGGTCGTCACGAACGGCCGCTCAAGGGCGGGCAAAGAGGCGCCAAAGCCATGCTCTAGCGTGATCACCATGACGGCGGCTCGGTATCTGTGCTGGCTGGCCTGGGCGCAGAAGGGCCGGGTCGCGCTGGGCGCGACGCTGGGAACCCTCTGGATGGTGGGCCTGACGCTCCCGCCGTACCTGGTGTCCAAGGCGATCGACGACGACCTGGCGCCCGGCTGGGTGCTAGCGCTGCTCGGCGCGGGCCTGGTGAACGCCTGGCTGGCGATGTTGCGGCACCGCACGATGACCAAGATCCGGATGGACGCCAACTTCCGCACCGTGCGCGCCCTGGTCGAGCAGATCAACAAGCTGGGCGCCGACCTGCCCAAGCGCGCTTCGACGGGCGACGTGGTGACGATCGGCATCGGCGACGTCATCACCATCGCCGCCTCGCTGACGGTGACCGGCCCCGGCGTGGGCGCGGTGATCAGCTACGGCGTGGTGGCGGCGCTGCTGCTGCAGGTCTCCGTGGTGCTGGCCGTGGTGGTGCTGCTGGGCGTGCCGCTGCTGGCGATCCTGCTCGGCCCGCTGCTCGGGCGGCTGATGAAGGTGCAGAACGGCTACCGCGAGAACCAGGGCAGGCTGACCACCCGCCTGGTCGACCTGATCGAGGGGCTGCGGGTGCTCAACGCCTTCGGCGGCAAGGGCACCTACGCCGAGCGGTACCGCGCCGACTCGGCGAGTCTGCGCGAGCAGGGCTACCGGGTGGCGTCGCTGACGAGCTGGATCGGCGCGCTGGGCGCCGGATTGCCCGCCCTGTTCCTGGCCGCCGTCACCTGGCTGGGCGCCCGGCTGGCCGCCGAGGGGGCGATCACGGTGGGCGAGCTGGTCGGGGTGTACGGGTACATCGCCGTGCTGGTGGTGCCGGTCTCCTTCTTCATCGAGGGCAGCTTCCAGATCAGCCACGGCCTGGTCGCCGCCCGCCAGGTCACCCGCTTCCTCGCGCTGCGCGCCGAGGAGCGGCTCGGGCCCACAGGGCCGGAGGTCGCACCGGGGAGCCTGATGGGGCTGGTCAGCGCTCGTCCCGAGGAGAGTGTGGCGCTGCTCGAAGGGCTGGGCGGGTTCGACGGCACCGCCCTGATCGCCGACCACGACGCCGCCCTGTTCGCGGGCACGCTGCGCGAGGTCCTCCAGGGCCGGGGCGAGGCGGACGACGAGGCCATCCACCGGGCCGTGCACGTCGCCGCGGTGCAGGACGTGGTCGCGGGGCTGCGCCACGGGCTCGACTCGATGATCGAACCCGGCGGCCGCAACCTGTCGGGCGGCCAGCGTCAGCGCGTGCGCCTGGCCCGGGCGCTGCTGGCCGAGCCCGAGGTGCTGCTGGCCGTGGAGCCCACCTCCGCGCTGGACGCGCACACCGAGTCCCTCCTCGCGGGGCGGCTCCGTACGGCACGCGCCGGCCGTACGACGGTCGTGGCCACCACCTCGCCGCTGCTGCTCGCCCAGGCCGACCAGGTGCTGTACATCGAGGACGGGCGGGTGGCCGCCGCCGGCACCCACCGCGAGCTGATGGAGTCCACCCCCGCCTACCGATCGGTGCTCGCATGAACCGCGACCTGCCCATCGCCGACCGCCGGCAGGTACGGCGGGCCGCCTTACGCCTGGTCAGGCGCGACGTGCCGGGCTTCACCGCGACGCTGCTGCTCAACAGCCTCGCGGCGGCCGTGGCGCTGGTCAGCCCGTGGTTGCTGGGCCGCATCATCGACTCCATCAGCGCCGGAGGCACGGTCGACCTGCTCGCCGCGATCGCCGTGGGCGCGGCGCTGGCCCAGCTGGTCCTGTCCAGGTACGCCGAGAAGACCGGTACCCGCTTCAGCGAGCGTGTCCAGGAACGCATCCGCGCCGAACTCCTGGACCGCGTACTGGCCCTGCCCGCCGCCACGGTCGAGCACATCCGAACCGGCGACCTGACCGCCCGCGGAACCACCGACGTGGCCGTCGTCGGCAGCACCCTGCGCGACGCCGCCCCCGCGATCCTCGTCTCGAGCCTGCAGGCGCTCTTCCTGATCGTCGCCGTTTTCCTGGTCGACCCGGTCCTGGGCGCCTGCGGCCTGTTCGCACTGGCCGGCATCGTGGCCGCCTCCCGCTGGTACCTTCGCCGCGCCCGCCCCGCCTATCTGGAGGAAGGCGCCGCCCGCTCGGAGCTGGCCGAGCACCTGGCGGCCAACGCCGCGGGCGCCCGCACCATCGAGGCCCTGGGCCTGCAGGCCCAGCGCACGCGGGCGGTGGAACGGGTGATCGAGCGCAGCCGGGCCGCCCAGCTGCGGACCCTCTTCCTGCGCGGCGTGCTCTGGCCCTCGGTGGAGGTCTCCTCGCTCCTGCCGCCCGTGCTGGTACTGCTGCTCGGCGGGGTGCTCCTGGACCGCGGCCAGGTCACGCTGGGCGCGGTCGTCACCTGCGTGCTGTACCTGCGCCAGCTCGGCCAGCCGATCGAGACGATCCTGATCTGGCTGGAACAGCTGCAGAGCAGCGGCGCCTCCTTCGCCAGGATCGAGGGCCTCGCGACACCGGTGCGGGAGGAGGTCGCCGCCGCGGCGCCGCAGGGCGACCGCATCGAGGCGTCCGGCGTGCACTTCGCCTACGAAGGCGGCGACGACGTGGTGACCGGCGTCGATCTGACCGTACGGCCCGGCGAGCGCCTGGCCGTCGTCGGCCCCTCGGGAGCCGGCAAGTCCACCCTGGGCAAGCTGCTGGCCGGCATCGACCGCCCCCGCCTGGGCACGGTCACCGTCGGCTCGGTGCCCGTCGCCGACCTCTCCCCCGCCCGACTCCGCGAGCACGTCGTCCTGGTCACCCAGGAACAGCACCTGTTCCTCGGCACCGTTCGAGACAACCTGCTGCTGGCAGATCCGACGGCCGGCGACGACCGCCTGGGCAAGGCGCTGGCGGCGGTCGGCGCCGACTGGATCGCCTCGCTCGACGACGAGCTGGGGTCCCAGTCGTCCGGCGTCACCCTCGGCCCGGACCGGGTCCAGCAGCTCGCCCTGGCCAGGGTCATCCTGGCCGACCCGCACACCGTCATCCTCGACGAGGCCACCGCCATGCTCGACCCTCGTACGGCCAGGCGCGCCGAACGCTCGCTCGCCGCCGTCCTGGAGGGGCGGACCGTCATCGCGATCGCCCACCGCCTGCACACGGCCCGCGACGCCGACCGGGTGGTGGTCATGGACGACGGCCGGGTGGTGGAGGTCGGAGCCCACGACGAGCTGGTCGCGGCGGGCGGGGTGTACGAGGCGCTGTGGAGGTCGTGGCACGGCTCGCGGAGTGCCGGCGCCGAACACTTGAGCGGCAGCCGGCCTTCCCACGATCCGGCTTGACTTCGAACAGCCACCATGCCGAAGAATTCGAGCTGTACTGCGGTTGATGATTAGGCGCGACTTTCGTGCGGATGCTCGTCGACCTCCGTGATACCCCGGAGTCGCCATTGGCCACTCCGGGGGTTTGGCCGCGTGCCTCGCTAACCGTCTGAGCAGTTTCTCGTTGAGCTGCCAGACAGGAAAGTCTCTTCCATTCGCTCAGCAGGGTGTGAAGAAGATTTTCTGCGTGCCCGACAGCGTCCCCCACTCGCCAGGAGGCTGGCCGCAGCCGCTCCAGCGCTGGCCGACGACCTGGTCCCCGTCGTAGTAGCTGATGACGATGAGGAGGTCGCCCCCTGGCGGGGGAGGAGGAATAGCTTGAGCCGGGGTCGAGCCGAGAGCGAGCGCGCCGGCAGCCAACACCGCCGCTAAAACCCCTCGCTTGATGTTCATGGACGTTCCTCCAGATCCACCGTGCTTTTCAGGCCAGAGCGAATGCCAAGGCCATGTGCGTGATCTGACATCACGGTAACCGCCTTTGATCAACGCTGCCAGGAGCATGTCGATCATTTGTGTTCGGAGTGCCGGCGTGACGCTGCTGCGCCCACGCCGTCGCCTACCGGATCGCCTCTTTGCTGGAGCTATGCGGTTTGCGCCGGACGTATCCCGCCTTTTCCAGGCGGTCGATCATGTGCGTGACCGCGCCGGTGGGGGCGCCCGAGCTGAGTGCGCCGGCGGCGGGAAGGACAAGCACTACGCGGAGCGTGGTCAGTCGTCCCACGAGCACAGAAACGGCCCGGCATCGATCATGATGCCGGGCCGTTTCTGTGCTGGCCGAGGTTGCTCAGCGACGACGATCGCCGCCGGAAAACCGTGCCGTCACACGTCGTAGTAGAGCTCGAACTCGTGCGGGTGCGGACGCAGCCGGATCGGGTCGACCTCGTTCTCGCGCTTGTAGGCCACCCACGTCTCGATCAGGTCGGGCGTGAAGACGCCGCCTTCGAGCAGGTAGTCGTGGTCGGCCTCCAGGGCGCTGAGGACCTCGGGGAGGGAGCCGGGCACCTGCGGCACCTGGCGGGCCTCCTCCGGAGGCAGCTCGTAGAGGTCCTTGTCGACGGGCTCCGGCGGCTCGATCTTGTTGCGGATGCCGTCGAGGCCCGCCATGAGCATGGCCGAGAAGGCGAAGTACGGGTTGCACGACGGGTCCGGCACCCGGAACTCGATGCGCTTGGCCTTCGGGTTGGACCCCGTGATCGGGATGCGGACGCAGGCCGAGCGGTTGCGCTGCGAGTAGACCAGGTTGACCGGGGCCTCGTAGCCGGGGACCAGGCGGTGGTAGGAGTTGACCGTCGGGTTCGTGAACGCCAGCAGCGACGGGGCGTGCCGGAGCAGGCCGCCGATGTAGTAGCGGGCCGTGTCGGACAGGCCCGCGTAGCCGACCTCGTCGTAGAAGAGGGGCGAGCCGTCCTTCCACAGCGACTGGTGGCAGTGCATGCCGGAGCCGTTGTCACCGAAGATCGGCTTGGGCATGAACGTGACCGTGTGGCCGTACTCCAGGGCCGTGCTCTTGATGACGTACTTGTAGAGCATCAGGTTGTCGGCCGTCTTGAGCAGCGTGCCGAACCTGAAGTCGATCTCCGCCTGACCGGCCGTGCCGACCTCGTGGTGCTGCATCTCGACATCGATGCCGGCCTCGATGAGGTTACGCACCATTTCCGAGCGCAGGTCCGTGAAGTGGTCCATCGGCGGGACCGGGAAGTATCCGCCCTTGTAACGGGGCTTGTAGCCGAGGTTGCCGCCTTCGGTGGCCTTGCCGGTGTTCCAGGCGCCCTCGATGGAGTCGATGTAGTAATAGCCGGCGTTCTGCCTCGTCTCGAAGCGGACGTCGTCGAAGATGTAGAACTCCGCCTCGGGACCGAAATAGACGGTGTCGGCGATGCCGGTGCCCTTGAGGTATTCCTCCGCCTTGCGAGCCACGTTGCGCGGGTCGCGGCTGTAGGCCTCGCCGGTCAGCGGGTCGTGGACGAAGAAGTTGATGTTGAGCGTCTTGTGCTGGCGGAACGGGTCGATCACGGCGCTGGACGGGTCGGGCAGCAGCAGCATGTCCGACTCGTGAATGGCCTGGAAGCCGCGGATCGACGAGCCGTCGAACATGAGGCCATCGGTGAAGACGCTGGCCCCGAAGTTCTCGACCGGGAAGGTGAAGTGGTGCGTCGTCCCCGGCAGGTCGGTGAACCTGACATCGACGAACTGCACCCCTTCGTCACTGATGAACTTCAGGACGTCGTCGGCGGAGTTGAACACTCTCGAACCTCCCTGAGGACATGACTATCAGGCCGACATTAAGTCGTGGCCGTTTCCGAACGGTATCTCGGTTGTTTCGCACATGTTAAGCGGCTCATGTCGGATCCGAAGCGCGACACTCGCCCTTACGGTCTTCTTCGCCGCCCTTTTCCTCGTGCGGATCGTAGGGGTCGGACGGTGGACCGCTCGCTCCCACCGCGTCCGGAGCCGAGTCCGCGTAGGAGGGGTGGATGAAGGCGTCGTCCACGTCGCAGCGCGCGGGAGTGCTGCTGTGGCCCCAGTTCTCCAGCAGCAGGACGAGCTCTCCCGCCTCGCGGTAGACGAACACGCTGCCGGTGGGGTGAGCGACAAGGCGGATCGTCGTGGCGGGCTGTCCCGGGCGGTGCACGGCGTACACGACGAGGTGGTTCAGCTTCAGCAGCGCGCCGCTGCGGCCGTATTTCCTGGCCTTGGCCAGAGTGGTCCTGCCGCTGACCTTGATGACGTCGGTGGAGAGCCGGGCGGTCTTCGGGGCGAAGCTGATCACCCAGCCGCGGCTGTCGAAGTCGTCCTTGTCCTTCTTCCGCAGGTCCAGGTTCTTCCGGTACCAGGCGCGCTGCTCGCGATCGAGCAGCTTCATGAAGGCCGACGGCTTGCCGCCCATGAGCGTCTTGTGGTCGAGGTAGGCCGCGGCCATGAGGTCGCGGGTGCGGTCCAGGGCCTTCGCGACCTCCTTCTTCGACACGCCGCCGAGCGCCTTCGCCTTCGGCATCACGAAGCCCGCCGCGCCGTCGGCGTACTTCTCGGCGGGGGAGCCCGCGAAGGGATCCGCGGCGGTCTCCTCTCCCGGGGCCGCGGTCTGTACGCCGGTCGCCGCCGGGGCGGCCATCACCGGCTGGGTCTCCTCGGGGACCGGGCCCGCCGGCCGTACCGAAGGAGACAGCAGGTCGGGGCGGAAGGCGACGACCGCGCCCGCGGCGGCGATCACCGTGATCACCGCGACGGTGGCCAGCAGCCCGCGGCCGGCCCGCCCCAGAGGCCGCATGGCCTTGTCCGAGCGCGGCGGCCGGCTCCCCCGGGTGGCCGCCGCGCGCATCCTGCGCTGTTCGTCCGCGTCGATCTGCGCGATGAGCTCGTTGAAGCGCGCGTCTAAGTCATCCCCGTTCGTCATGGCGAACATGATGGGGGAGAAAGGTGATCTTTGTGGCGCGGTTGGGTCACGATCCCGACCGGCCCCCTGGCCGGATACCGTGGAGGGCATGAGCAGGAACGAACCGCGCTGGACCCAGACCTGGCTGGGGGGCGTCAGGGCGGCCGGGGTCGATCTCGGGTACCCGGGCGAACGCCTCGGCCTGCCCGAGCAGGGGAGCGGCTCGATCGCCGGGTGGGGGCGGCGCGTCGCCGCGCTGGTCATCGACTGGATGATCTGCACCTGGGTGGTCGTGCAGTTGGTGCTGAGGATGAACCCCGCGGAGTCGCCGTGGGCGGTCGCGGTCGTGTTCGCGGTGCAGTACGCGCTGCTCGTCGGGCTCATGGGGCAGACGTTCGGGCACCGGCTCGCGGGCATCAGGGTCGCCGCGCTGGACGGCGGCGATCCGCGGCTGCTGCCCGTGCTCATCCGCACGCTGCTGGTCAGCCTGGCCGTGCCCGCGCTCATCTGGGATCGCGACCACAGGGGAGTCCACGACCGCGCCTCCAACACGATGGTCGTTCGTATGTGAGCCTCATTGACAACGTTGTCTTCTCGGGATCTGCTGTTGACAACGTTGTCAGGAGGCGACATGCGGAGAGCACATCTTGCGGTCGTGGCGGCCGTGGCCGCACTGGGATTCGCCGGGTTATCCGGGGTGGCGGTGGCCGATCCGCCTCCGTCACCCCTGCCGTCGGACGCGCCGTCGGCGGCCCCCACGCAGCCGACGCCCATCGAGGAGGTGACGCCGTCCCCGAACGCGAGACGCGGGGCCGTGCGCACCGCCCCGCCGGGGGCGCTCTTCTACTCCTCCCTCGAAACCGCTGACCCGCAGCCCGCCTGGCTCAACACGGTGGACGAGGGCAGGAAGGCCGAGGGGATCACCGGCAGCACCACAGGCGGCATCCCGGGCAACATCACCGACGAGGTCGTCGACATCGCCGCCAGCGGCGAGAACACCGCCTCGGGTGAGGTGAAGGAGAACCTGCTCGACGGCGACGTCAACACCAAGTGGCTGGCGTTCACCAGCACGGGCTGGGTGTCGGTGAAGCTGTCAAAGCCCATCGCGGTCACCCGGTACGCCATGGCCTCCGCCAACGACGCGCCCCAGCGCGACCCGGGCGACTGGGCCCTGGAAGGGTCGGCGGACGGGCAGACCTGGACGGCCGTGGACACGCGGGCCGGAGAGGTGTTCGACGCCCGGCTCAAGACCCGCGAGTTCGACGTGGCGCATCCGGAGTCCTTCCTCTACTACCGGCTCAACGTCACGCGGATCGGCTCGGGCTCGATCGTCCAGCTCGCCGAACTCCAGCTCTCGGACGGCGACACCGCCCCGAAACCGCCCTCCGACATGCGCAGCCTGATCGGTCCCGGGCCCGGCAGCGGCTACACCGCCAAGCCCCGCGCCGGCTACACGGGCCTCAAGGCGCTGCGCTACTCCGGCAGCACGACCACCAGCGGCGGCGGCCACTCGGCCAACAAGGTGTTCGAAACGGACATCGAGGTCACGGCCGACACCGAACTGTCGTACGTGGTGTTCCCCGAGTTCACCGGGGCCTCGCTGAGCTACCCCAGCACGTACGCGAGCGTGGACCTGGCCTTCGCCGACGGCACGTACCTCAGCGATCTGAAGGCCAAGGACCAGCACGGCATCACGCTGACGCCACGGGCACAGGGCGAGTCCAAGACCCTCTACGCCGACCAGTGGAACTTCCAGCGCTCCCGCATCGGCGACGTGGCCAAGGGCAAGCGGATCAAGCGCATCCTGGTCGCGTTCGACGCGCCGGCCGGGCCGCTGCCGTTCAAGGGCTGGCTCGACGACATCACGCTCGTCAACGCCGAGCCGCAGCGGGTCGCGAGCCTGGCCGACCATGTGGTGACGACGCGCGGCACCCAGTCGACCGGCGGCTTCTCGCGGGGCAACAACTTCCCGGCCACGGCCGTGCCGCACGGGTTCAACTTCTGGACGCCGATGACGGGCTCCGGGTCGAACTCGTGGCTGTACGAGTACCACCGCAACGGCAACGCCGACAACATCCCGACCATCCAGGCGTTCGCCGCCAGCCATGAGCCGAGCCCCTGGATGGGCGACCGGCAGTCCTTCCAGGTCATGCCGTCGCTGCTGGCCACGCCGAACCCCGACCGGGTCGCCAGGGCCACCCCGTTCCTGCACTCGGGCGAGACCGCCAAGCCGTACTACTACGGGGTCGACCTGCTCAACGGCATCCGTACGGAGATCGCGCCCGCGGACCACGCGGCGGTGTTCCGCTTCACCTTCCCCGGCGACAGCGGCAGCCTGATCTTCGACAACTACAACAACAACGGCGGTCTGACCATCGACCAGGGCGTCGTCACCGGCTTCACCGACACGCGGAGCGGCCTGTCGGCGGGCGCCACCCGGATGTACGTCTACGCGGTCTTCGACCAGCAGCCCACCGCCGGCGGCAAGCTGACCGGCGCGGGCCGCGACAACGTGACGGGCTATGTCGCCTTCTCCGCCAAGCAGGTCACGATGCGCATCGCCACCTCGTTCGTCGGTGTGGAGCAGGCCAAGCGCAACCTTGAGCTGGAGAACGGCACGTTCGACGAGGTCAAGGCACGGGCCCAGCGCGCCTGGGAGGACAAGCTGGGCACCGTCGAGGTCGAGGGCGCCACGCCCGACCAGCTCACCACCCTCTACTCGAACCTGTACCGGCTGTTCCTCTATCCGAACTCGGGCTTCGAGAACACCGGCACGGCCGCCACCCCCGCCTACAAGTACGCCAGCCCGGTTTCGGCCAGAACCGGACCCGACACCCCCACCCAGACCGGGGCCAAGATCGTGGACGGCAAGATCTACGTCAACAACGGCTTCTGGGACACCTACCGGACCACCTGGCCCGCCTACTCGCTGCTCGCGCCCGAGGCGGGCGAGCTGATCGACGGGTTCGTCCAGCAGTACCGCGACGGCGGCTGGATCGCCCGGTGGTCCTCGCCCGGCTACGCCGACCTCATGGTCGGCACCAGCTCGGACGTGGCCTTCGCCGACGCCTACAGCAAGGGGGTGCGCGGCTTCGACGCCAGGTCGGCGTACGCGGCGGCGGTGAAGAACGCCACCGTCGTGCCGGCGAACTCGGCCGTCGGCCGCAAGGGACTGCAGACCTCGATCTTCCGCGGGTACACCGCGCTCAACGAGGTAGGCGAGGGCCTGTCCTGGGCCATGGACGGATATATCAACGACTTCGGCATCTCGACCATGGCCGCGTCCCTGGCGAAGACCGCCACCGGCGCGGAGAAAGCCAGGTATCTGGAAGAGTCCGAATATTTCCGTAACAGGGCCCTGAACTACGTCAACATGTTCGATCCGGAGGTGGGCTTCTTCCAGGGCCGCGACTCCACGGGCAAGTGGCGGCACACCAAGGCCGACTACGACCCCCGCGTCTGGGGCTACGACTACACCGAGACCGACGGCTGGAACATGGCCTTCCACGCACCCCAGGACGGCACCGGACTCGCCGCCCTCTACGGCGGGCGCGCCGGCCTGGCCAAGAAGCTCGACGACTTCTTCGCCGACCAGGAGACGGCCACCTTCCCCGGCTCGTACGGCGGCGTGATCCACGAGATGCGCGAGGCCAGGGACGTCCGCATGGGCCAGTACGGCCACAGCAACCAGCCCTCGCACCACATCATCTACATGTACGACCACGCGGGCCAGGCGTGGAAGGCGCAGGCCAAGGTCAGGGAGGCGCTGTCGCGGCTGTACCTGGGCAGCGAGATCGGCCAGGGCTATCCGGGCGACGAGGACAACGGCGAGATGTCCGCCTGGTACGTCTTCAGCGCCCTCGGCTTCTACCCGCTGCAGGCCGGCAGCCAGGACTACGCGATCGGCTCGCCGCTGTTCACCAAGGCCACCGTGCACCTGCCCGGCGGCAAGGACCTGGTGATCAAGGCTCCGGCCAACAGCGCCAAGAACGTCTACGTCCAGGGTCTCAAGGTGAACGGCAAGGCGTGGAAGTCCACCGCGCTGCCGCACGACGTGCTGGCTCGCGGGGCCGTACTGGACTTCGCGATGGGGTCCAAGCCATCCACGTGGGGCGAGCCGCCCGAGTCGATCACGCCTGACGGCGAGACGCCCCGGCCGATGCGCGACATCCCGGTCACCGGCGGCCCGGCGGCGCTGTCGGACGACACCTCGCTGACCGAAGCCACCATTTCCGGAAATATCACCCTCCAGGCGGGGACGCGGGAAAAGGTGGACTTCTACACCATCACCTCGGCGGCCGCCGGTGCCCTGTCGTGGCAGCTCGAAGGCTCCTACGACGGCACGACCTGGACGGTCATCGACCAGCGTGAGGGCCAGGCGTTCGACCAGGCGAAGCAGACCCGGCCCTTCAAGGTCGCCCGTCCCGGCCGGTACGCCCAGTACCGCCTCACCACCTCCGGCACGCTGGCCGAGCTGGAGCTGCTGGCAGTACCGGATCCGACCTGCACGCAGACCGTCACCGGCACCCACAGCGGACCGCTCACGGCCGGCACCGGCGTGACCTGCCTGGCGGCGGGCGCGGACGTGACCGGCCCCGTCGTCGTACGCCAGGGCGCGTCGCTGATCGCGCGGGGCGCCACGATCGGCGGGCCGGTCACGGCGGTGGGCGCGGCCCGGCTGGTCCTGGTGGACACCTCCGTGGGCGGACCGCTCACGGCGACCTCGGTGAAGGAGCTGGCGTTGGAGAAGTCGACGGTCGGCGGGCCGGTCACGCTGATCGGCGACAGCGGGCCGCTGATCGCCGCCAGTACGGTCAAGGGACCGCTGACCTGCGCGGGCAACTCACCGGCACCGACCGGGAACGGCCTGCCCAACACGGTCTCCGGACCGTCGGTGGGGCAGTGCAAGGGTCTCTAGCCGGGCAATAAAACCGTACCGGGTTAGATTTTAAACCCGGTACGGTTTATGCTGCCCTCATGATGATGGCGGGGCTCAGGGAGAAGAAGAAGGAGCAGACGCGGCGGCGGATCGCCGAGGTGGCGCTGCGGATGTTCGCCGAGCGCGGCTACGAGGCCGTGACGGTCAACGAGATCGCCGAGGCGGCCGAGGTCGCGAAGGTCACGCTGTTCACCTATTTCCCGACCAAGGAGTGCCTGGTCCTCGACGTGGTCAAGGACGACACGGCGAAGATCGTCACCGAGCGGCGGCCGGGGCAGACGCCGCTCGGGGCGCTGCGCGAGCACTACCGGGCGTTCGCCGCCGAGGGGCTGGGGGAGGTCGACGTCGAGGGCCTGCTGACCCGGATCCGGGTGATCTCGGCCAGTCCGGCGTTGATGGCGGGGCTGCACCAGACCCAGGCGGGGCAGCGCTACGAGCTGGCCGCCGCGCTGGCGGGCGCGCGAGGTGTGCCGGGCGGGGTGTGCGAGCTGCTGGATCAGCTCATGGCCGCGCAGATCACCGCCGTGATCACGACGCTGCAGGAGGGGTTCTTCCAGCGGCTCGTCGCGGGGACGCCCATCGCGGAGGCGGGTCGTCGGCTGGCGGGCGACGTCGCGCTCGCCTTCGATCTCCTTGCGCACGGCTTTACCGACAAATAAGGGGATATTTCGTGAAAAAAGGCATCAACTATGACACGGGGTTCCTGCCGGGGGAGAGCCTGTCGCGCGCGGCGTTCGACGCCGAGACGGTCGGGCGCGAGATGCGGGTGATAGCCGATGAGCTGCACTGCGCGGCCGTACGCGTCTCCGGCGGCGACCCGGTGCGGCTGAGCGTGGCGGCCGAGCAGGCCGCCGCTGCCGGGCTGGAGGTCTGGTTCGCGCCCTTCCCCGTCGACCTGCCGACGGAACGGATTATCCCCCTCTACGCCGACTGCGCCGAACGAGCCGAGGCCGTACGGCGGAGCGGCGCCGAGGTGGTGCTGGTCACCGGCTGCGAGACCAGCGCCTTCTGCGAAGGGTTCATGCCCGGAGCCGACTACAACGAGCGCATGCGGGCGATGATGTCGGCCGACATGGAGTGGTGGCAGTCGCTGGGCACGATCATGGGCCGCTTCAACGGCTTCCTCGGGGAGGCCGCCGAGACGGTCAGGCCGCTGTTCGGCGGCCGGATCACCTATGCCTCCGCGCCGTGGGAGTTCGTCGACTGGACGCCGTTCGATCTGGTCGGCGTGGACGCCTACCGTGCCGCGTACAACGCCGGCAGTTTCGTGGAGGAGCTGCGCGGCCATTTCAAGCACGGTAAGCCCGTCGTGGTGACCGAGTTCGGCACCTGCGCCTACGAGGGGGCGGGGGAGCGCGGGGGCATGGCGTGGGTCGTGCCCGACGGCTCCGAGCGCGACGAGGGCGAGCAGGTCCGCTACCTGAACGAGCTGCTCGATGTCTTCGAACAGGAAGGCGTCGACACGGCCCTGTGGTTCACCTTCGCCTCCTACAACCGGCCCGGCGACGCCGACCTCGGCGCGTACGGCGTGGTCAGGATGCTCGACGCGACCCGCTGGCAGCCCAAGGCGGCCTTCCACGCAATGGCGGCCAGGTACGGGCGCGACTGACTCCGTCCGGCTAGGGCGCGTGGCCGGGCGGCCGGTCACGCGGTCGCGCGGCGGGTTGCGCGGTTGCGCGGCGGGTTGCGCGGTTGCGCGGCGCGTCAGCCGGTCGCGCGGCCGGTCAGGCGCGTGCGCAGCTGAAGATGGCGGTGCCCGGTATGTGCTGGCCGCGTAGCGGACTCCAGCCGCCCCACACCCGGTCATGGCCCGCCGGCCACTCGGGCTCCAGCAGCCCCGTCACGGTCAGCCCCGAGGCGACGATCAGGCCGACCCAGTCGCCCATCGTCCGATGGTGCTCGACGTAGGTCGGCGTACCGTACTCGTCCATCTCGACATAGGGCGAACGGTCGAAGTAGGACCGGTCGGACGTCAGCCCGCGCGGCCCCGGATCATCGGGGAACGCCCACCGGATCGGATGGCTGACCGAGAACACGAACCGGCCCCCCGGCCTGAGCACCCTGCCCACCTCCCGGAACACGGCCAGCGGATCGGCCACGAACGGCAGCGCCCCGAACGCCGAGCACGCCAGATCGAACGACCCGCCGGCGAACGGGAGCACCTCGGCGTCGGCCTGCACCACGGGGACGTGCACGCCGGTGTCGAGGTCGATCCGCTGCGAGTGGCGCAACTGCCGGTGCGACAGGTCGAACGCGGCCACCTCGGCCCCCTGCCCGACCAGCCACCGCCCGCACTGTGCCGCGCCGCAGCCCATCTCCAGCACCCGCCGCCCGCGCACCTCGCCCAGCAGGTGCGCCTCGGCCTCGTCGACGCCCTCGGGGCACCAGACGAAGCCGGAGTCACGCAGGAACTCGCCGTGTTCGACCTGGTAGTCGTCGGCGTTGCCGTCCCACCAGCCGCGGTTGGCCCGCGACGAGTCCGACAGCATCGGCGCACTCCTCAACGGCACTAGCGCATCTTGGGGCCGCGCGGCACGCGCGCGCCCCTGGGCATCGGGCCCTTGGGCATCGGCATGTTCTTGGGGAGGGAGCGCAGGCGGTCCTTCACCTCGTTGACCGCGGGCTTCTTCAGGTTGCGCGGCAGTTTCATGATGTGGCGCTGGAGCTTGCCCAGCGGCACCTGTCCCTCGCCGTCGCCGCACTGGATGTCGTAGATCTCGACGCCCAGCACCACCCGCGCGACGCGCTTCTTCTCGGCCGCGAGCATCTTGGCCACCCGGTTGCCGGGCCCCTCGGACACCAGCACGACACCCGGGAACCCGATCACGAGGTGGATCAGGTCCTGGTCACGGTTGACCGCGATGGCCGGAGTGACCTGCCAGTTGCCCCGCATCCCCTGCAGCACCGCGGCGGCGGCGCCGGTCTGGCCGTGCAGGATCGAATACTGGGCTTTCTGAGCCAGTTGCCCGAACACCACGAGGCCGACGGTGAGCGCGGCGAGCACGCCGAGGAACACCGAATACCACAGATAGTCCGTGACCAGCCCGATCACGACGACCACAGCCAGCGTGCCGACCGCCGAAAGGAAGACGATCGGCAACCCCTTGGGGTTGGCCTGCTTGATGATCTGCGCGATCATGCGGAACTGCTTGATGCGTCCCGGCTTCTCTGGATCCTCGGACTTTGCCATGCTTCGAAGAATACAAACCAACCGCCCGGGATACGAAAACGCCCATGGTCAATCGGGCAATTTTCTTTTACGGCAGAGCACGGTGAGCCCCAGTCGCCGTCCGGGGCCGGGCTCTGTCCAGGGGGACGCTCCTCCGGTGATGCGGGGCCGGGCGCCGTGACGAGACGGTGAGACCCCGGCCTACGTGATCGTGCGGGCGGGTTCTCCCAGGTGCAGGGGCTGACCGGTGATCGTTTGCCCGGGATCTGCCCGCACCGTGTCAAAGACCACGAGCCTGGTGCCAGGGCACTGGGTCGGTCACCGCCACCGTGACCGAAGTGTCATCGGCCGTTATCGAATCGTAGGACGAGCGGACGCCTCCGAGGTGCGTACCGCGGTCCGGCCGGAGCTGCCGGCGGTCACTATGCACGGCGCGACACGAAGAAGACCGCCTCCTGACGGAGACGGTCTTGACCGCGGCCCGGGAGCTTCAGGCGCTCTGGCGGGCCTCGATGGCCTGCTTGTAGAGCCGGCCGGCACGGTAGGAGGAGCGGACGAGCGGGCCCGACAGCACGCCCGCGAAGCCGATCGCCTCGGCCTCCGCCTGGAGCTCGACGAACTCCTCCGGCTTGACCCAGCGCTCCACCGGGTGGTGGCGGGGCGTCGGGCGCAGGTATTGGGTGATCGTCAGCAGGTCGGTGCCGGCGGCGTGCAGGTCGCGCATCGCCTCCACGACCTCCTCACGCGTCTCGCCCATGCCCAGGATCAGGTTGGACTTGGTGACCAGCCCGGCCTCGCGGGCCATCGTGATCACACCCAGCGAGCGGTCGTAGCGGAACGCGGGCCGGATGCGCTTGAAGATCCGCGGCACGGTCTCGACATTGTGCGCGAACACCTCAGGCTTGGCCGAGAACACCTCTTCAAGCTGCTCGCGGTTGCCGTTGAAGTCGGGCACCAGCAGCTCGACCCCGCAGCCGGGCAGCAGCGCGTGGATCTGCCGCGCGGTCTCGGCGTAGAGCCAGGCACCGCCGTCGGGCAGGTCGTCGCGGGCCACACCGGTCACCGTGGCGTAGCGCAGGCCCATCTGCTCGACCGACTCGGCCACGCGGCGCGGCTCGTCCTTGTCGTACTCCTTGGGCTTGCCGGTGTCGATCTGGCAGAAGTCGCAGCGGCGCGTGCACTGGTCGCCGCCGATGAGGAACGTCGCCTCGCGGTCTTCCCAGCACTCGTAGATATTGGGGCAGCCCGCCTCTTCGCAGACCGTGTGCAGGCCCTCCCGGCGCACGAGCGATTTCAGCTCGGTGTATTCGGGGCCCGTCCTCAGCTTGGTCTTGATCCACGGGGGCTTGCGCTCGATAGGGGTTTCGGCGTTGCGCACCTCCAGGCGGAGGAGCTTTCGGCCTTCAGGAGCAACGGTCACCGCCCCAGCTTACGTCGCGCCGCACGCTGCCCCACTCCCAGGGCGGCCTGTCGGGCGGGCGCCTCGGATGATCCTCGGCCTCCAATGATCCTCAGCCTCAGATGACGAGGCCGAGGCTGCGGATCGCGCGGGTGTAGTGGCGGAGCAGTTCGTCGTCGATGCGATCCGACTCGGCCGAGCCGAGCAGCTCTGAGCCGGGCTCGGCGGTGAGGACGCCGTTGGGCGTCAGCAGCGCGGGGAAGCCATCGGGGGCCGGCGGCGCGGGGGACAGCGCGGCCTGCCTGATCGACGTCACGTTCTCGCCGCGCAGCGCGGCCGACTGCATCGGGGCGACGTAGCTGCCGCTCGCCAGCAGCCCGTCGATCTCGGCCAGTTGCCCGGCCGTGAGGACCCGCAGGGCTCTGACCCGCCGCTGTTCGTGCTTGCGGGCATCGCCGGAGCGGGCCAGCCGTTTCAGGCAGTACTCGGTGAGCAGCACCGGGCCACCGAGCACCCGCCCGATGATCCGGCCCAGGAAGCCGGCCACCTCGTAGCTGGTGCTCCTGGCGCCCAGCGCGCCGAGCGATGAGGCGATCTTCGTCTGGGCCTCCTCGCGCACCCGCAGCGGTGCCGCTCCGAGGAGCGCCTCCCGCCATTCGCCCAGCGTCGAGAGCGCGCCGTTCACGATGAGTTCGTCGCCGGTCGGCAGCTCCGCGTACGCGCCGGCCAGCAGCGCGACCCGCTGCCTCGGCGACAGGGCCAGCCACGAGGGCAGCCCGATGACCAGCACGGGTGTCCTGAGCAGGCCGTTGCGCGAATAGCCGGCGCCCAGGACCAGATCCCTGACCGCCACCTTCTTGGGACGCCGGACGCCGATCCGGTCGGCCACCCGGTCCGCCATGCCGTACAACTGCCTGGCCGCGGAGGGATCGAGGACCTCGGCGTCGGCGGGCAGGCGGCCGAGGCGCGGCCGCAGCATCCACCCGAGGGCGATCAGCAGGCCGCCGAGCGCCCACGCCGCGGCGAACTGGGCGTTGACCACGATCGTCCACCCGCCCAGCACGACGAACGCCAGCGTCAGTGTGTGCACGATGAGCGCGAGGACCAGAGCCGCGAGTCGCTTCACAGCCCGATCGTAAGCAGGCAAATGCCAGATTTCACCGTGATTCCCGCACCGCTTCGGTTACCGGTCGGCTAGCCGTGTCCGGTCATACGCATGAGGTCTTCTTCGTGCAGGTCGTACGGCTCCAGGCCCAGCGCCTCGGCCAGCCGTTTCTCGGCGATCGGCAGAACCTCATCGACCACGATCCGTCGGCCCGTCTCGGCGGACAGCGAGGAGACGCCCACGTCAGGGATGCCGCATGGAACGATCCGGCTGAACCACCGCGGATCGTTGGCGCAGTTGAGCGCGAAGCCGTGCATCGTGACGCCGCGCGAGACGCGGATGGCGACCGCGCCGAGCTGACGGTCGGGCAGGCCGAGGCTGGGATCGCCCGCGGCCCAGACCCCGGCCCACCCCGGCACCCGCCTGGCCGTGACGCCGAAGTCAGCGCAGATCTGGATCATCGTGTCTTCGAGCCGGCCGATGTAGCGGGTCACGTCGCCGACCTCGATGATCGGGTAGGCGACGAGCTGGCCGGGGCCGTGCCAGGTGATGCGGCCCCCGCGGTCGACGTCGATCACGGGGGTGCCATCAGAGGGACGTTCGTGCGGAGCGGTGCGCTTGCCGGCTGTGTAGACGGGCGCGTGCTCCAGGAGCAGGACCGTGTCGGTCAGCTCACGGGCGACTCGCTTGCCGTGCACCCAGCGTTGCAACTGCCAAGCCTGCTCGTAGGGGACGTCGACGCCGAGGCGGACGATGGCCAATGCGTGGGGGTCGACCCCGTGCTTGGGGCGCATGTGTCCATTGTGCCGTTCCCTCACGCATCAAGGGTAATTCAGGAGGTCAGCAGCCGGGGCTCGATCCGGAACTCCTTTGCCCCTTCGGCCCCGTCATGCTCGATCCTGTAGGCATATCCGGCTGGATCGGTGGTTACGGCCTGGATGAACTCGGTGCCCACGTAGTGCAGCGCCACGCCCTCGTCGGCGGCGTAGCCCTCGGGCAACTCCCCGCTGGCCACCGACTGGTGCAGCAGCGGCCGGCGTTGCGGCTCGGAGTTGTAGTGGACGCCGCAGGAGTAGGGCAGGAAGGCCAGGCCGTCGGCCCACACGTTCAGCTCGGGGCCGAAGGAGTCGGTGTTGCCGCCGACGTGCCAGCACAGCGCGCCCGCGCTCTGCCCGGACAGCACCACACCGGACCGCCACGCTTCCTCGAACGCCTCGTCCAACCCGTGCAACCGCCAGAGAACCGCCAGGTTGGCCACGCTGCCGCCGCTGACATAGATCATGTCCTGCTCGAGCATCCACGCCCGGGGATCCTTGACATTGGGCATCGGGAACACGGTCAGATGGCTCAGCTCAACGTCCCACCCGGCGAAGGCGCCGTACATCTTCAGCAGCCAGTCGGCGCTGTCCCCCGTCGCGGTGGCGACCAGCCCCAGCTTCGGCCGGTCCTGGCCGGTCAGGTCGAGGCCGTAGCGCAGCAGCGGGCTCGCCTCCAGAAAGCCGTGACGCTCGGTCGGGCGGAACGATCCACCGCCGATGGCAAGAATGTGTGACTGGCCGGAGCTGGTCATGTTGATGTCTCCCACATGGTAAAGGACGAACGGCACTTTAGATTATGGCGCTGAACGCCGCGTCGAGGTGGCTATGGGTGAATCTGTAGCCGGTATCGGACAGTTTTCCGGGCAGAATCCGGTGGCTGGGCAAGAGCCCTTCCCGCGCGAACTCACCGAGGCCGATGCTCAGCGCGAAGGCCGGAACGGGCATCGGCACAGTGCCCTTACGCAGGGCTTTCCCGAGCGTGGTGGTGAACTCGGCATTGGTGACGGGATTCGGCGCGGTCACATTAACCGCCCCCACCAAATCCCGATTTTTCAGGATATGCAGTACGGCCTGCACCCAATCATCCTCGGATATCCACGACCAGTACTGCTTCCCACTCCCCAGGGGCGCGCCGAGCCCCATCTTGAAGATAGGCAGCATCCGCCCGAGCGCCCCGCCCCGCCCGCTCAGCACGAGGCCGGTACGCACCTGCGCGGCCCTGACCCCGAGCTCCCCGGCGGCCCTGGCCTCACCTTCCCAGAGCTCGCACAGGTCGGCGAGGAACCCGGTGCCCTTCCCCTGGTACTCATCGATGACCCGATCCCCGGTATCGCCGTAGAAGTCCACCCCGGAGGCCGACACGAGCACCTCGGGGGGCCGCGAGAGCTGGCGTAGCGCGTTGACGAGCACACGAGTCCCGTCGACCCGGCTCCGCACGAGCTCGCGCTTGTACGCCTCACTCCACCGCCGGTCGGCGATGGGCGCTCCGGCCAGATGGACGACCCCCTCGGCCCCTTCGAGCGCCGAAAGATCGATCACATCCTCCCGAGGCTCCCAATAAGCCTCTTCATCACCCTCCGGAGGCCGCCGCACCATCCTGACAACCCGCTGTCCCTGACCTTGAAGAGCCTCGGTCAACAGCCCGCCGAGCAGCCCCGACGCCCCCGTAACGATGATCGTCATACTCCCACACTACGCCGGGGCCTCCCCACGACTCACCCGCTCCCCGTCTGGAGTGTCGACCGTCTGACACCCACCACCCGTAAGGAAGTTGACCGCCGTACCACCGAAAGGACCTGGGGGAATTTCGGCGGCCCGATAATTGGCCTTTTGGAGGTCTTGACGGGCGATTGCCCCGCTGCTTGACTCCGTTGTGATCAAGAGCCTGCCGCGTTCGGAAAGGGGTGAGGGGGCGCTCGCTCTTATTCTTCAGGGTTAGTTCGGTGGCCAGGCTCTGCCCCGGAAAGAGGCGGAGTGCGGCGTATCTAACCAGCGTCTACAACGCTCTTGATTCATGCCTGCATGGCGCCAAGAACGCATTTCAGGCATTCCCGGGTCGCATTCTAGGAAAATGCGAAATTCACCGTTCTGCATTCTCGGAAGTGAGGGCTTCATGCGTATTTTAAAGGAACTCGGTGGCCGTATGGTCGCCGCCCGGGTGGCATGCTCGTGATGAGTAGATCGTGATGGTTTTTGCTCTGTGGGCGGCAGTGTTGGTCCTCAGCCTGTTGACCGTGCTCAATCTGGTGCTGATGCTCGGTGTCATCCGCAGGCTGCGCGATCACACGCAGCGGCTCGACGGCCTGTACGAGCGGACCGGCAGCCCGGCGACCGGGCTGGAGGCCGGCGAGGTGGTGGGCGAGTTCGAGACCACGACCAACGAGGGCGAGACGCTGTCGGCCGCCTCTCTGGGAGAGCGGACCCTCATCGGCTTCTTCTCTCCCTCGTGCGCCGTGCAAGGATCTCGCGCCCAAGTTCGCCGCGCTGGCCGCCGGGCTTGACGGGGTGATCGCCGTGATCGCTGGGTTCCCTGATGAGATGGGCGACCTGGTCGACGAGACCCGCACGGTGCTGGCCGCCGGTCACACGCCCGACGCGCTGGACGGTGTCCTCACCCCCGCAGGTGGCTGACCGCTGACCACGCGACAAGAGTCGGTGCTCGGCGCCGCGGTGACCGGCGACATCGTGGTGATCCGCAACCCCAGGGGCGACCCGCCACTGCTGGTCAAGCGGCTGGTCGCGGCCGCGGGCGAGAAACCGCCCGCGACTCGGCGGATCTCCCAGCAGATCAACTGCCTAGTCCGTCAGGCTCCAACGCTGTCCGAGCCTCCAGGCTCATGCAGATGCGTCAATACGCCGAGCTAGCGCAAGGTAGCTGTCGATCGCGCCCGGCAGCACATCAAGATGAACGATCGTGCCGTTCGGGTGTGAAACCAGATCAGCCACAACAGCGACAGCCGGCGCATCTTCGTCACCAGCGATGACCAGCGCACCTGGGGTGATGATCGATGGATCACGCGCTTCGTCGAGGAACGTCCATACATACCCGGTCTGATCTTCTGCATTGAGATCGGCGGTGATGTCAACGTTGATCATCTTGATCGCCTCCTCGCACGGTGTCCCATCTCACCATGCCGGGGGTTCTCTTGAGGCGGCCCAAGCAGTTTCAACAACGTCTCGACTTGATCCAGAGCGTCGAGCAGCAGCGTCACGTGGGGACGGTCAAACGTCGGCAGCAACGTGAATCCCGCCTCCAATACCTGCCCGACCTCCACAAGATGCACAACTCGATATGTCGAGACTTTCCGGCCTGGATCCCGTCGAGAGACGCGGGTCCGATGTCATCCAACGCGGCGAACAGAGAGATGCCTAGGACGGGAACGCCGTCAAGAACAAACGCTCGTCGCACACGTTCGGCATGGGACTTGAGTTTCACCTCCGAGTCGGGACCACCGCGCACGATCAATGTCACCTTCGGGGGGACGATCTCCGCTCGAACGAAGTCTCTAAGGTCCGGGAGCTTCGACGCTCAGGCACCATACCGACAGCCGATTGCCCTGCGCGGCTCGACAGCAGATCTGGACCGCATGGCCCTTGGTTTCGTACCTCCATTAGCCACAGATGCGACATTTTGCAGTCGGGTTTCGAACCGGCCGATCTCAAGAAACTCGGCTATGCGCGAGCTATCCGACCAGCCGCCTGCTAAGACGAACGTGCCGCCCCCGCCAGCGAGATCAAGCCACCAGCGTCCACCGGCGTGGCCCCGTATGAGCGCCTGCATGTCACCCGGCGCAGGACCTGTCGAGTGGTCTGGCATGCTGTCGAAGCCATTTGCTGATCTTTTTCGGCGCGTTCTGAGGCAGGGCCTGACCATGGAGTGAGCGCTCCTACCGAGGAGCGCAGTGCATCGGCAACTAGCCGGAATCTTGGCCGATACCCAGACCATGGAGGTTTCATAGTTCCATGGAGACGATTCCGATCAGCGAAGCGAAGGACCGACTGATCGAGCTTGCCGACCGGGCCGCCCGCGAGCACGATCACTTCACGCTCACCCGGAATGGGCGGCCGCATGCCGTTATCGTGTCCGTGACCGAGTGGGAGTCCCTGCAGGAGACGCTCGAGATCCTCGCCGACCCGGAAATGCGCGCAGACCTGGTCGAGGCCGCTGCCGCTGAGGCGCGCGGCGACGTGACCACCGAGGAGGAGATGACCGCCATCATGACGACCCGCCTCGGCAAGGCGAGCGCGTGAGCGACCGCCACACCATCCTCCTGAGTCCACCGGCCCGGCGCGCGCTCGCCTCCGGCCTTCCCGGGACCGTAGCGGCTGCGGCCCGGGAGTTGATCACCGGCACCGTCGCTCACCAGCCATGGCGCGTCGGCAAGCCTCTCCAAGAGCCGTACAAGGGACTGCATGTCGCCCGCCGGGGGACCTACCGCGTGGTCTACCGCATCGACGAAGACAAACACACCGTGACGATCCAGTCCATCAAACACCGGCGAGACGCCTACCGCCCATAGAGCCCGCTGCTGCCCGGCCCTCCTGCCGGTACGCGCCAGGTAGCAGGCCGTACGCGCGCTTCCAGGCGTGAGCGAACGCGAACTCCGAGATGTGCCCGCCACCGCCTTCGAAATCGCGTCCGAGTCGCACAGAAGGCGGGGCCGCGACGATCCCACGTGAGATACGTCAGGGGGTACGGGCCGACCAGGGTCGTGGAACCGCCGGGCGAAGGCCGCGCGACCGCACGGCGCTCCGACGCGGCTGCCCAGACGGGTGGAAGGCCTCTCCACCTCATTCCCTTCATGTGGAGTGGGGCGTTGGCGGCGTCGGTGTGGCGGATGCGAACAGGGCGGCGTCCAATCCGGCGGCGAGCACGGTGTAGGCCTGATCCGCGTCGGCGAGTGCCTCGGGACAGGCGTCGTCGGCCGTACGGCCAGACACGATCTTGCGCCAGTTCTCGCGGCCGAGCACCTGCTGGACGGTGATGAGATGGGTGGCGACCAAGCGCAGGATGACATCGCCGACGTCGGCGTGGCCGGTCTCGCGCAATGCCGCGGTGAGCAGGTCGATATCGCGGCCGGTGTGATGCAGCAGCCGGGTCTCCAGGCTCGGGGTCGTGTAGATCAAGTGCTGGAAGGCCAGCACCGACGGAGCGTCGTTGAGGCCGGTGATCGGGTCGCGGTCGCGTAGCCCGGCGAGGAAGTGGTCACGCAGCGCGGCCACCGGTGTCTGCCCGACGGCGCGGGCGCGCACGACCCGGGCCGCCTCGCCCTGATGATCAGCGAAGCGCGCGAGCACGAGGTCGTCCTTGCTGGCGAAGTAGCGGAACAGCGTCGGCTTGGACACCTCTGCCGCCACCGCGACGTCGTTGACCGAGACCGCGTCGAAGCCGCGCTCGAGGAACAGACGCAGCGCCGTGTCGGCGATCAGCCGGCGCGTCCGTTCCTTCTTGCGCTCACGCAAACCCACCGGTGCGTCCATGGCGTCCAGCCTAGCCCAGAAAACACAACTCGGAAAAATTTGATACCGAGTTGCGTTTTTTGGCCGGCAGGTGTTTGCTGATCCCACCGAAACGGCGGAGGGAACATCATGACGAACGTGTTGATCGTGGGAGCCGGACCAACCGGCCTCACTCTGGCCTGCGAACTCGCCCGCCGCGGCGTTGACGTACGCGTCATCGACGCCGGCACGGCCCACCACCGCGACTCGCGCGGCAAGACTCTGCAGCCCCGAAGCCTTGAGGTACTGGAAGACCTCGGCGTAGTGGACCGGATCCTCGAGGCCGGTGTCACCCACCTCGCCTTCCGCAAGTACTTCAACGGCCAGCACGTCAGCGACGCCGACCCGTTCGACGGTGACGGTCCCACGCCCGACGCTCCCTACGACAGCGGGGTCTTCATCGGACAGTGGCGCATTGAGGAGATCCTGCGCGACAAGCTCGCCGAACACGGCGTGACGGTCGAGCTCGGGACCGAGCTCATCGACTTCACCCAGGACGACGACCATGTGGTGGCCACGACTTCCGGCGGGCAGCGCATCGGGGCCGACTACCTCGTCGGCTGCGACGGTGGGCGTAGCACCGTCCGCAAGCTACTCGGCGTGCGCTTTGACGGGCACACGGAGCAGGTCCAGGCCATGGTCTGCGGAGACGTCGAGGCCGACGGCATCACCCGCGATGCCTGGCACCAATGGTTCACGCCCGAAGGCGCGATCATGCTGTGCCCGTTGCCTGGCACCAACGCCTTCCAGCTGCAGGCGACACCCGAACTCGACGACCGGGGCGAGCCGTTGCCGCCCTCGCTGGACAGTTTCCAGCGCCTGTTCGACCGGCACGCCCGGGTGCCCGGCGTCCAGCTGAGCCGGCCCACCTGGCTGTCGACATGGCGGGTCAACGTCCGCATGGCCGAGCACTTTCGGGTGGGGCGCGTCTTTCTCGCCGGAGACGCCGCACACGTCCACCCGATCGCCGGCGGTCTTGGCATGAACACCGGCATCCAGGACGCCTACAACCTGGGCTGGAAGCTCGCGCTCGTGGCGGCCGGACAGGCCGGTCCCGGACTGCTCGACACCTACGAAGAGGAGCGCCTGCCGGTCGCCGCGTGGACGCTGGAAATCACCACCGACAGGCTGCGGCACGTACTGGAGGCGATCAAGGAGCCGGGCGCCGGGGTCGAGGCCGCCGCGACGCCCGCGATAGGCCGCGGCTACCGGTGGAGTTCGCTTTCTGCGGCAACCGGCGCGGGCGATCCCGCCGTCCTGTGCGCCGGCGACCGCGCGCCCGACGCGCCATGCATCGATTCGGCCGGCGAGCCGGTACGGCTCTTCCAGTTGTACGCCGGCCCGCGATTCACCCTCCTCGGGTTCGGCCCGGGCAGCGCCCAGGCACTGCGGGACGTCACCGCCAAACACCAGGGCCTCGTACAGGCGTACGCGGTGGATGGCGACGAACCGGGGCTTCGCGACCGCGACGGACATGCCCGGCGCGCCTACGGCATGACCGACGACGCTTTGGTGCTCATCCGACCCGACAACCACGTCGCCCTCGTCGCTCCTGCCCGCGAGACCGCCGCCGTCCTCACCTATCTGGACGGCCTGCATCGTGGATACAAGGCGGAAACCCGCATGGCCGTTTTCGACGACGGCGGGAGGAAGTCCTCTCAGTAGCCCTCATCAGGTCCCGGAAAGCCGCATCAGCGTCGTGTGCGAGCCATCTCAGTGCCCTGCCGCAGTGTGGGCGGCATGAACGCGACGATGTACGCCATCCAGGTAGAGGGCCTGGTGAAACGGTACGGGGAGACGACCGCGCTGCGCGGGGTCGGCTTCGCCGTGCGGCCCGGCACGGTGCTGGGGCTGCTCGGGCCCAATGGCGCGGGTAAGACCACGGTGATCCGGGTCCTGGCCACCCTGTTACGGCCGGATGAGGGCGTGGCACGGGTGGGGGGCTTCGACGTCACGCGGCGGTCGGGGGAGGTGCGGGAGCTGATCGGGCTGACCGGTCAGTACGCGGCGGTCGACGAGGACCTCACCGGGCACGAGAACCTGATGGTGATCGCCCGGCTGCTGGACCTGTCCCGTGCGGATGCCCGCGGGCGCGCCGAGGACCTGCTCACCCGGTTCGGCCTGATCGAGGCCGGGCGGCGCTTGGTGAAGACCTACTCGGGGGGCATGCGGCGGCGGCTGGACCTGGCCGCGAGTCTGATCGGCCGCCCGCGTGTGCTGTTCCTGGACGTCGCCAGGCCGAGCAGGCGGGCGGCCTCGCGAGACTCGCCTTCCACGATCGCCAGGTCGGCGAGGGCCTCGGCCGCTCCCGCGATCACCGAACGCTCTCCCACGGCCAGTGTCCGTCGCAGCCCCTCGCCGAGGTGGGCACGGGCGGCGGCCAGGTCGCCGTCTTCGGTGGCGGCCCGGCCCAGGGCGATGAGGGCGAGGGTCCGGGTCTGGGCCGGGTTCGGCTCCGCTTCCGAGGAGCGGGCCAGGACACCGGTCAGCACGGATCGAGCCCGGGCGAGGTCGCCGGACCTGCGGGCCAGCTCGCCCAGCCCGATGTCGGCGAACGCGAGAGCCATGGGCGAGCGGCGCGCGGCCTCGCCCGCCTTGACCTCGTCGAAGTCGGCCCGCGCGGCCGTGAGGTCGTCGGCGCGCAGCAGCTCCATACCGCGTTCGACCAGCATCCAGGCGGCGTCGCTGTCGGAGCCGAGCGTCCTCATGAACCGGACGGCCTCGGTCATGGCGGCGATGGCGGTGGCGTGGTCGCCGTTGATGCTGTGGCAGCTGCCGAGCGAGCCCACGGCGGCCGCCATGCCCCAGCGGTCGCCGACCGCGGCGAACGCGTCCCTGGCCGCGGTCAGGTGCGCGGCGGCCTCGGCCGCGCTCCCGAAGGCGGCCGAGGCGAACCCGTGGAAGAGCCGGGCGGCGGCGGCCAGCCAGGGGTCGGGGTGGCTCGACAACTCCGCGAGCTGGAGCAGCGCGGCGTCCCTGTCCGAGTCGGTATGAACCGGGTGCAACTTGGAGAGAACATTCATGAGCGCGACCGCCGGTTGACCGGCCTTCATGTCATCGGCCAGCCCGCGAGCGATGGACGCCGACCGCAGGGCACGCTCGGTCTGCTGGAGCGCGAAGTTGTGCATCGCGTCATAGGCGTACGCCGTCGCAAGGCTCTCACCCCGACCGGTCGGGTCGGCACCGGGAAGGGCCAGGGATTCGCGGAGCCAGGTCGCCGCCTCGTCGTGGGCGCTGCGGATGTTCCAGAACCAGCCGAGCGCCGCGGTGAGGCGGACCGCCGTCTGGGTGTCGGCGGTGTCGACCGCCCAGCGCAGGGCGGTGGTGAGATTGCCGTACTCCCTGGCCAGCCATTCCAGCCGGCGCAGTTGCTCGGGGCCACGCAGGGCCGGTTCCGCCGTCTCGGCGCATTGGGTGAAGTACGCGGCGTGCGCCCGCCGTACCGGCTCGGCCTCGCCGGATTCGGTCAGCACGCCGGCGGCGTACGCGCGGATCGTGTCCAGCATCTGGTAGCGCGGGAGAGCACCGGGGGTCTCCAGCAGTTCCACGAAGGACTTGTCCACCAGCGAGCCCAGCGCCTGCAGGACATCCTCGGCGCGCAGCGGCGCGATGCCCTCGGTCAGGGGCCCGCCCCTCGCGTCCGAGCACACCGCCTCCACCGACGCCAGCGTCGCGCCGCCCGCGAAGACGGCCAGCCGGCGGGCCAGCACGCGCTCCGCCTCGCCGAACAACTCCCAGCTCCACTCCACCACGGCGAGCAGCGTCTGATGCCGCGGCAGCGCGGTACGGCTGCCGCCCGTCAGGAGCCGGAACCGGTTCCCCAGCCGTGCCGCGATCTCCTCCACCGGCAGGGAACGCAGGCGTGCGCAGGCCAGTTCGATGGCCAGCGGAAGGCCGTCGAGCCGCCGGCACACCTCCGCGACAACCGGCAGGTTCTCCATAGTGAGGGCGAAGCCGGGGCGTACCGCGGCCGCCCGGTCGGCGAACAGCCGGAGCACCGGGAAGCCCGAAGCCGTCGCGAAGTCCGTCCCGGGCGACGGCACACGCAGCGGAGCGACGGTGTGGAGCACCTCGCCGCCGATGGCCAGCGGTTCGCGGGACGTCGCGAGAACCCGCACCTGAGGGCAGCGGCTCACGACCGCCTCGGCCAGTTCGGCGCACGCGTCGATGAGATGCTCACAGTTGTCCAGCACGATCAGCAGGCGCCGTTCGCGCAGCGCCTCGGCGAGACGCCCGACGGGCTCGCGCGCCCGTTCCGCCTCCGGCCCGGCCGTCGCGGGCCCGGAGTGGAGCAGCCCGCTCTCATACAGGCCGAGGGCGGCCGAGACCGTCGCGGGGATCTGGCGGGGATCACGTACTCCGGCCAGTTCGACCAGCCAGACGCCGTCCCGGACGCTCGCGGTCCGCCGCGCGGCGATCCCGGCGGCGATCTCGGCGGCGAGCCGGCTCTTGCCCGCTCCGCCCGGCCCGACCAGCGTCACCAGCCGAGCCTCCGCCAGCAGCTTGCCGACCCGCTCCAGCTCCTCCTCCCGCCCGACGAAGCTGGTCAGAGCGGTCCGCAGGTTGGTACGCCGGGACGGCGGCGGCCCGGCCGGATCGGCGGCACCGCGCAGGATCGCCAGGTGCAGCGCACGCACCGGCGGCGACGGATCGCTGCCCAGCCTCTCCGCGAGTGTCCGGCGCAGATCCTGGTACGCGCCGAGTGCCTCCGCCGCCCGCCCGGCCGCGTACAACGCCCGTATGTGCAGCTCACGCGGCCGCTCACGCAACGGCTGCGCCCTGATCAACCCCTCCAGTTCGGCGATCGTCTCGTCCGGCTCGCCGAGCGCCAACTCCACCTCGGCGCGGTCCTCGACCGTACGCAGCCTCAGCTCGGTCAGGCGGGCGGCGGCGGCCTCGGCGAAGTCCACCGCGCCGAGCTCGGCCAGGGGCGGTCCGCGCCACAGCCGCAACGCCTCGGCGAACCGCCGCGCCGCCATCGGGAGATCACCCGATTCCCGGGCGACACGCCCCTCGGCCGCGAGCTTCTCGAACCGCTCGGTGTCGACCGTCCCCTCGACCGTGCGCAGCCGGTATCCGCCCGGCGCCAGCTCCAGTCGTACGACGTCCTCGGCGGGCAGCGCCCGGCGCAACCGGGAGATCAGCGACTGCAGCGCGTTGGTGGCGCCACTCGGCGGCTCGTCTCCCCACACCGCGCCGACGAGCCCTTCCGCCGAGACGGGTCGCCCGCCGGCGAGTACGAGCCGGGCCAGCAGCCGGCGCAGCCGCACCCCGGCGATCTCGACGAGCACGCCGTCGTCGTCGCGTAACTCCAGCTCACCAAGAAGCGCGATCCGCACGCCGTCAGCGTCTCACGAAGCCCGGATGCCGGGCCGCCCCTGAGCGCCCGGACGGTCACGCGTCCACGACAGGATCCGCGCCGCCAGGTCGGCGACGTCCTCGCGCCCGCTGTGGAACACGGTCGGGATCAGCGCGCGGCCTTCCGCGGCGTCCGTCATCGCCTCCTCGACCCACTCCGGCGGCGAGCCGCGATCCCGCAGCCGGTCCTGCCGCACCTCGTCGGGGTCGTACGCGGGCCACCCGGGCGCGGCTTCCGGCACCGCGATGGGCACCCCGAGCAGCGCGCCGTCGTCGAGCAACTCGTCCGAGGCTCTACCCGCAGGTGGTGCTGGCCCGGTAGGAGTCGCGTAGGCGGTGTTCCGCGTCGGGGCTCGCGCCGAGCCGGTCCAGGCCCAGCAACGCGGCGCCCACGGCCGGAGGCACCTCCACCACGCGGGCCGTCGCCTTCGGTGCCACCTGCTCAAAACCGGTGTGGATGCGGTCGAGCAGGTACTGATCGCCACCCGTGAGCACGCCGCCCCCGAGCACGATGTCCACCGGAACGTGCAGCAGATCCAACCGGCGCAGCGCCGCCGACGCGAGCAGGACCACCTCCCTGGCCAGCCGGTCGACCACTTCTCTGGCCACGGTGTCGCCGGACCCCGCGGTCGCCAGCAGCAGCGGATTGAGCTCCTGGAGCCGGGCGCGGCCGACCTCCCCGAAGTGGAGCCGCTCGACGAGGTCGGCCACCGAGGACACGGCGAAGTGATCGGTCACCACCCGCCGCAACGCGGTGTCGGGGCCGCGACCGTCTTCGGCCCGCACCGCCCGCCACAACGTCTCGTCGCCCAGGAACGAACCGCCGCCCCAGTCGCCGGACAACCGGCCGATCGCGGGGAACCGCAAGGTCCTGCCGTCCGGCGCCACACCGACGCAGTTGATGCCCGCCCCGCAGACCACGGCGACCCCGGGCCCAGGGGTACCGGCGCGCAGCAGCGCGAAGATGTCGTTGTCGACGGTGAGCCCCTCGGACCAGCCCAGCGCGGCCAGCTCCCGCGTCAGCGCCTCCTGTTCCCGGCGGAAGTCGACTCCGGCGAGGTAGGCCGCGGTGTGCCGGGCGTACGGGGCGCGCGCCGCTGGATCGACCTGCCGCGCCGCCTGCCGCACCAGCGCGTCGAGGGTGGTGGCACTGGCGGCGATCCCTACGTTCTGCGCCGACGCCCCGGGGCCGCGCACCCGTGACAGCACCGTGCCGTCGGCCGCGACGAGGAGGACGTCCGTCTTCGAGTTGCCGCCGTCGATCGCCAGCACTCCGTCGATCACGCCGCCGCCCAGGGCAGAAGGTCACGGTTGACGGAGACCAGCCGGTCGGCCAGGGTCGCCGACTGGTCGATCTGGCCGATGAGCGGGTGCGCCAGCAGCGCGTCGAACACCCGGTCACGGCCGCCGTGCAGCGCCGCCTCCAGGGCCAGGTTCTCGTACGCGGTGACGTGGGCGACCAGGCCCGTGATGGCCGGCGGCAGCGGGGCCACCGGCAGGGGGACCGGGCCGGCGCCGGTGATCCGGGCGGGCACCTCGACCACGGCGTCGGCGGGCAGGAACGGCAGGGTGGAGCCGTTGCGGACGTTCACCACCTGCACATCTCCCTTGTCGCCCAGCAGGGACGCCACCAGCCGCACCGCCGCCTCCGAGTAGTAGGCGCCACCGCGTTGCTCCAGCAACGCCGGTTTGGCGACCAGGCTCGGATCGCGGTACATCTCAAGGAGACGGTGCTCGATCTCGGCCACGGTCTCGGCTCGTGACGGGCCCCGCTGGCCGGCCACGATCGCGTCGTGACGGTAGTAGTACTTCAGGTAGTAGGACGGCACGGCGCCGAGCCGGCGCATCACGTCGGCGGGGAGCCCGACGTGCTCGGCGAGCTCGTCGGCATGGTCGGACAGCAGCCGGGGGAGCACGTCCACGCCGTCGACGCGCACGGCACGCACCCAGGTCAGATGATTGAGCCCGGCGTGGTCCAGCGTGATCGTCTCCGGCGCGACACCCAGTTTCCCGGCCACCCAGCGCTCGAAGGTGATGGCGACGTTGCAGAGCCCCACCGCACGGTGACCGGCGTTGAGCAGCGCGCGGGTGACGATGCCGACCGGGTTGGTGAAGTCGACGATCCAGGCCTTCTCGCCGGCGACCCGCCGCACCCGTTCGGCGATGTCGAGGACCACCGGCACCGTGCGCAGCGCCTTGGCCAGGCCCCCCGCACCTGTGGTCTCCTGACCGACGCACCCGCATTCCAGCGGTACGGTCTCGTCCGTCACGCGGGCGGCCTGGCCGCCGACGCGTAGCTGGAGCAGTACGGCGGCGGCCCCGTCGGCACCGGCCTCGAGATCGGCGGTGAGGCGCACCTTGGCCGGATGACCCGCGTGATCGAGCAGGCGGCGCGCGAACCCGCCCACCACCTCGAGCCGCTCGGTGTCGGGGTCGACCAGCGCGATCTCCTCGATGTCGAGGGCGGCGTACTGATGGGCGATCCCGCTGACCAGTTCCGGGGTGTAGGTGGAGCCGCCTCCGACGATGGTGAGTTTCAACCCTTGACTCCTGTGAAGGTAATGCCTTTGACGAAGGACTTCTGAGCGAGGACGAAGAGGAGGATGACCGGCAGCATGACCACGACCGTCGCGGCCATGGTGAGGTTCCACTGCACCTGGTGCGCGCCCCGGAACGAGGCCAGGGCCAGCGACAGGGTCCACTCGTCCGGGTTCTCCCCGGCGTACAGCAGCGGCCCGAAATAGTCGTTCCAGGTGTACATGAAGCAGAACAGGGAGATCGCCGCGATGCCGGGCCGGGTCATCGGGAGCAGCACCCGCAGCAGCGTCCGCAGGTCGCCACAGCCGTCCACGCGGGCGGCGTCGAGGTAGGACTGCGGGACCGTGAGGAAGAACTGCCGCAGCAGGAAGATGCTGAACGCGTCGAGCAGGAAGTACGGCAGGATCAGCGGCCACAGGGTGCCGGTGAGGTGGAGACGGGCCCACAGGATGTAGAGCGGGACCGACAGGACCTGTGGCGGGATCATCATGGCGGCGATGATCACCAGGAACACCGTCTGGCGGCCCCGCCAGCGCATCCGGGCCAGGGCGTAGGCGGCCGGGACGCTGGACAGCAGCATCCCGGCTGTGGCGAGCAGCGAGTACATCATGCTGTTGCCCAGATACTTCAGCAGCGGCGCGGTGCGGAACACCTCGGCGAAGTTCGCCGGATGCCAGGACCGCGGCCACAGATCGGCCGTCAACGCCTGCCGGTCCGACATGAACGCGGTGAGCGCGACGAAGACCAGGGGCAGGACGAACATCAGCCCGATGGCCAGCGCGATGCTGTGCACCGCGATCCAGCGCATGAGGCCGCGCCGGTTCGACCGGCGGCGCGCCGGTCCGCGCCGGGACGTCGAGCCGGCGGCGAGGTCGGTGGTGGTGGTGAGAGTGGCCATCACGCCATCTCCTCGGCATGGGAAGCACGGCGTAGACGGTGCACGAAGAACACGGTGAACACCGTCGAGACCACGAACAGGGCGATGGACATGGCTGATGCGTAGCCCATGTTGTAGTAGTGGAACCCCTGCTGGTACAGCCACACAGGGAAGGTCAGCGTCGAGTTGTCCGGGTAGCCGATGACCCGCCGGCTGCCGGCGATGTCGGCCGACCCGGAGGCCACCGACGCCGCGACCACCGCCTGGGTGAAGTACTGCAGCCCGAGGATGATGGAGTTGATCACTCCGAAGACGAGCACCGGCGTGATCGCCGGAAGCGTGACGTGCCAGAACCGCCGCAGTGAGCCCGCGCCGTCCAGCGACGCCGCTTCGTAGAGCTCACCGGGCACGTCCAGCATCCCCGCCATGATGATGATGATCAGCTCGCCCGAGGCCCACAGGGTGAGCAGGGTCAGCGCGGGTTTGGCCCACGCGGGGTCGCTGAACCACAGCGGCCCGGAGACGCCGAACCAGCTCAGCACCGTGTTCACCGGCCCGGTGCCGGGATTGAAGAGGAAGGTGAAGGCCAGGGTGGCCGCCACCGGCGGGGCCAGCGCGGGCAGGTAGATCAGCGTCCGGAACAACCCCGCGCCGTTTCTGACCCGGACCAGCACGGCCGCGACCCCGGTGGCGAAGACCAGGCGGAGCACGGTGATGACGACCACCAGCCACACGGTGTTGTAGGCCGCCTTCCGGGCCAGCGGATCGCCCCAGAGGAGGAAGACGTAGTTGCGCAGCCCGACCCACACCGGAGTGTTGAGCAGGTCGTAGCGGGTGAAGGAGTAGTAGACCAGCGCGAGGAGCGGGTAGACGACGAACAGCGCCAATCCGGCCAGCGCCGGTGCCATGAAGGCCAGCGGCCGTATCCAGTGTCCCGGCCGCGGCCGGATCCACCTGGTGAGGCTGGATCCGGCCACGTGCGTGGTGTGCGGTGCGGCGGTCATCAGTGGTCAGCTGCCGAGTTGCGCGTCGGCGTCGATCTGCGCGCCCGTCTTGGCCAGTCCCGCCTTCAGGTCGGTGGCGCCACCGCTCTGATAAGCGATGGCGAAGTCCTCGGCGGACTTGAGGTAGGCGCCGCCGTTCGCGCTGGCCGGGTTCGTGGCCAGGTTCGGGTTGGCGAAGATGTCGAGGAAGGTCTTGAAGTGGACGTCCTTCTGCAGCGTCGGGTCCTGCAGCGCGGGGACCGTGGACGGGACGTTCTTGAGGCCATGGGCCAGTTCCTGCAGAGCACCGGGGTCCGTCGACAGGTACTTGAGCAGTTCCCAGCCGGCACCGGCGTTCTTGGCGCCCTTGGGAATCCCGATGATCGTGCCTGTGGTGTAGCCGCCCCCGTACAGGTCGGGCTTGTTGTCCGCGACCGGGAACGGAGCCGTGGCGTAGTCCAGCTTGGGCGCCTCGGCCTCGATGAAGGCGGTGCGGAACTCACCGTCCATCGCCATCGCGATCTGCCCCTTTTCAAAGGCATGGTCCGGTGAGTACTCCTGGCCGAGACCGGCCGTGAACTTCGCCAGCTTGTCGCGCCCGTAGAAGTCGGTGAACTTCTTCCCCCACTCGAGCATCGCCTGCCACTGCGGGTCGGTGCCGAGCGTGGACTTTCCGTCCTGGCCCGCCCACTGGGCGCCCCAGCTCGCCGCCCACATCTGCACGTGGTTGGCGTAGAAGCCGATCGTGGGCACGAAGCCGGCGACCTTGATGGACCCGTCGGGGTTGACCACCGTCAGCTTCTTGGCGGCTTCGAACAGCTCCGACATCGTCTTCGGTGGCGCGCTGATGCCGGCCTTGGCGAACATCGCCTTGTTGTAGTAGAGGCCGTAGACGTCGGCGAGCAGCGGCATCGCGCAGCGTGTGCCCTTGAATTCGGTGTACGCGCGGGTGGCGGCGGGAAGCTGGTTCAGGTCCACCTTGTCGCGGGCGATGTAGGCCTTGAGGTCCTGCCAGGCGCCGCCGGAGCAGAACTGGCCGATGTTGTCGGTGGAGAAGGAGATGGCGACGTCCGGAGGGTTTCCTCCTCTGATCGCCTGGGCGACCTTGTCGTCGTCCTGGCTTCCCTGGTTCTTGACAGTGATGTTGGGGTGCTTGGCCTGGAAACCGTCCAGCACCTTCTGGAGCACGCCCAGCTCGCGACCGCTGAACTTGCTCCAGACGCTCAGGGAGACCTTCTCGCCGGCGCTCGGCGCATTGGCCGTCCCCGATGAGCTCGTCTCCGGGCCACACGCACTCGCCAGGAGTGCGAATGCCGCACACGCCGCCGCGACACAGATTCGTCGCATCGAAACCCTCCAAGGGGGGTGAACTGCTGACCCGCCGCCATGGTCAGGTCAAGGGGTTGAGGCTGTCGTCAGGAATGGATGGCGAACACCTCGTCGCGCGCTCCGGCCAATGCCAGCCGCAGCGCGCCGGAGCGGACCGGGTTACCGGTCAGCAGGCTCGGTTGAATCTTCGGCCGGGGAAGGACGAGTCCGCCCAGTTCCTCGGTGACCAGGCCGCACAGGACGCTGCCGCCGGCCCGGCCGATATCGCCGGTGAGGACCACCAGCTCGGGATCGATCACGGACACCACACCTGCCACGGCCAGCGCCACCCGGCGGGCCAGGTCATGGAGAAAGGCCGAGCGGGCGACCGGGTCCGTGCCGAGATCCTGCGCGAGCAGCTTGTCCAGATCGTCTCCGGCGAGTCCGTGCGCGTGGGCCAGCTCCAGGACCGCCTTGGTGCCGAGCACGTCACCGATGCGCCGGCCACCGGTTACGCCGGAGGGCGGGCAGGGCATCCAGTCGATCTCGCCGGCGCCACCGGAGGAGCCTCTTAACAACCGCCCGCCCGAGACGACCGCGGCACCGATCCCTCGCCCCATCCAGATCAGCACGAAGTCGTCGACCCCGACGGCTTGACCGACCGCCATCTCGTCGAGGGCGACCAGGTTGACGTCGTTCTCGACGGCCACCGACGTGCCGAGCGATCCTGACAGCCGATCCAGGACGTCGAAGCCCTGCCACGGCGGCAGGTGCGGGGCGAAGCCCAGGTGCCCGGTGCGCGCGTCCACGGAACCGGGCACTCCCACGACGACCTTGTGCAGTTGCCCGGTGGTCAGGCCCACCTCGGCGGCGGCGACGGAGACCGCACGGCACAGATCATCGGCATCGAGGTCGGCCTCCTCGACGGGACGGTATCGGTGCTCGGCGACGATCTCTCCGCAGATGTCGGACACCGCTATGTCCAGCGTGCGCGGGGTGAGATCGACCGCCGCCACGTAGGCCAGCGCGCCGTTGACCGCCCAGAGTTGCGCGCGCGGTCCCTTACCGCCCTCCCGGAGCCCGGCGCGCCGTACGTGACCACTCTTCTCCAGCCGAAGCAGGAGGTCGGCTGTCGCCGGTTTCGACAGGCCGATGTGCGAATCCAGCTCCAATCGAGTCAGCGGCCCTCGATCGAGCAGAGCCAGCAGCGCCGCGCGGTCGTTGATCCGGCGCAGCAGCTGAGGGCTTCCCCCGCGCTGTTCCACTTGGGCTCCCTTACTATCTGGGAACTTCCCAGACTATTGGGGAGGAATGTACCCCATGCACATCGGCCCACGTCAAGAGGCCATCGCAAGAGAATCGAAGAGCGCGCTTATGCGTGATCGCGGCCGCGATGCCGGTTGAGGACGGTCATCACGCGATCTTCAGAGGTCCGCACGACCGCCGGAACATCACGTGCTGGCCGTCCACCTGAGGTGCTGGTCAGAAAGGAACTCTGCCGCCCCGCAGGACCGGCAGCCCGCTACCGGAGTCGAGCACGACGCGATCGCCGAGCGGCCGCTTGAGCGTGACGGTCGCGCGGCCGAGCAGGAGCATCAGGTTACACATGCCGCCGGAGCCTTCCTCGTCCACGTCCACGACCACCACGTCGTCGGTCTCGTAGGCCCGGGTACCGTGCACGCGGTCACAACTGCCGTACCCGTACTTGACAAGCAGCTCGTTGGGATTGCCAGGCATGGGGTCGAAGCTCCGCACCTCTTCGCGGCCCCCCTTCACCGCATGGGGACGCGGGGTCGTGGCCGAGGGATCAACGGCCACCACGACGAACCTCTCCTTGATCCCCTTGGCCGTGAAGTGCCAGGCAGGCACCCGGATCGTGCCCCGGCTGGTGGCCAGCGCCGTCTCCCCAAGCTCGACGCCGGTCATCCGGAGCCGACGGCAGCCCTTACGCGGGCACTCCTCGTCGATGAAGTCGGCCGGCTCGCTGAGCCGCGCGTACGCCGTCGCGGCGGTGATGAGCGGCACCTCCGAGACTGAGCCGTCCGGCCAACGCAGCGGCACGCGGGCCGGAGAGTCCGCGGGTAACTCGGCGTCCAGGGCCCACGCGCCGTTGTGCAGACTCAGAGCCGCCCAGGCGGGTATGCGCTCCCATCGCGGCACGACGTCGAGCCCTGCCAGCGGGACGAAGCCCGCACGCCACGCCTGGTCGATCGGGGAGCCCTGCCAGCTCGCCGCCAACCCTCGAGCACGCCATTCGAACGCGCCGGGCGAAACACGGTCGGACCAGCTGCAGGAGGTCAGGAGCAGCGTCAGTAGCAGGCACCCGATCGTCCTACGCAAGAGCTCTCCCTCGGCTTGATCACCACCAGGCTAGAGCAGATACGTCAAGCGCTGACCTGCGGTAGACCTGCTCAGGAACCGGAACTCACTCACTCACTCACGAGCGCGCCGCGATGCCTTCGACCGGCATTGCGGCGCGCTCGTGCTCGTGCTCGTCAGTACGCGCAGGTAGATGATCGATCGTCCGATCCCTGGCCGGTCAGGGGGTCGTTCCATCGTCGTAGGAGAAGCCGAAGCTGCCCGGCCAGCCCTCTAGCAGCCACTGCTGTGTGGGGCCAAGGGCACAGCTCTGCGTAACCAGCTGGGTGCCGAAGGCTGTGCTGCCGTTGGCCGGGCCGACGCACGAGAAGCCGGAGTGTTGCCGGAGGAACCATACGCCGTCAGGGGCACCGGGCTGCAGTGCGACGAAGGTCCACTGCTGATCACCTGCGGCGAAGTTGACGCAGCTCCGCAGCACCAGCCGGGTGCCGACAGGGGCCGGGTTCTGGGTGTTGGCCAGGCTGAGGCACTTGCCGCTGGAGTGACGGATCGAGTTGTCCGTCGTGCTGGCGACGGGCGCGAAGCCGTGCCAGCGTTGACCGCAGTCCATCAGCACTATCGAGGTGCCGTCGGCCGTGCCACCGTTGAAGGGGCCGATGCACCTGGCGGGTGTCACGATGGCGTTGCTACGAATCGCCGTGAACGGGAAGTCGGCCGCCTGGGCGGCCGTTGCTGCCATCGCCACGGATATCACCATGGTTAACCCGGTAAGGACGATGAGGAGAAGTCGGCGCACGTTCGCTCCTTTGAAGTTGACGGATCTTGTGACACGCGGAGCGCGTGTCTGCCTTGTAGGCGTGCCATCCGGTGCCAGGTGCTGGAACCGCGTGTACCGCATCACCGCCAGGCGTTCCATCTCGTGCCAGCTGATCGAACCTCCCCATCGATGTCCTCTTGAAGCCGACACCCGACCCCTTGGAGAAGCCGTCATGACCATGCCTGACCACATCACGACTTGGCGCGACGCTCGCTACGACATGCCTGTCAGCCAGCAGTTGGAGCGCTACGACGAGCTGGCCGCCAAGAACGCATCGGCTCGCGCGCGGATGGAGCTGGTGGCGCGGGGGATCTATGACCCTGCCCGGCACGGAGCCGATGACCGTCCTCCGCTCACCGTGGGCGAGCACATCGAACTGCTGGCGCTGGCGGAGTGCATCGCGCGCACCGTGCGCCATCCCTCCAACATCCACCACGCACTGCTGGCCGGGGTCACCTGGGCCGACATCGCCCACATCGTCGACTCCGACGAGCCGACCGTCCGGCGGGACTACCAGCAGTGGGCTGACGACCAGCACGAACTCAACCAGCGCTACCCTGACCGCGGCATGACCGCCGACGAGCACGCCGCCGCGACCGCCAGAGCCGCGGAGGGGTATGGAGGCGCGGCTGGGCATCCTGTCCCATGAGTGGAGTGATGCGCGCGATAACCCCCTGTTAGGGGAGAGTTTTATGCCCTGTTTGCTGGCTATATCCGGTTTAGCGGGGAGGGTTGAATCGCATGGCGTCGGAGGTCTCCGCCCATGGTCCGGAGTCGTCTCCGCAGGGGAGACCGGCGCATCACACGGTGACACAGTTGAGGAGAACCACATGTCCGATGCCGTCAAGCCTGTTCAGCCGGTCCTGGAGCCGGCGGCGGCCGCCTTCGTGAAAGCCACCGCCAATCCGCCGTACCTGTTCGACCTGGCGCCGGCCGAGGGCCGCAAGGCGGTCGACGAGGTACAGTCCGGCGAGATCGACAAGCCGAACGTCGACGAGGAGTGGATCACCGTCGCGGGCGGTCCGACGGGCAGCGTCCAGGCCCGCATCGTCAAGCCGGCCGGGGCCGAGGGCAAACTGCCGGTGATCCTCTACATCCACGGCGCGGGCTGGGTGTTCGGCAACGCCCACACCCACGACCGGCTGGTACGTGAGCTCGCCGTCGGCGCGGACGCCGCCGTGGTCTTCCCCGAGTACGATCTGTCCCCCGAAGCCCGCTACCCGGTCGCCATCGAGCAGAACTACGCCGTCGCCCAGTGGATCGTCCAGCAGGGCGCGGCCAAGGGCCTGGACGTCTCCCGCCTGGCCGTGGCCGGAGACTCCGTCGGCGGCAACATGACCGCCGCGCTGACCCTGATGGCCAAGGAGCGCGGCGACGTCCCCTTGCTCCAGCAGGTCCTGTTCTACCCGGTCACCGACGCGAACTTCGACACCGGCTCCTATCACCAGTTCGCCACGGGCTACTTCCTCCGCCGGGACGGCATGCAGTGGTTCTGGGACCAGTACACCACCGACGAGGCCCAGCGAGCCGAGATCACCGCCTCCCCGCTGCGGGCCACCGCCGATCAGCTCACCGGCCTGCCCCCGGCCCTGGTCATCACCGGCGAGGCCGACGTCCTGCGCGACGAGGGTGAGGCCTACGCCGGCAAGCTCCGCGAGGCGGGCGTGCCGGTCACCGCCGTACGCTTCCAGGGCATCATCCACGACTTCGCCATGCTCAACGCCCTGCGCGAGACCCACGCCGCCGAGGCCGCCATCACCATGGCCGCGGCCACCCTGCGCACTGCCCTCCACCAGCGCTGACACCCGGACGGGACCGCAAGTCTCAGCCCACTGCGGTTCCCGTGCACGGCGCCTTCGCGGACGCCGCCAGCGGGTCGGGGGGCATCGCCGAGCTTCCGAACGACGGTGGCATCGCCGAACCCGCTGCGCGGCCCGGCGTCCAACGCCGCGTACATCGCCCCGGCGGCCTCCCAGCTCGACGGCTCCGTCGAGCGCCGAATCCGGGCGGATGTCACGGCCAAGTCGGGTGATCGTGGATGGCTCGCCGCCGTTTGGCGCGCAATCCCAGAGGAAACTATCAGCAATGACTCAGTAACTCTATGTGATAGGAGTTCACATGCGTCGTCTGGTAGTCACCCTCGTCTCCGTAGCCGCCGCGGGCGCGCTGACACTCGGCTTTGCCGCGACGGCTCAGGCCGCCGCCCGCGAGTACATCACTGTCGCCGCGTGCGTGTTCGCCGGTGGTGTGGTCGTTCCTGACTGGCTGAGCCCGACCGGACGCACCTGCGTCGGCGGCGGCTACCACGGGTACCCGGTCTTCCCCTACTAGCACCCGCTATGCGAACCGGCCCGCCTCCCGCCACTCCGGGGGGCGGGCCCTCCTTCTTTTGCGTCGCGGTCGAGCGCGGCGAGCTGCCCGACGTGCCGCGTTCGTCCCGCGTGGAGAACCTGCCGTTGGACCTGTTGCGCCATGACATGTTCACCGCCGACGACCTCGGCATGATCGCCCCGTCCTCAAGGAGGGGACGGTCTCCTCTCGCCACCTCACGGGCCTCGGCGGTGCGGGTCACGCGCGGCCACGGTGCGCTCGCAAGCCTCATGTACGGGATCACCGGCCTCCCACTGGAACAGCACTCCCAGTCCGGCGCGGTCGCAGACCACGACCCGCGCGCCGCAAACGGCCGTCTCCCAGGTGGACACCCGGATTCCGGGGTGGTGCTCAACGAGGCAGAACGGTCCCACACCGGCGAACGCGAGCACATAGGTCGTCACCCCGCTCCCTCCGCATCGGTCAACAGGCGAGCAACGCGGCGGCGGAAGCAGTCATCCGGTGAAATGACGACGTGTGTGGTCGTCTGGTCGCGCTGGGTGCGCAGCAGGACCTCGCCATGCCGGTATGACGGATGACGGGCGCGTCGCTCGAGACGCACTGTCCGCACCAGGCCGCTCGCACCCGGCGAGAGCGTCTTCAGGGCTCCCACCAGCAGTTCGGTCGCCCGCTCTTTCTCGCTGGTCACACCACATGAGCCCGCACCGAGATCGTCCCGGGCGTACCACGAGTAGAAGCCATCCAGGTCTGGTTGCATGATTCCATAACTACTCTGCGTAGTCACATGTGTACAGGTGGGAATGGGGGAGAGAAGCGGAGAGCCCCCAGTCCTGCGAGGTGTCGTCCATGGGCAGCGAGCGCAAGACACGCAATCCGCCACCGGCATGGGCAGTACGGCTGAGGGCCCGCGCTACTGGTCGCAGAAGGAGATGGCCAAGCGGCTTTTCGAAGCTGCCCCACACGAGGTCCAGCAGCACTTCCCGAGCCGCGAGTCCCTCATCCGGGAGATCCGGGATTGGGAGACGGGCACCTGGAAACCGGGCGATGTCTGTCGCAGGCTGTACGCCATCGCGTACGGGATCGACGAAGCCGTTCTGTTCGCCGAGCCGCTCAAGCCGCCCGGTGCTGTCGGCCGATGTGGCCAGCGACCGTACGGCCGACCGGGCGCGGGTGGTTCTGGACCGGCTTGGGCCGTACAACGCCGTTCCGGAAGTGCGCGAACTCCTGTCGAGTTACTCCCTCGGAGCGTGCGCCGTCAACCACCCAGATGGGTAACGGGTGAGTGGCCAGGGCCGAGGAAGGCGATCCATCCTCGGCCCTGGCGCGCGTGAACTACGCGAGACCCAGCTGGGCCTCGAAACGTCCCTCTTCCAGGCGACGCTTCACGGTCGTCAGGAAGCGGGCCGCGTCGGCACCGTCGACGAGGCGGTGGTCGTACGTCAGCGCCAAGTACACCATCGACCGCACCGCGATGACCTCACCCTCGGCGGTGTCGATCACGACGGGACGCTTCACGACCGCGCCGGTGCCGAGCATGCCGACCTGCGGCTGGTTCAGGATCGGCGTGTCGAACAGGGCGCCGCGGCTGCCGGTGTTCGTCAGCGTGAAGGTGCCGCCGGTGATCTCGTCGGGCGTCACCTTGTTGGCGCGGGTGCGCTCGGCCAGGTCGGCGGTCTTGCGGGCGAGGCCGGCCAGGTTGAGGTCGCCGGCGTTCTTGATGACCGCCGCGATCAGGCCGCGCTCGGTGTCGACCGCGATGCCCAGGTGCTCGACGTCGAAGTAGGTGACCTCCATGGTCTCGTTGTTGATCGTGGCGTTGAGCTTCGGGTGCTGCTTGAGCGCCTCGATGGCCGCCAGCTCGAAGAACGGCATGAACGACAGCTTGACGCCCTCGCGGCGCAGGAAGTCGGCCTTGGCCTGGTCGCGCAGCCGGGAGATCTTGGTGACGTCGACCTCGACGACCGTGGTGAGCTGGGCCGCGGTCTGCAGCGACTCGACCAGTCGCTTGGACATGGTCTGCCGCAGCCGCGACATCTTCTCCGTACGGCCGCGCAGCGTGGTGTCGACCTCGACGGGCTCGGGGGCGGCGGCCGGGGCCGTCACGGTCTGAGCGGGTGCGGCGGCAGGAGCCTGGGCAGCGACGGCGGGGGCCGGGGCGGCGGCCTGCTCGCGCTGCGACTTGGCGGCCTCCAGGACGTCCTGCTTGCGGATGCGACCGCCCACACCGGTGCCGGTGATCGAGTCGAGGTCGACGCCGTGCTCGTTGGCGAGCTTGCGCACCAGCGGCGTCACGTAGGGGCTGTCGCCCGAGGACGGCAGCGGGGTCGGCTCGGAGACGGCCGGCACCTGCTGAACGGGCGCCGGAGCGGCCGGGGCCTGCTGCACCAGAGCCGGCGCGGGGGCCGGAGCCGGGGCCTGGGCAGGGGCGGGCTGCGGGATCGAGGAGACCGGTGCGGGAGCCGGGGCGGGCTCGGGCACCGGCTGCGGCGCGGGCTGCGCGGCGGGGGCCGGGGCGGCCTGCTGCGCCGAGGCGCCGCCGGCCTGGCCGTTCTCGTCGATGACGGCGAGCTCCGCGCCTACCTCGACGGTTTCGTCCTCAGCCACGACGATCTTGGTGAGGACGCCGGCGGACGGCGACGGGATCTCGGTGTCGACCTTGTCGGTCGATACTTCGAGGAGCGGCTCGTCGGCCTCGACGCGCTCGCCTTCCTTCTTCAGCCAACGGGTTACCGTGCCCTCGGTGACGCTCTCGCCGAGCTGGGGCATCTGTACGGAGACCGGCATCGTTATCTTCTCTCGCGTTCTGATCTCGAGGGCTTGGACTAGTTGTGTACGTGCAACGGCTTGCCGGCCAGGGCCAGCATCGCCTCACCGACGGCCTCGGACTGGGTCGGGTGTGCGTGGATGAGCTGGGCGACCTCTGCGGGCAGAGCCTCCCAGTTGTAGATGAGCTGGCCCTCGGTCACGAGTTCGCCGATGCGGCGGCCCACCATGTGAACGCCCACGACGGGTCCGTCCTTCTGGGCGATGACCTTGACGGCGCCCGCGGTGCCGAGGATCTGGCTCTTGGGGTTGCCTGCGAGGTCGTAGACCTGTTCGACGATCTCGATGCCGCGCTCGGCGGCCTGTGCGGACGTGATGCCGACCGAGGCGACCTCGGGGTCGGAGTAGGTGATCCGCGGCACGCCCGCGTAGTCGATGGCGGGCGGGTTGAGTCCGGCGATGTGCTCGGCCACCATGATGCCCTCGGCGAACCCGGCGTGGGCCAGCTGGAGGGTCGGGATCAGGTCGCCGATCGCGTAGACGCCGGAGACCGAGGTCCGGCAGTGCTCGTCGACCACGACCGCGCCGCGCTCGACGGCGATGCCCTGCTCCTCGAAGCCCATCCCGGCCGAGACGGCGCCGCGGCCGACCGCGACCAGCAGCAGCTCGGCGTCGAGGGTCTTGCCGTTGGCGAGCGTGACGACCACGCCGGTGTCGGTGGTCTTGACGCCCTCGAAGAAGACGCCCAGCTCGTACTTGATGCCGCGGCGGCGGAAGGCGCGCTCCAGCAGCTTGGAGCTCGACTCCTCCTCGGTCGGCAGCAGGTGGGGCAGCGCCTCGACGATCGTGACCTCGGCGCCGAACGAGCGGTAGACGCTGGCCAGCTCGACGCCGATGACGCCGCCGCCCAGCACGATCACCGAGGTGGGCACGCGGTCCATCTTCAGCGTGTGCTCGCTGGTGATCACGCGCTGACCGTCGATGTCCAGCCCGCGCAGCGTCTTGGGCGCGGAACCGGTGGCCAGGACGATGTTGCGGCCCTCGTACACCTCGGAGCCCACCTGGATCCGGTGCGATCCGACCAGGCGGCCCTCGCCTTCGACGATCGTCACGCCGGCGCCCTTGAGCAGGCCCTGCACGCCCTTCCAGGCGCGGGTGACGATCTTGTCCTTGAACGCGTGGACGCCCGGCACGTCGATGCCGTCGAAACGCGCCTTGACGCCGAACGCCTCGCTCTCGCGGGTCTCGTCGGCGACCTCGGCCGAGTGCAGCAAGGCCTTGGTGGGGATGCATCCCCTGTGCAGGCAGGTGCCGCCGATCTTGTCCTTCTCGATCAGGGCGACCGTCTTGCCCAGCTCAGCCGCCCGTAGCGCGCAGGCATATCCGCCGCTGCCGCCTCCCAGGACGACGATGTCGTAGGCCACAGTCAGGCTCCTTGTCGGGGTGTTCGTGATGCCGTCATCTTTTCATTTGTTTCAGATGCTCGCGTGCCGCTCGGCCAGTCCGATGAGCGTGCGGGTGATGGCCCCCGTGCCGCCCTTCGGCGTGTAGCCGTGCGGCTCGCCCTTGTTGAACGCGGGTCCGGCCATGTCGATGTGCGCCCAGCGCACCCCGTCGGGCACGAACTCCTTCAGGAAAATGCCCGCGGCCAGCATGCTGCCCCAGCGTTCGGGCTGGAGGTTGGCGATGTCCGCGATCGGGGAGTCGAGGCCCTTACGCAGCTCCTCCGGCAGCGGCATGCCCCAGGCGCCCTCGCCCGCGGCCCCCGCCACCTCGACGACCAGCTCGCGCACCGCGTCGTCGTTGGCCATCACGCCGGCCGTGCGCCAGCCGAGCGCGACGATCTGCGCGCCGGTGAGGGTGGCCACGTCGACGATCAGGTCGGGGGAGTCCTCGGCGGCGCGCGCGATGCCGTCCATGAGGACCAGGCGGCCTTCGGCGTCGGTGTCGAGCACCTCGACGGTCTTGCCGCTGTAGCTGTGGATGACGTCGGAGGGGCGCTGCGCGGTGCCGCTGGGGAGGTTCTCGGCCAGGCAGAGGTAGCCGACGACGTTCACCTGCGGGGCGAGCCGGGCGATGCCGATCAGGGCGCCCAGGACCGCGCCCGCGCCGCCCATGTCGGACTTCATCCAGTCCATGGAGGCCGACGGCTTGAGCGAAAGGCCGCCGGAGTCGAACGTGATGCCCTTGCCCACGAACGCCAGCGTCTTGGTGGCCTCGGGGTGGGTGTAGGAGAGGCGGACCAGGCGCGGCGGATTGACCGAGCCCTGGCCGACGCCGACGAGGCCGCCGTAGCCGCCGTCCTTGAGCTGCTTGTCGTCGAGCACCTCGACGGTCAGCCCGGCCTCGCCGCCACGCTGCTCGGCGATCTCGGCGAACTTGGCCGGCCACAGGTCGGAGGGCGGCGTGTTGACCAGGTCGCGGACGAGTGTGACCGACTCGGCCAGCACAGTGGCGCGCCCGGCGATCTCGTCGGACCCGTCGCTCGAGAGCACGGTGAGGTCGCCCACGGGCGCCTTCGACTCGCCGTTCGTGCGGTAGCGGGAGAAGCCGTACGCGCCCAGCAGCGCGCCCAGCGCCACGGCCTCGGCCGCTTCGGCCGATTCGGTGGGCAGGACCAGGGCGGCGCGGGCCGTACCGGCGAGGGAGCGGACGGCGGCGCCCGCGGCACGGCGCAGTGCCTCAGCGTCGGCGGAGTCACCGAGACCCACCGCGACCAGCAGCGGAGCGGCGAGAGCGCCGAACGCGGGCACCTTGGCGAGCTCTCCGGGCTTGCCGGAGAAGCCGATGGCGGTGAGCGAGGCGGCGAGCCTGCCGCCGAAGGCCGCGTCGAGGGACTCGGCGCCCGTGGCAGGGCGAGGGCCTTCGGGGCCGGACCGGAACCCGACGATCAGCGCGTCGGTGTCGAAAGAGACTGGATCTGCTGAGTTCAGCCGCACAGTGGTCACGTAAACCGATGCTATCCAGGGTTTCGAGGTACTCACAAACAGGGGTTCATCCCACCAATCTCCTTTGCGCAAACATGAAGACTTGGTGCTAGCGTCATTGGCACCATGTTGCTCACTCTGGACCTCAGCGACGCGCGTCCCCTGCACGAGCAGGTGGCCGGCGCGATCCGCCGCGCCATCGGCGAGGGCTCGTACGCGCCGGGCGACCGGCTGCCACCCGCCCGGGACCTGGCCGAGGCGCTCGGCATCAATCCCAACACGGTGCTGCGCGCCCTGCGTGACCTGCGCGATGAGGGGCTGCTGGAGTTCAGGCGGGGGCGCGGCGTCAGCGTCGCGGGCCGCGCCGACGGGCGGGCGCTGCTCCTGCAGCGGGCCCGTGAACTTCTGGAAGAGGCCATGAGGCTCGGCTACCGCCGCGAAGACCTCATCACGATGCTGGAGGAACTTGGTCGTACGGCGCGGCCGGTTCCTGGTCGTGCGACAGGCGGTGGCGGTCAGGCGAACAGGGCGCAGACGGTGAGCGTGGCGGCCGTGGCGGTCTCGACCAGCGCGCCCAGCACGTCACCGGTGACGCCGCCCAGGCGCCGTCTGGCATGGCGGAGCAGGAGCAGCGCCGCCCCGAGCCCGGCGACCACGCCGAGAGGGAGCACGTAGACCATCCGGTGTCCCGCCACCGAGCCGAGCTCGTCACCGGCCACCAGGCCGAGTCCGTGGCCGGCCGCCGAGCCGAGCCCCATCAAACCGATTCCGTGGTCGGCCATCGAGCCGAGGGCCGCGGCAGCCGCCAGGGCCGTGGCGGTGGCCCCCCAGGCGGCGCCTGGCCGTACCGTGCCCGCGACCAGCGCCCCGAGCCCGTCGGGACGGGCGGCGGGGACGACTGACCGGCAGGCCCAGGTGAGCGCCAACCGGCCGGTCACGCAGGCGGCTACCAGGGCGGCCGGCCCGAGCCCGGACAACGCGGCCACCTGGATGACCAGCACCAGCACCAGCGTCATCACGCCAAACGGCCCAATATCCGACTTTTTCATGATGTCGAGCGCCTGAGAAGCAGGCTTACCACTGCCCAGCCCGTCCGCGAGATCCGCCAGCCCGTCCAGATGCAGCCCCCGCGTCAGCACGGCCAACAGCCCGACCGCGAGCGCCGCACCCAGCAACGGCGGCCCGGGCAGCAGCAACGGCCAACAGCTCACCAGACCCAGCACCAGCCCAAGGACCGGAGCCAGCACCATCGCCCGCCCCGCGACCCCACGATCGACGCGTGTCACCCGGACCGGGAAGACACTCAGCGTTCCGATCGCGAACCGCGTCCCGTCCAACACTCCAGTTCCTCCCACGGTTGTCGGCCCGTCCACGGACCGGGGCCAAGAAGACGCACGTTACGGGGCCCGGCCCCGTGAACCGCAGGAGCGTGCCCCTGGACAGACGCCGGCCTCGTATGGCGGGTGGGGCTCACCGGGCTGGTCGTAAAAAGGAGAAATACCGCCCCCCACCAGCGGGCGCTGATCGCGGTCGGGGGCGGCCACTAGGGTGGCCGGATGCACGTTGTTGAACTCGAAGGCGTAGGAGTCCGGGTCGCCGGCAAGTCGCTGCTGAGTGCGGTCGACTGGCGAGTGGAGTACGGCGAGCACTGGGCCGTGCTCGGGCCCAACGGTGCCGGCAAGACGACGCTGCTCTCGCTGGCCGCCGCGATACGGCACCCGACAGAGGGTACGGCCAGCATCCTCGGCCACCGGCTCGGCCGGGTCGACGTGCGTTCGCTGCGGCGCCACATCGGCCTGGTGGCCTCCAGCCAGCGGCTGATCGACGAGGAACTCCTGGAGGAGGAAGGCGCCACCGCCCTCACCGTGGTGCTCACCGGCCACACGGGCACGAGCGCCCCCCTCTGGGACCGGTACGGCGAGGCCGAGCGGGACCGCGCGCTGCGGCTGCTGGGGGACGTGGGCTGCAAGGACCTGGCCGAACGCCTGTTCCGGGTGTGCTCCCAGGGCGAGCGGGCCAGGATCAGGGTGGCCAGGTCGCTCATGTCGGACCCGGCGGTGCTGCTGCTCGACGAGCCGTTCGCCGGCCTCGACCTGCCGGCCCGTGAGGACCTCATCGAGACGGTGGAGGACCTGGCGATGACCAGGCCGGTGCTCACCACGGTGACGGTGACCCACCGCCTGGAGGAGGTACCCGCCACGACCACGCACGCCATGCTCATGCGTGAAGCACGCGTCCTGGCGGCCGGCCCGGTCACGGACGTCCTCACACCGACGAACCTGTCCGACTGCTTCGGCCGCCCCCTGCACGTCGACCGCATGGACGGCCGCTGGTACGCCAGAGCCATCCGCCACTAGGGCCGGCGAGACGCGCGTGCCCCGTGTGTCACAGGCGCAGGAGGCGTCCGGCGATGACGAGGGCGACGTCTTCGGACTCGGCGGCGAGGCGTTCGTTGAGACGCCCCAGCGCGTCCCTGAACGCCCGCCCGCTGGCCGTCGCGGGCACCACACCCATACCTACCTCGTCCGACACGGCCACGATGCGCCGGCTCGTACCCCGCCACGCCGCCACCAGCTCATCACAGCGCCCGGCCACCGGCGCCCGGTCGCCGTCCCAGGCGCCGTGCTCGTCGAACACCGCCGCCAGCCACGTACCCAGCCCGTCGACCAGCAGCGGCGTCGTGGCCGCGCGGATCGTCCCCGCCAGGTCGGTGGTCTCCACCGTCGCCCAGTGGGCGGGCCGCCGCTCCCGGTGGGCCCGTACCCGCGCCGCCCACTCGCCGTCGCCTTCACCACGCGAGCCGGTGGCGACATAGGTGACGTACGGGTCGGCGGCCAGCCGCAGCTCGGCCTCGGCCGACTTGCCCGACCGGGAACCGCCCAGCAACAGGGCCCGCCTCGGCTGTTCAGGAGCGGGGGACGCGGGGAGGGACGTGTCGAGCGTCGTTCCCTCCGGTACGGCCCGCACGCGCCACAAGGCGAGCCGTCGTGACAGCTCCTCCTCGGACCTGACCCGGTGGTCCAGCCCGACGGCCACCACCTGGGTACGGTCGGCCACCAGCCCCGCCCGCCGGAGGAGCCCGATCCGCTCGGGCCGATCGAGCGGATCGACCAGCACGACGTCGTACGGGGCCTCCGGGGTCGCCGTGGTGTCCTGGGGCGCGTACAGCAGGCGGGTGCCGTCGGGACCCTCCAGACCGTGACCGTTGGCGAGGATCCGGTAGCCGCGCGGCACGTCGTCGAACGGGAAGCGCACCACACCGTCGACCACGAGCTCGAACGGCCGGCGGTGGCCGGAGGGGAGACCGGCGCACGAGGCGCACGGGCAGCCCGGCTCCGGCCAGCCGGTGCCGGCTGCTGTACCGGCGAGAAAGAGTTTCACTGGGCTGAGCGTACAAACCTCATAGACCCCGGCCCCTCCGGCTCGCAGCCTGAACTGCGGCTCTCGGTGGGTTGAGGGCCTTTGGGGTTGGGAGGCCGGGGCGGAAGCCTGAACTGCGGCTCTCGGTGGGTTGAGGGCCTTTGGGGTTGGGAGGCCGGGGCCGAAGCCTGAACTGCGGCTCTCAGCGGCCTGAGGGCCTCTGGGCGGGGATCTTGGGGCTAGAGGGCCTTGACGGGACGGGGTGCGGTGGTGGACAGGTAGCCGTTGATCGCCACCACGTCCCCCTGAGCGTTCACGCGAGCCTGGGCGGCCAACTCCAGTAGTCGGGCCGTGGAGGCGGTCTCCGCGCCCGTCACGCACTTCGTCAGCCCCTCAGAGGGCGGCTCCCGTCGCCACACGACATGCGCGCGGCATCGATTGACCTCCAAGCTCGGGAGTAGGGTTCCAGTGCCGTCGGAGGGTGCGTCGGCGAACCCGCGGAAAAGGAGCGTATGGCATGACATGGCGGTGGCGTTATGAAAATGCAAATGGTGGTGAGGTGACGGATCGCCCTTTGCCGCGAGAAGTTTTTCCGAGCCAGGCGGACGCGGAGTCCTGGCTTGGCGAGAACTGGGGTGAGCTGCTGGAATCCGGCGTCGAGCAGGTGGCGCTGCTCGACGAGGACCGGGTCGAATACACGGGATTGTCATTGCGTCCGGAGTGAATCCAGGAGAAAGGAAAAACCCCTTGAGCGTCATTGTCGCTCAAGGGGTTTTTACTGCCCGGGATGTTATGGGCGCTTCGGCGGGCTGGCCGTCTTGGTGGGGTCACGCTCGATCACCGGGCCGAGAACGGTGTCGATCCGCTCCAGTACGCCGGAGTCGAGCTTGACGCCGACCGCCTTGACGTTGTCGCGCACCTGCTCGGGGCGGGAGGCGCCGACGATGGCGCTGGCGACGTTCGGGTTCTGCAGCACCCAGGCGACCGCCAGCTGCGCCATGGTGAGGCCCAGGTCGGCGGCGATCGGCTTGAGCTCCTGTACGCGGCCGAGCACGTCGTCGTTCATGAAGCGGGAGATCATGTCGGCGCCGCCGCTCGCGTCGGTCGCCCTGGAGCCCTCCGGCGGGGCCTGGCCGGGCAGGTACTTGCCGGTCAGTACGCCCTGCGCGATGGGCGACCAGACGATCTGGCTGACGCCCTCGCGCTCGCTGAGCGGCACGATCTCCGGCTCGATGACGCGCCAGAGCGCCGAGTACTGGGGCTGGTTCGACACGATCCGGTCGAAGCCCATGTCGTCGGCGATCTTCAGCGCCTGGGCGATCTGGTCCGCCGTCCACTCGCTGACACCGAGGTAGAGGACCTTGCCCTGCCGTACGAGATCGTCGAAGGTCTTGAGCGTCTCCTCCAGCGGCGTCTCGTAGTCGAAGCGGTGCGCCTGGTACAGATCGACGTAGTCGGTCTGCAGACGGCGCAGCGACCCGTGGATGGACTCGGTGATGTGCTTGCGGGACAGGCCGCGGTCGTTCACTCCGGGGCCGGTCGGCCAGTAGACCTTGGTGAAGATCTCCAGCGACTCCCTGCGTACGCCCTTCAGAGCCCTGCCGAGCACCGCTTCGGCCTTGGTGCCGGCATAGACATCGGCAGTGTCGAACGTGGTGATGCCCTCGTCGAGCGCCGCCTGCACGCACTGCTTGGCGGCGTCCTCCTCGACCTGGGAGCCATGGGTGAGCCAGTTGCCGTAGCTGATCTCGCTGACTTTGAGACCGCTGCGACCAAGGGTACGGAATTCCATAGATCCGACCTTAGGCGCTCTCATGGGGTGATCTATTTCGGGATAGGGTGCGCGACGTGCTGAAGCTCGTACGGTTGGCGCTGACCGCGGCCATCCTGACCGCGATCGCGGTGCGGGTGCGCCGCCGGGCCCGCAGGACGGAGCCGGAGCCGGGGCCGGCGGGCCCCGAGCCGATCCTGGGCCGCCCGACCAGGGCGGATCTGGCCCGTTACGCGGGGCGCGGGAGGTCCCGGCCGATGGCGGTGCTGTTCGGGTGGGGCGCGCTGACCGCGGTCGTCTTCGGGGTGTTCGCCTTCATGGGCATGCCGATCTCGGAAAGCGAGAAGGCCCCGTACGTGAATCGGGCCCTCAAGCAGGTGAGCGAGTCGGGCAGAGTCGCGTCCTTCGCGGCCGACGCTCTGACCTCACGGCTGCCGAAGCCGGTGTTCCCCGACCCTTACTGCAGCCCCGTGCTGCGCCCGGTCACCGTCCGGCCGCTGGACCCGAAGGTGAGACGCGCGGTCGACCGGCAGTGGCGGCGCATCGAACGGTGGCTGAAGGCCAAGGCGCCCAGGACGTACGCGACGCTGGGCCGTCCGGGCCGGGCCAGGACGATCGCCGTCGCCGAGTCGCAGATGGGGATCGACTTCCCCGACAGCCTGCGCGCCTCGCTGCTGCGTCACAACGGCGCGAAGGGCTTCGGCCTCGGGTATGGAGCGCAGCTCTCGACCAGGCAGATCCGCGACGCCTGGCGGCTGATGTGCCGGGAGGACCCCACCAATCTGGAGCTCGACCCCGGGCCGGAGTTCTCCGGCGTGCTGATCCCGTTCCAGGACCGCTATGACGAGGGCTACGGCCTGATCGACTCGGAAGCAGGCTCCCTGTCGTGGGACGCGGCGCAGGAGGGCATGCTGAGCACTTCGGACCTGCCGTCCTATGACGCGCTGCTGCGCGCCACCGCCGACGCCCTGGAGCAGGGCGGGACGGTCGACGGCACGCGGCCCCGCGTGGTGCGCGGAACACTGCGCTGGGAGCCGGCGGACTGAGCCGGCGTCACTTCTTCGGCGGCACCGGCTTGCCACCCGGCAGCACCGTGGGCGGCGGGAAGCGCAGCCTGCGGATCTGCAGGGCCCGCATCGCGGCGTAGAAGCCGACGCCACGCAGACTCTCCTTGGGATACTTCTCCGCCACCAGCTTCTTGATCCGCCAGGCCACGAAGATCGAGGTGAAGAGCACGCCGATCATCATGATCGGCCAGCCGATCGTGATCACGTAGCTCAGCACCAGCGGCCGGATGTCGGCCGGCCACGGGACCCAGGTCGCCAGCAGGATCAGCAGCGAGAACGGCAGGAAGTACTGGCTCGGCAGCCGCCGCGAGTCGACCCAGTCACGCGCGAACTTACGCGCCGGGCCCTTGTCACGGGCCGGGAAATAGCGCTCGTCGCCCGCGAGCATGCCCTTTCGGGCCCGCTCGCGCTCGGCCGTCTGCTTGGCGCGGGACTGCCGATAGGCCTCTTTGCGGTCCTTGGGCGCGGTGACCGGCTGGCGCCGTCTGCCTTCCGCGTCCCGGCGCTTGGGTGTGGGACGACCCTTGCCCTGGGGCTTAGGATCGTCAATGGGGACGGGGGTGTCGTCCACGGAGGTTTGGGAACGGCGTCGCAACACAACGTCAACCCTACCTGGACGGCAACTTAGTGACGCCCCCGTGCGTTATGCGTAGGGTAATCCCAAGGCGGCTGCGCTGCACTGGGTGAACACCAGCACGACCTAAGAAGGGGACGGCCGACGCGCATGAGCGTGATGAAGAGACTTTCGATGATCTTCAAGTCCAAGGCCAACAAGGCCCTGGACAAAATGGAGGATCCGCGCGAGACCCTCGACTACTCCTATCAGCGGCAACTCGAGTTGCTGCAGAAGGTGCGCCGGGGCGTGGCGGACGTCGCCACTTCGCGCAAGCGGGTGGAATTGCAGGTCAACGGTCTTGAACAGCAGGCCAGGCGCTACGAGGAGCAGGGCCGCAAGGCGCTGTCCGTCGGGCGCGAGGACCTGGCCCGCGAGGCCCTCCAGCGCCGGTCCAATCTGCAGGGGCAGATGGCCGACCTGAAGATCCAGCATGACAACCTGCAGGCCGAGGAGGAGAAGCTCACCACGGCTTCCCAGCGGCTGCAGGCCAAGGTCGACTCCTTCCGTACGAAGAAGGAGACGATCAAGGCGACCTATACCGCGGCCGAGGCGCAGACGCGCATCAACGAGGCCTTCTCCGGCATCTCCGAGGAGATGGGCGACGTCGGTCTCGCGATCCAGCGGGCCGAGGACAAGACCGCGCAGATGCAGGCCCGCGCCGGCGCCATCGACGAGCTGCTCGCCAGCGGCGCGCTCGACGACTACAGCGGCTCCCGCACCGACGACATCCAGGCCGAGCTCGACCGCATGGGCGGCGGCATGGACGTGGAGCTGGAGCTGGCCCGGATGAAGGCCGAGCTCGGCCAGGGTCCCGCCCCGAAGAGCGCCATCGAGCCGGGTCAGGGTGGCCAGCAGGCCGCGCCCCAGCAGCAGCCGCAGTCGCAGACGCAGCAGTTGCGCCAGCCTGGGGAGGGCGCATGATCGTCAGAATCATGGGCGAGGGGCAGGTCGAGATCTCGCCCGAGGACATCTCCGTGCTGAACCAGCTCGACACCGAGCTCGAGTCGGCCATCGAGTCCGGCGACGAGGCGAGCTTCCGGGTCAAGCTGCACGCCCTGCTCGACAAGGTTCGCCACGTGGGCAAGTCGCTTCCCGACGACAGCCTTGAGCCGTCAGAGCTGATCCTTCCCCCCGCGGACGCCTCGATCGAGGAGGTCCGGGAGATGCTGGGCGACCAGGGTCTCATCCCGGGCTAGCCGTGAGCAGCACGCGGTTCGCGCCCGACCGCGGCCTGACCAGCCGTATGGTCGTGACGATGTTCCTGCTCGGGCTGCTCTACGTGGCCTTCGTGGGCGTCCTGATCGCCGTCGGCGTACAGGCTCTGGTCGTGCTGGTGTTCGCCGGGGGCCTGCTGCTCGTGCAGTACTTCCTGTCCGATCGCATCGCGCTGTTCGCGATGCACGGCCGCGAGGTCTCACCGCAAGAGGCTCCCGAGCTGCACGGCATGGTCGACCGGCTGTGCGCGATGGCCGACATGCCCAAGCCCCGGGTGGCGATAGCGGATTCCGATGTCCCCAACGCCTTCGCCACCGGCCGCAACCAGCAGAATTCGGTTCTCTGCGTGACGACTGGCATCCTGCGCCGCCTGGAGCCCCAGGAGCTGGAGGGCGTGCTGGCACATGAGCTGTCGCACGTCGCCCACCGCGACGTGGCGGTCATGACGATCGCCTCGTTCCTCGGCATCGTCGCCGGGTTGATGACCAGGTTCGCCCTGTACACCGGCCTGGGCCGCAGCCGCGACAACAACGGCGGCCTGCCGATCGGGCTGATCATCATGCTCGTCTCGATCGTCGTGTACGCGATCAGCTTCCTGCTCACCCGCGCCCTGTCGCGCTACCGCGAACTGGCCGCGGACCGGGCGGGCGCGTTGCTCACCCAGCGGCCGTCGGCCCTGGCCAGCGCGCTGACCAAGGTCACCGGCGACATGGCCAGGATCCCCAGCCGCGACCTGCGCGAGGCGGAGCCGTTCAACGCCTTCTACTTCGCCCCCGCGCTGGCCAAGGGCACCTCCATCGCCAACTTGTTCTCCACCCACCCACCGCTGGAGCGCCGCCTGGAGCAACTGGCCAGGATCTCCGCCCAGCTCGGAAGGGGCTAAAACCGCATGGGCTGGCTCGACACCCTGCTAGGCCGGTCGAAGCCGGTACAACCCAACCTCGACGCGCTGTTCGCGCTGCCGTCCGCGGCGGTGACGCTGCAGGCCGCCACCGGTCTCGTCCCCACCGGTCTCGGCTCGGTGTGCTTCCGCGCGGCGGAGGGCGGCGCGTTCGCCACGCTCGAACGCGACGTGCACGACCTGCTCGGCGACCGCGTCGACAAGTCCTCCGACAGTTACGGCTACACCTGGCTCCTGGTACGCCGTTCGCCCGACGACGTCAGTGACCTGGTCACCGAGCTCCACGCGGTCAACTCCTCGATGGAGGGCGCCGGGTTCGGCCCCTCGCTGCTCTGCTCGCTGGTGTCGTTCGCCGACGCCAACGGCCGGCGGCTGGCGGTCGTCTACCTGTACAAGCGAGGCACGTTCTACCCGTTCGCGCCCCTGTCCGGCCAGCACCGCGACAACGCGCTGGAACTCCAGGCCAGAGGCGCGCTGGAGGGCGAGCTGCCGCTGGAGCAGGATCTCGGCCGCTGGTTCCCGGTGTGGAGTGCCCCCGGGCTCTGATCGCACCGGGTGATCTAATGATCGCGTGGAGCGAAGACTGCTGGTGCTCGCGGCCACGGCGTTCGTCGTGGCCGCCGTGCTGTACAGCGCGTGGATGCCCGGCCAGTTCACCAGCCCGCTGGTCGACAGGACCGACGGCCTGGTCGGCGAGCTGGCGGCGCGCGACCAGCCGTCGACGCGCCTGTTCAGGACCAGTGACGTGCTGTCGGGCCTGGCGATCGTGCTCGGCGTGGCGGTGACGTACAGGGTGCGGCGCGAGTGGTCCGGCTGGCTCGCGCTGGCGGCGTTCGGCGTCCTCGTGATCGCCGGCGGGCTGTTCCCGCTCGACTGCGCCGCGCTGGGCGATCCGGTCTGCGAGCTCACCCCGCTGTCCCTCTCCCACCACGTCCACGCCGTGACCGGCGTCCTCGCCACGCTCGCCGTACTGGCCGCGATGGCCCTGCTGAGCCGGTGCTGGAACGCGTGCGGCGCCTGGCTCATCACCGGCGCCGCCCTGGGCGCCACCGCGCTGACACTGACGGCCATCGCGGGCGGGTACCTGGCGGGGGTGGCGCAGCGCGCGCAGGCGACGCTGACGGCGATATGGCTGGTGTACGTCGCACTCCGGCTGCTGGTGGCCGATGACCCGGTCGACGGCGGCCCGGTTTCGGGCGGGTGGTTGGTCGGCGGTCTGGTTTCCGGGGTGGTGGGGGGCGCGGGGGCGCACGTGGTCGTTCAGGGGGAGGGGCCGGTGGTGCTCATCAGCGCGGGGCTGGGCGGTGCGTGGTTCCACTGGGATCGGGTGGCCGCCGAGCTGGCGCGGAGCCATCGGGTGGTCCGCTTCGACCGGTCCGGTCTCGGCCGCAGCCCCGCCTCGCCGACCCCGCCCACCCTGTACGGCGAGGCCGCCCGCCTGGCCGCCCTCGCTCCCGCCCATCCCGAACAGGTCACCGTGGTCGCCCACTCGGTGGCCGCCTGGCACGCGGAGGCGTTCGTCCGGCTGCATCCGATGTACGTGTCCCGGCTGGTGCTCGTGGACCCGAGCCGCGACGTCCGCCGCCGGCGCGCCTCGTCGTTCGGCAGGGCGGTCGGCCCGTGGCTGCCCGCGCTGGGCAGCGCGTGGGGGGCGACCGCGCTCGCCCTGCTGGCGGGTCCGGCCGTCCATCGGATGGTCAACGGCTTGCCCGACCACGGGCGCGCGTACCGTAAGGGCCGGGTGCTCGCCGCGGCGGCGGGGGAGTGGCTCGCCCGGCACGACATGGCCGCCGACCTGCGCCGCGTCAGGGCCCGGCACGCCTTCCCCGACGTGCCCGTGACCGTGATCAGCTCGCGCGGGAGAGCGCGCGGCCAGGCGCGGCTGGCCGCCGAACTGAACGCCGACCTCGTCCACCTGACCGCCTCGGCCCGCCGAATCCACCTCGCCGCCTCTGCCCCGATCGCCGCCGCCGTCCGCCGCGATCGGGCACCCGGCTCCTCCGGCTGACCGGCAACCCGCCTGGGCGCCTCGGGTGGCTGGGCGAGGTGTTTCGGGAGGTACGTGCGCTGATGGGCTGACGAGGAGCGCTGCAACCCACCAGAATGGCGGAAAAGACGCCATATATGGGGGTTGCACAATGCCGGACCTCGCGGCCCTTCGGCCAGGGGATCCCGCGTCGGTGGGGGAGTACACCTTGTCGGGGCGGCTGGGCGAGGGCGGGCAGGGGACCGTCTACCTCGCGACCGCCGCCAACGGCGCGCGGGTCGCGGTGAAGTTACTCCGCGCGGACCTGGCGGGGGACCACGAGGCGTCGGAGCGGTTCGTCCGCGAGGTGGCGATGGCGCGGCGGGTCGCGCCCTTCTGCACTGCCCAGGTCATCGAGACGGGGCTGTTCGGCCGCCTGCCGTACATCGTCAGCGAGTACATCGACGGGCCGACGCTCGACGACGTGGTGCGCACGGACGGGCCGCGCTCGGGGACGTCGCTGCATCGGCTGGCGATCGGTACGGTCACCGCGCTCGTCGCCATCCACCAGGCGGGCATCGTGCACCGCGACTTCAAGCCGTCGAACGTGGTGCTGGCCTCCGACGGGCCCCGGGTGATCGACTTCGGCATCGCCAGGGCGCTCGACCTGACCTCGTCGTTGACCGCCAGTGCCATCGGGACGCCGTCGTTCATGGCGCCCGAACAGCTCACGGACGCGGCTCCCGGGCCTCAGTCGGACATGTTCGCGTGGGCGTGCACGCTGCTGTTCGCCGCTTCGGGGCAGCCGCCGTTCGGGCAGGACAGTCTGGCCGCGGTGGTCAATCGGATCATCCACACCGATGCCGACGTGACGCCGATCGAGGATCCGGCGCTGCGCTCGCTGGTGATGGACTGCCTGGCCAAGGATCCCGCGCGGCGGCCGACGGCGAGTGAGGCGCTGATGCGGCTGCTCGGCCACGGGCCCGGCGGCGCCTCGCCCGGCCTCCTGCGCCAGGGCACGGCCGTGGCCGCCTCGGGTCCGGTCCCGCCGGTGATCTCGGGGCCCGTGCCGCCGAGGAATCCCGTGCCGCCGGGGATGGGCTCGGTGCCTCGGTACGGCGCCGCACCTTCGTACCAGCAGCCTCCTCCGCCCCCGTTCTACCAGCAGCAACTCCCCCTGCCCCTGCCGCCCACCCGGACAGGCGGCCGGCGGGGCACCGGGTGGATCGTCGCCACGGCGGTCGCCTGCACGCTCGTGCTGGCCACGGTCGGCACCATCGTCGTGGTACGGCTCGCGTCCCTGCCCGACCCGGGCATCACGTCCTCGCCGACGCCCGACAACACGAACAAAACGGATAACTTGGCGACGCCGACACCAAGCCCGACCCCGACGCCCACCCCCACGTCCAGCGCGAACCAGACCACCCGGACGATCGCGCTGCCCGGCAGCTCGGTCGAGATCCGCGAGAACGGCTCCGACCCGATCAAACTGGCCGCCTACAGCCTGGACAGCGGCAAGCGCGTCTACGTCAGGCGGGCCGCGTCCGACGACTTCACGCTCAACAGCCGCTACTTCGAGTACGCGCTGGCCGCCGACGGCACCCGCGCGCTGGCCACCGACGTCGACTACAGCACCGACGGCTACGGCCTCGTGTCGATCATCGACCACCGGACCGGCGCCAGGCGCACGGTGAAGCTCAGCGTCAAGCCGGTGTTCCCGACGACGCCGCGCTGGTCGCCGGACGGCAAGCTCGGCCTGGTGACGCTCTTCAAGGACGCGGGCGGCAAGAGCGTCGAGTACGGCTACGGCGTCATCGACGTCGAGAAGGGCACCGGCAAGGTCTACGAGATCAAGGAGAAGGGCGCGGGCGAGTGGCGCTTCTTCTGGGACGCCGACGGGCAGGCCGTCGGCACGTGGGTGGGCGGCCGGATGAAGTTCTACGACCTGGACGGCAACGCGCTGCGCACACTGACCGGCGCGGGCTCGCCCGTCTGGGTGGAGGGCGACGACGTCTCCCCGTCGGGCGGGCTGTTCCTGTCGCACTGCGGCACGGCGGGTGACACCCTCTGCGCCAGGTCCACGACGGGCGGCGGCACGCCCGTCACCATCCCCTTCGCCTCCAACCGGCTCATCGGCTGGTGGGATGACCAGCACCTGGCCGTGTGGCGGGCCAAGGGCGCCGGGTACGAGGCGGTTGTCATCGATCTGAAGGGGCAGGTCAGCAGAGTGCTGGCCACCGCGGCGAAGCAGGCCGAGTTCGACAAGATGGGCCTGCGCTACAGCCGCGGGACGCCCTGACGAACCTGCCGATCCTACGGACCCAAGGGGGTACGCGTGGAAACGGAGCACGAGCAGATCGCCGTCGCCGGCGAGGGCGCGGTCTCGGCCGCGCCGAACGTCATGCGGCTGAACACCGGCGTCGAAGTACGCAGGACCTCGGCCGCCGAAGCCTTCGCGGCCGTCCGGGCCGCCGCCGCCCGGCTCACAGAGGCGCTGATAGGGGCCGACATCGCCCCTGAGGACCTGCGCACCAGCGAGCTTTCCCTCGGCCCCGAGTACGAGGTCTACCCCAAGGTGGCTGCCTACAGGGCCGCGCAGGGCGTCGAGGCGCTGGTCCGCGACCTGTCGCGGGCCGACCGGGTGATCGACGCCGTGGCCGCGGTGGGCGAGGAGGCGCGGCTGAACGGCGTCTCGTTCGAGCTGTCCGACCCCGCCGGGGTGCTGGTGGAGGCGAGGGTACGGGCGTTCCGCGACGCCGCCGCCAAGGCCGCCCAGTACGCCGGACTGGCCGGGCGCCCGCTGGGCCGGGTCGTCTCGGTGACCGAGGAGCTGAGGGGCGGGCCGCAGCCGCTGGCGTTCGCCACGCTCGCGGCGGAGGAGAGGGGGTCGATCAGCCCCGGACACCAGACCTTGTCGATCGGTGTCCGGGTCGTCTACGCCTTCGGTGACTAGCGGAGCCCGTGGTGCTAAGGGAGGGCCAGCATGCGGTCGAGGGCGACCCTGGCCCAGTGGGCGGTGTCGTCGTCGACCGTGATCTGGTTGACGACCTCCCCGAGCGCCAGCGACTCCAGCGCCCACACCAGGTGCGGCAGGTCGATCCGGTTCATGGTCGAGCAGTAGCAGACCGTCTTGTCGAGGAACGAGACGTTCTTGTCGGGGAACATCACGGCGAGCCGCTTGACCAGGTTCAGCTCGGTGCCGATCGCCCAGCTCGAACCCGCGGGGGCCGCCTCCAGCAACTTGATGATGTGCTCGGTCGAGCCGACGTGGTCCGCCTTGAGCACCACCTCGTGCTGGCACTCGGGGTGGACCAGCACGTTGACGCCCGGGATGCGGCGCCGTACGTCATCGACGGACTCGGCCGTGAAACGGCCGTGCACCGAGCAGTGGCCCTTCCACAGGATCATCCGCGCGCGGTCGAGCTGCTCCTGGGTGAGGCCGCCGTTCGGGCGGTGGGGGTTCCAGACGACGCAGTCGTCCAGGGACATGCCCATCTCCAGGACCGCGGTGTTGCGGCCGAGATGCTGGTCAGGCAGGAACAGCACCTTCTCGCCCCGCTCGAAGGCCCAGTCCAGAGCCCGCTTGGCGTTGGAGGAGGTGCAGACCGCGCCGCCGTTCCGGCCGCAGAACGCCTTGATGTCGGCGCTGGAGTTCATGTACGTGACGGGAATCACCCGATCGGCGAGACCGGCGTCCTCCAGGGCCTCCCAGCACTCCTCGACCTGGTCGAAGGTGGCCATGTCCGCCATCGAGCAGCCCGCCGCCAGGTCGGGCAGGATCACCTTCTGCGTCTCACCGGTCAGGATGTCGGCGGACTCGGCCATGAAGTGCACGCCGCAGAAGACGATGAACTCCGCCTCCGGCCTGGCCGCGGCCTGCCGCGCCAGTTTGAAGGAGTCGCCGGTGACGTCGGCGAACTGGATGACCTCGTCACGCTGGTAATGGTGGCCCAGCACGAACAACCGGTCACCGAGCGCCTCCTTCGCCTTGCGCGCCCGCTCCACCAGGTTCGGATCGGAGGCGGGCGGCAGCTCACCAGGACAGTCGACCCCCTTCTCGCTGTGTGGATCGGCGTCCCGGCCGAGAACGAAGAGCGGCAGCCCAGTCTGGGTGGCCATGGCCATACCCCCTTATCGTCGAACTGACGATACTCATCATGACATATGGGGCGTAGCGCTTATTCCGGGGGTCCAGGGGGCAGGGAATGTGTAGCACCGGGGATGTGTTGGTAGCGTCTTAGTAGGACGTCGTAAACAGACAGCCGGGTTAGGGAGTCAGCAGATGACGGTTGAGAGCAACGAGACCACGACGCAGGGCCTGATCCTGACTGACGCGGCCGCCGCCAAGGTCAAGGCTCTGCTCGAGCAGCAGGGCGAAGAGGGCTTGCAGCTGCGCGTGGCCGTGCAGCCGGGCGGTTGCTCCGGTCTCCGTTACCAGCTCTTCTTCGATGACCGCTCGATGGACGGCGACGTCGTCACCGACTTCGGCGACGTCAGCGTGGTCACCGACAGGATGAGCGCCCCCTACCTGCTGGGCGCCTCCATCGACTTCGTGGACACGATCGAGAAGCAGGGCTTCACCATCGACAACCCCAACGCCACCGGCTCCTGTGCCTGTGGCGACTCCTTCAACTAGTCCTCGACTAGTTCGGAGTGGGTGAGGTCCCGCTCGCATTCGTGCGCGCGGGGCCTTCGCGTCCTTCCTCGCGTATCCTCGTTTGGGCTTATTGGCTTGCTGACAACGAGGAAGAAGAATCCCGTGCGCATCGCCGTCACCGGCTCCATCGCGACCGACCATCTGATGACCTTCCCAGGAAGCTTCGGCGAACAACTCATCGCCGAGCAGCTTGACCGGGTGTCACTCTCCTTCTTGGTCGACGACCTGCAGATCCGCCGCGGTGGGTGCGCGGCGAACATCGCCTTCGGCATGGGGTGCCTGGGGCTCACCCCGATCCTCGTGGGTGCGGTCGGCTCGGACTTCGCCGACTATCGCTCGTGGCTGGAGCGCCACGGCGTGGACTGCGACTCCGTGCACGTCTCCGAGAACCACCACACGGCTCGCTTCCTGTGCACCACGGACGAGCACCACAACCAGATCGCCTCGTTCTACACCGGCGCGATGGCAGAGGCGCGGCGCATCGAGCTGCGGCCCGTCTCCGACCGCGTGGGCGGGCTCGACCTGGTCCTGATCAGCCCGAACGACCCCGACGCCATGCTGCGTCACACCGACGAGTGCCGCCAGCGCGGCATCCCGTTCGCCGCCGACCCCTCGCAGCAGCTCGCGCGCATGGCCGACGAGCAGATCCGCGACCTGGTCGACGGCGCCGCCTACCTGTTCTCGAACGACTACGAGAAGGGGCTCATCGAGCAGAAGACCGGCTGGTCCGACGCCGAGGTCCTGGACCGGGTGGGCGTCCGCATCACCACGCTCGGCCCCAAGGGCGCCGTCATCGACCGCGCGGGCGAGCCGTCCATCCAGGTCGCGCCCGCGCCGGAGGCGGGCAAGGCCGACCCGACCGGCGTCGGCGACGCCTTCCGGGCGGGCTTCCTGTCCGGTCTGGCCTGGGGCCTGTCGCTGGAGCGCTGCGGCCAGCTCGGCAACCTGACCGCCACGCACGTGCTGGAGCGGGTCGGCGGGCAGGAGTACGAGCTGGGGCAGAAGGCGTTCGTGGCGCGGTTCGGCGCCGCCTACGGGGCCGGGGCCGCCGAGGAGATCGCGGGCCTCGTCCACTGCCACCACGCCTGACACGCACCACCGCGACCGAACGCGAGCCGCCCCGCCGCACGATCAGTGCGGCGGGGCGGTGCTCTTCCTGGCCGGACGGTCAGGTGCCCGCGTAGACGCGGTGCACGAATTCGGCCAGCAGATCGTCGGGCAGGTGCTTGGCCAGGTCGGCCTCGGAGATCATGCCCACGATCCGCATGTCCTCCATCACTGGCAGCCGCTTGATCTGGTGCTGCTCCATGAGCTGGAGCGCCTCCTCGACCGTGGCGTCGACCGGCACCCAGACCAGCCCGACCACCAGGTCGCCCGCCCGCATGTAGGCCGGGTCACGTCCTTCGGCCACGCACTTGACCACGATGTCGCGGTCGGTGATGATCCCGGTCACGCGGTCGTCGACGCAGACCGGCAGCGCTCCCACCTGGTTGTCGCGCATCATCTGCGCGGCCCGGTCGAGCGTCTCGTGCGCGGGGATGCACTCCACGCCCTCGCTCATCACGTCGCGGGCGGTCTCGTGCGGGTGTCCATCCGTCATGTCTCTTCCCCCCGGAGGTCGGTGATAGGGCTCCGAGGGGTTATTACCCGTTTGGGATGGTTTACGCCGTTTATGCCGTACGTACCAGATGTCAGTAATTGCGGCGTACGTGAATGGACCAGCCGCCCTGCGGCAGTTCGTAGGAGCCCACGTGGCGGTGGGACTTCAGGCGGCACCACGCCGGGACGTCCGTGAACGCGGCCGGATCGTCGGCCAGGACGGCGATCACGGCGTTGAGCGGGACATAGTTGATCTGCTCGGCGAGCATGATGATCGGAATCGGGCACTTCTTCCCGAGCGCGTCGATCGTCAATGACGGCTGAATAACCTCGGTCATGCGACTCCTGCGTCCTGCCGGATTCGGTGCACCACATCGGGCAGCACGGCGAGGAACCTGTCGACCTCGGCCGCGGAAGCGCCCCTGGGCAGTGACACCCGGACATTCCCATGCGTGAGCACGCCCATCGCTTCCAGAACGTGCGATGGACGAAGCGTACTAGCGGTGCATGAACTCCCGGACGATACCGCGAATCCGGCTTTGTCCAGCTCGGTGAGCAGCACCTCGCCGTCGACGTAGAGACAGGAGAAGGTCACGATGTGAGGCGCCCGCTCGACGGGATCGCCGATCACCTCCACGTCGGGCACGATCTCCGGCACGGTCCGCCGGATCTTGTCGACGAGCGCGGACAGGCGGGAACGTTCCCGCACCGCCTCGGCGGTCATCGCGCGCAGGGCGGCCGCGGCGGCGACGATGGCCGGCACGTTCTCGAACCCGGGGACCCGGCGCTTTTCGCGCTCGTCCTCCGGCAGGAACGACCGGAACCGCGTGCCCTTGCGCACCGCCAGCACACCCACCCCGGCGGGGCCGCCCCACTTGTGGGCGCTCGCGGTCAGGACCGACCAGCCCTGCGGGATCGGCAGCCGCCCGGCCGTCTGGGCGGCGTCGACCAGCAGCGGGACGCCGTGCTCCTGGCAGGCGGCGGCCACCTCGTCCACCGGCTGGAGTGTGCCGACCTCGTGGTTGGCCGTCTGCAGGCAGGCCAGGCCCGTGTCGGGCCTGGACACGGCGGCCTTGAAGGCGGCCGGGTCGACGCGTCCGCGTAGATCCACCCCCACGATCTCCACCGTACCGCCGCCGCGTTCGTGCAGGCTGGCGGCGTGCAGCACGCTGGAGTGCTCGACCGCGCCGGTCACCAGGTGCCGTCCGGCCCGCCGCCTGCCGTGTAGGGTGCCGAGCACGCCGAGATGCACCGCCTGCGTGCCCGAAGAGGTGAACGACACCTCGTCGGGACGCGCGCCGAGCGCCTCGGCCACCTCCGTACGGGCCTGCTCCAGCAGCAGGTGCGCACGGCGGGCCTGGCCGTACAACCTCGCGGGGTCGGCCCAGCCGACATCGATCGCCGCCAGGAGCGCTTCGCGGGCCTGGGGGTGGAGCGGCTCGGTCGAGGCCGCGTCAAAGTACGCCACGAGACCCATCGTCCCACTTGCGGTCCACCATTGAGGGGGCGCGCAGGAGGGCGGGGCTCTTGCACGCTAATGTGTCTCCAATCAGCTGTGCTTTTAGACATACGAGCGCCCAGGAGGACTCCTGGGCTTCATCTGTGGGGTAGGCGATCCGTGAGTCCGACCCGCCGTTCGACACGGCGTTCGTTGGCCCGGCGCAGAGTGCCGCGAGCCGCCGCTTTGGCGTTGCTGCTGGCCTCCGCTACGGCATGTGCTAATGACATTCCCAAGGCCGATTGGTCCAAGGGACTGCTTCCCGAGCACATCACCAGCCAGGGCGACATCGTCCAGAATCTTTGGAACGGGGCCTGGGTCGCCGCACTCGCCACGGGCGCCGTGGTCATCGTCCTGATCATCTGGGCGTGTGTGTTCCATGTGAAGCGCAAGGCCAAGGCCGAGCTCCCGCCGCAGGTCCGTTACAACCTGCCGATCGAGATGCTCTACACCTTGATCCCGCTGGTCATGGTTTCGGTGTTCTTCTTCTTCACCGCGCGCGACAGCCGGGATCTGCAGGTGCTCTCCGGCCACCCTGATGTCAAGGTCAAGGTGGAGGCGTTCCAGTGGAGCTGGCGGTTCACCACGACGGTCAACGGCAAGACGTTGAAGCCGGTCGTGGGCCAGCCCGTGAGCGACTACAAGTCGGGCCCGCAGCTCGTGCTGCCGATGGGCAAGACGGTGGAGTTCGAGCTGGAGTCACCCGACGTCATCCACTCCTTCTGGGTGCCGGCGTTCCTGTTCAAGCGTGACGTCATCCCCGGCCTGGCCAAGGACAACAAGGGCCGCTTCTTCGAGATCAAGACGCTCACGCTCGACGACCCGAAGGTCTTCGCGGGTCGCTGCGCCGAGCTGTGCGGCGTCGACCACAGCCGCATGCTCTTCTCGGTGAAGCTCGTCAAGCAGGCTGAGTGGGACCAGTACATCGCGACCCAGGCTGGGAGTGCCCAGTGACCGCCATCCAAGAGCCACTCCCGACGACCGCCCGGCCCGTTACCAAGGGCCAGGTGATCGTGAAGTGGATGTCCAGCACCGATCACAAGATCATCGGTCACCTCTATCTGATCACGTCGTTCGCCTTCTTCCTGATCGGCGGCATCATGGCGCTGATCATGCGGGCCGAGCTGGCGCAGCCGGAGCTGCAGTTCACCAGCAACGAGCAGTTCAACCAGCTGTTCACCATGCACGGCACGATCATGCTGCTGATGTTCGCGACACCGCTGTTCGCCGGCTTCGCCAACGAGCTGATGCCGCTGCAGATCGGCGCCCCCGACGTGGCCTTCCCGCGACTGAACATGGTGAGCTACTGGCTCTACCTGTTCGGCAGCATCATCGCGGTGTCGGGCTTCTTCACCCCCAACGGCGCCGCCTCCTTCGGCTGGTTCGCCTACACGCCGCTGTCGACCGCGATCAGCTCGCCGGGCATGGGCGGTGACCTGTGGATCATGGGTCTGGCGCTGTCGGGCCTGGGCACGATCCTCGGCTCGGTGAACTTCATCACCACGATCATCACCATGCGCGCGCCGGGCATGACGATGTTCCGGATGCCGATCTTCACCTGGAACATCCTGCTGACCAGCATGCTCGTGCTGATGGCCTTCCCGGTGCTGGCCGCCGCGCTGCTGGCTCTGGAGGCCGACCGCAAGCTCGGCACCCACGTCTTCGACGCGGCCAACGGAGGGGCGCTGCTGTGGCAGCACCTGTTCTGGTTCTTCGGCCATCCGGAGGTCTACATCATCGCGCTGCCGTTCTTCGGCATCGTGAGTGAGATCTTCCCGGTCTTCAGCCGCAAGCCGGTCTTCGGCTACATCAGCCTCGTGGCCGCGACGATCTCGATCGCCGGCCTGTCGATCACGGTCTGGGCGCACCACATGTTCCCGACCGGGCAGGTGTTGCTGCCGTTCTTCTCGTTCATGACGTTCCTCATCGCGGTGCCGACGGGCGTGAAGTTCTTCAACTGGATCGGCACGATGTGGCGAGGGCATCTCTCGTTCGAGTCGCCGATGCTGTTCTCGATCGGCTTCCTGATCACCTTCCTGCTGGGTGGCCTGACCGGTGTCATCCTGGCCTCGCCGCCGCTCGACTTCCAGATCAGCGACACCTACTTCGTCGTGGCCCACTTCCACTACGTGGTCTTCGGCACCGTGGTGTTCGCGATGTTCGCGGGCTTCTACTTCTGGTGGCCCAAGTTCACCGGCAAGATGCTCGACGACAAGCTGGGCAAGGTGCAGTTCTGGTTGCTGTTCATCGGCTTCCACACCACGTTCCTGATCCAGCACTGGCTCGGCGTCATCGGGTTCCCACGCCGCTATGCCGACTACAGCGCCGCCGACGGCTTCACCGACCTGAACCTGATCTCGTCGGTCGGCGCGTTCGTGCTCGGCCTGTCGGTGCTGCCGTTCTTCTACAACGTCTGGAAGACCGCGCGCACCGGGCAGAAGGTCACGGTCGACGACCCGTGGGGCTACGGTAACTCGCTCGAATGGGCGACCTCCTGCCCGCCGCCGCGGCACAACTTCACCTCGCTGCCGCGGATCCGGTCCGAGCGTCCCGCGTTCGACCTGCACTACCCGCACGTGTCCGCCAAGAGGCCCCAGGAGGTCGAGGCCTGATGAAGGTTCAGGGTTGGCTGTTCCTGCTGTGCGGCCTGTTCTTCGCCGGTGTCGACATCGCGTACTGGTTCTGGACCAAGGCGGAGTCGGGTCACGGAGAGCCGGTCGGCACCACGGCCATGGCCATCTCGGTCGGCTTCGCGTTCATGATCGGCTACTACCTGATGTTCACAGCGCGGCGCATCGGCGCCCAGCCGGAGGACAACAAGCAGGCCGAGATCAGCGACGGCGCCGGTGAGATCGGCTTCTTCAGCCCGAGCAGCTGGTGGCCGCTGTTCCTGTGCCTGGCGGCGGCGTTCGCGTTCGCCGGGTTCGTGATCGGGTTCTGGATGTTCCTGATCGGCGTTTTCCTGATCCTCATGGCCATGATCGGATTCGTGTTCCAGTACTACCGGGGTAACTTCTCGCACTGACAGCGAGGCTTGCGGCGGGTGTCCTCTTCTGGGAGGGGGCGCCCGCTTTTTGCTGTTCTTTGTCGGGGGGCGGATGTGACGAATCAATCACTCAGGGTAATAAGTGAGGGGAATGGAGCGATCTCGGACGGGGGAGTGCACGTGGGGCGCTTGGCTCATGGATCGGCCGGACTGCTGGCCCTGGCTCTGCTGGCGTCGTGCTCGGGGTCCGAGACCGGCACTACCGGAACCGCCGGCCCGGTGGGCGCCACCGGGGGTGCGACTGCGGGGGCGGTCGGCAGCCCGGCCGTGGCCGGGGCGGGGACGCCGGCCGCGGGGGCCACGGTGGTGGTGAACCCGCTCAACAAATCCGAAAATATCCCTACAGACCACACCGTAGTCGTCGCCGCCCAGTCCGGCACGCTCAAGAGCGTCCGCATCCAGGGCGGCAAGGCGGGCCAGTTGCCGGGCGTGCTCAGCGCCGACGGCACCAGCTGGCGCAGCACCCGGATCGCCAAGCCGGGCACCACGTACACGGTCACCACGCTCGCCGCCGGCGCCGACGGCAGGACGGCCGAGACCACCAGCACGTTCTCGACGGTCAAGGCGGACAAGTTCTTCGACCTCGAGACGGTGACGCCCAACAGGTACGACACCGGCCTGACGGTCGGCGTCGGCATGCCGGTCATGATCACGTTCGACCGGCCGATCACCGACCGGGTGGCGGTCGAGCGCAACCTCACCATCCGCAGCTCGAAGCCGGTCGAGGGCGCCTGGCACTGGTTCGACGACCGGCACGTGGACTTCCGGCCGGTGAAGTACTGGCCCGCCCACACCAACGTCCGCCTGGAAGCCCACCTGGCCGGGGTACGGGGCGCCGAAGGCGTGTACGGCAAGCGCGACTTCGCCTTCAACTTCAGGATCGGCCGTGAGCAGATCACCAAGGGCAGCACCAACGTCCACGTGCTGACGGTCCGCCGCGACGGCAAGAAGATCCGTACCATGCCGATGAGCGCCGGCCAGGGCGGGGCCTGGAAGTACTACACGACCTCCGGCGTCCACCTGGCCATGTCCAGGGAGCCGGTGACCGTCATGACCTCACCCGGCATCGGGCCCGGGTCGGCGGGCTACTACCAGCTGACCGTCTACAACACCGTACGCATCTCGAACAGCGGCGAGTACATTCACAGCGCGCCGTGGTCGGTCGGCTCGCAGGGCTACTCGAACGTGAGTCACGGCTGCGTGAACGTCAGCCCGGAGAACGCGGCCTGGTTCATCAAGAACACGTTGATCGGGGACCCGATCATCATCACGGGCACACCCCGTCCGCTGGAGCCGACCAACGGGTGGGGGCACTGGCAGGAGAGCTGGAAGGAATGGCTCAAGTGGAGCTCGCTCAAGGCGGCACCGACGATGCACATCCACTGACGGCTCCCGTACGCCCTCGTGGCGGCCTGCTGAGCGGGCCGACGTCGCCAGTAGCCTGTTGAGGGAGCCGACGTGTCAGCGGTCTCCTGAGCGAGTCGGCGTGTCAGGCGGGGCGGAGGGAGCGGCTGGTCGCTATCCAGCGGTCCAGGGTGGCCGAGCCGTTGCCGGAGTCGACGGCCTGGGCGGCGCGGGCGTAGGCGTCGATCATGGCCGCGTCGAGGTCGTCGCCGGGCCCGTCCAGCGCCACCAGGGCCGCCGCCGCGTTGAGGAGCACGGCGTCGCGCACCGGGCCTGTCTTGCCGCGCAGGAGGTCGTGGACCGCCTGGGCGTTGAAGCCGACGTCGCCGCCCCTGAGGGCGTCCGCGTCGGCCCGGGGGATGCCCAGGACGGCGGGGTCGAAGACGGTCTGGGTGGCGGCACCGTCCTTGACGATCCAGACCGTGGAGGTCGTCGCGATCGTCAGCTCGTCGAGGCCGTCGTCGCCGCGGAAGACCAGGGCGGAGACGCCGCGCTCGGCGAAGACGCCCGCGAGGACCGGCAGCATGCGCTTGTCGAAGACGCCGATGGCCTGGGCCGCGGGGCGGGCCGGGTTGGTGAGCGGGCCGAGGAAGTTGAAGACCGTCGGGACGCCGATCTCCTTACGCGGCGGCCCGGCGAAGCGCAGCGCGGGGTGGTAGACGGGGGCGAAGCAGAAGGCGATGCCCGCCTCGCGGGCGACGTGGGCCGTCTGCTCGGGCGTCAGGTCGAGGTGGATGCCGAGGTGCTCCAGGACGTCGGCGGCGCCGCAGGAGGAGGAGGCGGCGCGGTTGCCGTGCTTGACCACGCGGGCGCCCGCGGCGGCGGCCACGATGGCGGCCATCGTGGAGACGTTCACCGTGTGGGCGCGGTCGCCTCCGGTGCCGACGACGTCGACGACCGGGCCCTCGATGTGGAGGGGGGTGGCCAGCTCCAGCATGGTGCGGGCCAGGCCCACGACCTCGGCCACCGTCTCGCCCTTGGCCCGCAGCGCGATCGCGAACCCGGCGATCTGGGCCGACGTCGCGGAGCCGGACATGATCTCCCGCATCGCCCAGGACGTCTCGTCGGCGGTCAGATGCTCACCTGACAGGAGAGCCGAAAGCAGGGCGGGCCAGGTCGTCCGGGCATCCACGGGAGGCACCTACTTCGCGTTGAGTCGGGTCGAGGCGCGGCGGCGCATCAGGTCGGCGACGGTTTCGGCCAGCACCATGGGCTCCAGCGGCTGCGGGACCACGGCGTCGGCCTTGGACCAGTCGGCCAGCCAGCGGTCGTCGCGCCTGGCGATGATCAGGCAGATGGGAGGGCAGTCGTAGACCTCGTCCTTGGCCTGGCGCGAGACGCCCATGCCGCCCGCCGGCTGGGTCTCGCCGTCGAGGACGGCCACGTCGATCTCGCCGGAGCCCAGCCACTGGTGCACCTTGGGCTCGGTGGCGCACTCCACGATCTCCACGAAGGGGACATCGGCGGCGGGTCGCCGGCCGATCGCCAGCCGTACCTCTTCACGGGTGGCGGCGTCGTCGCTGTAGACGAGGACCCTCATCGTGTCGTCGGTGCTCACGGTCGCGCTCACTATCGGTCGAAGCGATATGGTCACCTGGAATCGTACCGGTGCCCCGGCCCCCATACCCAGGCCGCTGCCTCTAGCGGTCGTTTTGTCCCTATTTTCTTGGGTTGTTGGCATGTTTGTCGCTGCTACGGGGGGGTCGTGCGTCGGACCGGCTACAGAAGCCGCAATAATGCTGCCCGTGGCGACAGCATCCGCAATAACTTCGACGACGACAGCACAGCCGTACCGCAGACCCAATCTGGTCAGCGTCGGTACGATCGTCTGGCTGTCCTCCGAGCTCATGTTCTTCGCGGCGCTGTTCGCGATGTACTTCACCATCCGGTCGGTGAGCGAGGGCAAGGGCCTCGTGTGGGGCCCCGCGCTCCTCATGCAGGGCGTGGAGGCCGAAGGCGCTCACCTGAACATCCCGTTCGCGACGGCGAACACGATCATTCTGGTTCTGTCGAGTGTGACGTGCCAGATGGGCGTGTGGGCCGCGGAGAAGGGACAGGTCGGCAAGCTCCGCTTCTGGTACCTCGTCAGCTTCCTGATGGGCGCGGTCTTCGTCGCCGGTCAGCTGTACGAGTACGGCGAGCTGGCGAAAGAGGGCGCGACCCTGTCCGCGAACGCCTTCACCTCGGTGTTCTACCTGACGACGGGCTTCCACGGCCTACACGTGACGGGTGGCCTGATCGCGTTCCTGTTCATGCTGGGACGCACGTACGCCGCGAAGCGCTTCACGCATGAGCAGGCCACCAGCGCGATCGTCGTGTCCTACTACTGGCACTTCGTCGACGTCGTCTGGATCGGCCTTTTCGCGACCATCTACATTATTCGTTAAGGAACGGGATCTCTGTGACTAGGATCACCGCTTGGCGGCGGCATCCCCTCGCGAGATACGCCGTCCTGATTTTCGCGTTGGCGCTGGTCGGGATGGCATACACCGCCTTTGTCCAGGTGGGCAAGCCTGCCGACGCGGCACTCGCGTCAGGCAGGGTCGACGACGTGGCCGAGGGTAAGGCCCTGTTCGAGGCACACTGCTCCAGCTGCCACGGGCTCAACGCGCAGGGCATCTCCGGCAAGGCCCCCACGCTCATCGGCGTCGGTGCCGCGGCCGTCGACTTCCAGGTGAGCACGGGCCGCATGCCCGCGGCCGACTCCGGCGCCCAGGCGCCGCGCAAGCCGCTGCCGGACTGGGTCAACCCGGATGCGATCAGCAAGCTCGGCGCCTACGTGCAGTCGCTCGGCGGCGGCCCGCAGGTGCCCGGCCAGGAGCAGGTCGACGCCAAGCTCGGCGACGCGGGCAAGGGCGGCGAGCTCTTCCGCGCCAACTGCATCCAGTGCCACAACTGGGTCGGCGCGGGCGGTGCACTGACCCGAGGGAAGTACGCCCCCAACTTGAACCAGGCGTCTCCCACTCAGATCTACGAGGCGATGGTCACCGGCCCGCAGGCGATGCCGGTCTTCAACGACTCGACGATCACGCCTGAAGAGAAGCGCAGCATGATCGCCTACATCACCCAGGTTCGCGCGCAGAAGGACCCTGGAGGTTTCGGCCTCGGACGTATTGGCCCGGTCACCGAAGGTCTCGTAGCGTGGATAGCGGGCCTCAGTGCCCTCGCCCTCGCAGCCATCTGGATCACCGCGAAGAAGCGACAGAAGTCATGACAGACAACGAGCACGAGATCGAGCAGCCGGACGAGCGCGTTCCCAAGCGCGTCATCGGCACTCCCGTGCCGGGCACCTCGATGCTCGGCACCCCCGAAACGGCGGAAGCCGAGGTCGACGTCCCGGGCGTCACGCTGCAGGACGAGACGAAGGCGCGCAAGGGCGAGAGGATCGCGACGCTCTGCTTCGCGGTCACCTTCGTCGCGGGCATCGCGTTCATCATCTCCTACGTCTACTTCCAGGTCGGCAGCCCGGAGAGCACAGGTGTCTCCAACCTCGCGCTCGGCAGCACGCTGACGCTGGCGCTGCTGGGGCTGGCCTGCGGCATCGTGGTCTGGGTCCGCATGATCATGCCCAAGTACTCCCTGGTCCAGGAGCGCCACCCCATGGTCTCCGCCGAGGACGACCGTGAGTACGTCGCCGAGACCTTCGTGCAGGGCGCCAACGAGAGCGGCTTCGTCAAGCGCAAGCTGATGCGCCGCACGCTGCTGCTCGCGGCCGCGCCGCTGGGCCTGCTCCCGGTGGTGCTGCTGCGCGACCTGGACAACTCCAAGATGCCCGGCGCCGCCTTCAACAAGACGCTGCGGCACACGGTCTGGGGCGAGAAGACCAAGGAGGGCAAGCCGCTCAGGCTCGTCGTCGAGGGCACCGGCCAGCCGATCCGCGCGGCCGACTTCAACTCGCCGGGCGGCATCCTGTCGGTGGTGCCCGAGGGCTACGAGCACGACCTGAACGCCCTGGCCAAGGCCACGCTGATCCTGATCAAGTTCCGCCCCGAAGAGATCAAGTCGGGCGTCAACCAGAACTGGACGCACGACGGCATCGTGGCCTACTCCAAGATCTGCACGCACGTGGGCTGCCCGGCGGCCCTCTACGAGCAGACCACCCACCACATCCTCTGCCCCTGCCACCAGTCGACCTTCGACGCCGCCGACGGCGCCAAGGTCATCTTCGGCCCGGCCGCCAGGCCACTGCCGCAGTTGCCGATCACGGTCGACGGCGAGGGATTCCTCATCGCCCAGGGCGACTTCAAGGTGCCGCCCGGTCCCAGCTACTGGGAGCGCGGCGACGCGGAAGCCGAGGCCAGGTCCAAGGGAGGCCAGGCATGAGCGAGCTGACCACCGTTCCCAAGGCCATCGTGGGCCCGTCCAACTTCCTGGACGAGCGCCTCGGCGCGGCCAACTTCCTCAAGCGCAATTTCCGCAAGGTCTTTCCCGACCACTGGTCGTTCCTGCTGGGTGAGATCGCGCTCTACTCCTTCGTCATCCTGCTGCTGACCGGTACGTTCCTGACGTTCTGGTTCAAGCCCAGCATGGGGGAGATCGCCTACGACGGCTCGTACGCCCCGCTCAAGGGCGTCATGATGTCCGAGGCCTACGCGTCGTCGCTGGAGCTCAGCTTCGACGTCCGGGGTGGACTGCTCATGCGGCAGATGCACCACTGGGCGGCCCTGATGTTCGTGGCCGGCATGACGGTGCACGCGCTGCGCGTGTTCTTCACCGGCGCCTACCGCAAGCCGCGCGAGCTCAACTGGCTGATCGGCGTCGGGCTGCTGACGCTGGCGCTCCTCGAGGGCCTGACCGGCTACTCCCTGCCTGACGACCTGCTGTCCGGTGCCGGTCTGCGGATCACCGAGGGCGTGATGATCTCGCTGCCGCTCGTCGGCACGTACCTCACGTTCTTCCTGTTCGGCGGCGAATATCCGGGTGAGGATGTCATCGCCCGGTTCTTCTCGCTGCACATCCTGCTCATCCCGGGCATCATCCTGGCGCTCGTCTCCGCCCACATGGTGCTCATGTGGACGCAGAAGCACACCCAGATGCCCGGCAAGAACCGCAACAACCACAACGTGGTGGGAGCGCCCTTCTACCCGGCCTTCATGGCCAAAGCGGGCGCGTACTTCCTGTTCACGTTCGCGGTGGTGGCCGGGATGGCGACGTTCGCCCAGATCAACCCGATCTGGCTGTTCGGGCCCTACACGCCCGCCGACGTGTCGGCCGGTTCGCAGCCCGACTTCTACATGGGCTTCCTCGAAGGCGCGCTGCGCATCATGGTGCCGTGGGAGATCAACCTGTTCGGCACGTCCCATGCGGGCACACTGCCGCTCAGCGTCATCATCCCGGCGCTGGTGCCGATGGGCATCATCATGACGGGCCTGGCGCTCTATCCGTTCATCGAACGCTGGGTCACGGGCGATCACCGCGAGCACCACGTCGCCGACCGCCCGCGCAACAACCCGCACCGCACCGCGATCGGCATGACGGCCATCACGTTCTACGGCGTGCTCTGGTTGCTCGGCGCCAACGACGAGATCTCGGCGAACTTCCAGATCAGCCTCAACATGACCACGTACGTGGGGCGGGTGCTGATCTTCGTACTGCCCGCGCTGGCGTACGTGATCACCTATCGCACGTGTCTCGGCCTGCAGCGCTACGACGCGGCCGTCGTCTCGCACGGTGTCGAGTCCGGCGTGATCAAGCGGCTGCCGCACGGCGAGTACATCGAGCTCCACACGCCGCCGGACGATGACATCGAGGCGCACGTGCGGGGCAAGGAGCCGGTGCTGATGCTGCCGGTCGCGCCCGACAGCTCGGGCATCCCGCCGAAGGGGATGCGCGGCCCGCTCGGCAAGCTGCGCGCCCTCATGTCCAAGGCGTACGGCGGGGAGAAGATCCCTCTCGACGAGGGGCATGGGCACGGGCATGAGCATGAAGACGAGCACGCGGCTGTCGGCGCCGGCGATGACCATACGCTGACGCGGTAGTTCTTCCTCTTCATCTCCGGGCCCGGACGGATCTTCCGTCCGGGCCCGCTCTTTTGTGCGCCCCCGTGGCTCTGCCGTGGCCAGGACGGGGCGCCGCGAGCTATGCGGGTTCCGATGGGGTGGGGGCCAGGGAGGCCAGCAGCGTGCTGAGCATCTCCCGCCGATCCGGCCACGGGAACAGCGGGACGCTCGCGGTCAACGACGCGTACCCATGCAGGGCCACCCACAGGGCGGTGGCCGCGACCTGCGGCGACCGGCTCGCAGCGTAGCCCTCTTTCGCGCGGTCGCTCTTCGCGTAGTCGGCGACCGCCTCGGTCAGCCGGGTGAATGCCTGGCCGCCCGACAGATCCTCCAGCCGCGCCGCCGAGCCGGTGGTGGTGGGGTCGGCGGCGCTGTGTCTGCCGAACGCCACCCGATAGCGGTGCGGCTTGCTCTCGGCGAAGTCCAGATACGCCTCGCACAGCTTCCACAACCGCCGCGCGGGATCGGTCTCGCCCTCGACGGTCGTGACGAGCGCCTCATCGAGTTCGGTGAACGCCTGCGCCACCACCGCGCCGATGATCTCCTCGCGGTCGGCGAAGTGGGCGTAGATCGACGGGGCGGACACCCCTGCCTGGCGAGCCACCCCCCGAAGCGTGATCGCGTCCTCGCTGCCCGCCTGCTCCAGGAGCGCGGTCGCCGCCGCGACGATCTCGCCGCGCAGCCGGGAACCCTCGCCGCGCCTGTTCCGTGTGCGGTGCGTCTCACTACTCATGCAATGAGTTTACATCCGTTAGTTCAATGATGTAACCTTACGCTCGTTAGCTTACGAAGGGATCAGGCATGAGCCAGGTAGTCGACCAGATCGAACAGGCCGCCGACATGACGGCCGCCATCGTCACCGGCATCGCCGCCGATCAGTGGGACCGGCCCACGCTGTGCGCGGGCTGGGACGTCCGTACGCTGCTCAACCACGTCGTGGGCGGCATGCGGATCTTCGCCGCCGAGCTCGACGGGACCGACCCCGGTGCCGACCACGAGGCGGACTGGCTGGGCGCGGACCCCGTGGGCGCTTACGAGAAGGCCGCGGCGGCCGACCGCTCCGCGTGGCGCCGTCCCGATGCGCTGCGGCGGACCGTGCACATCTCCCTCGGCGCTCTCCCCGGACCGCTGGCCGCCGTGGTCCACCTGACGGAGATCCTCGTACACGGCACCGACCTGGCGGTCGCCACCGGCCAGGAATCCCTGGTCGACGAGGAACTGTGCGGAGACCTCCTGGTGACGATGCGCTCCATGGGCATCGACGCCTACCGGATCCCCGGCGTGTTCGACCCCGAGATCCAGACCACCGAAGACGCACCCCCGCACCGGCAGCTCCTCGCCTTCCTGGGCCGAGCCGTCTGACCACCCGTGGTCCAAGCCTTGAGGTCCTGGTGCTACGACGAGGGGCAAGGGAAGGACGATCACCCTCGATGAGGTAGAGGCCTATCGCGCCGCCCTTGCTCCTCAACAGATCAAGACCATCTTGGACGCCCCGATCCGTTGAGATCAGGCGCGTTGACCGCGGCCGGCCCCTAGCGCGTTGCGTCCAAGACAGGTTTCACGTCGACGATCGGGGTGCCGTCGACGGCCTCCAGATCGGCCACCCGCACCCCGAGCCCGTCGACCGCGAGCACCCGAACCCGGTGCAGACCGACGGGATTGGGCCGGTCGGCGGAACGGGTACTGAAGACACCGGTCAGCGGGTTCCGCGGATCATCGCGCGGATGTACGGCCAGCACGGACCGGTCCGCGAGATGCAGCCACGTAAGGACGAACGCCTCATCGCCCACCGTAAGATCACGAATCCCATCCGCCATAACGGGATCGAACATCAGCCAAGCCTCGGGAGCACCGTCCACACCCTGCTTCGGAGCGCTCGCGCGATCCACCAAGGACGACTGGACGACCCCGATCGGACGAATCTCGTACGTCATGACTTCTCCATACCGTGCGGCGAGAAGCCGCCGGAAGCCACGGTCTCACCGTCTCGTCACGGCGCCCAGCCCCGGACACCTCAGGACCGTATCCCTGGACAGAGCCCAGCCCCGCACCCGCATGGGGGCCCACCGTGCCAGCCGTAAAAGATCAAAAAGGTTTTATGGGGTGGGGCGGGTTAGTCGCTTTCTCCGAAGCCGATGGAGAACGCCGCATCAAGGTCGTGCTTGGAATAGGTGCGGAAGGCGATGTGGGTTTCGGTGTGGAGCACGCCGGCCACCTTGTTGAGACGCCCCGGGATCACCTCGGCGATCTGCTCGTAGGCGGCCACCCGCACCATCGCCAGCAGGTCGTATTCGCCGGTGATGGAGTAGACCTCGCTGACCCCGTCGATCTCGGCGATCGTCTGGGCGACCTCCGGGATGCGGTCTACCTCGGCGTTGATGTGGACGATAGCCGTGACCATGGGCCAACTCTAGCGGCCCTGATCGAGGCCGCGGTAGGCGAGGTCGATGCGGGCTTTGTGGCGGGCGGCGCCGTGGGCGGGCAGGCTCCACTCGCCCTCGACCTCCACCAGGCGGACGCCCGGCGACTCCAGCCAGCGCAGGATGCACTCGGTCTCTTCGGCGCTGGCCGCGTGGACGGGCCCGGGACCGGGGATGACGCTCTCGGCCGTGGCCACGAGGGACTCGACGTAGGGGACGGGGTGGGCGCCGCGCGGCATGACGCCGGCCGCGCTGAGCCGGCCGTAGCGGACGACGTGGATGTCCCAGCCGCCGTCGAAGGCCGGACTCGCGGCCACCATCTGGGGGATGCGGGTGATGGCCGTGAGGCGCTGCATGCGGGCCGCGGCGCGGACGAAGGCCGCGAGACGGTCGCGGTCGATGGACGCCTCCTCGTAGCGCTGCTCGACCGAGAGGCGTTCCATGCGGGCCGACACCGCGGAGAAGACGGCCGAGGCGTCGAGGGTCATGGCCCGGCGGGCGGCCTGGGCGTGCAGCGCGTAGTCGAGCCGGCTCTCCTTGCCCTCGCACGGCGCTCCGCAGCGGCCCATCTCATGCAGGACGCAGGCCGCGCGGTGGGTGCGCAGGCTGATCGGCTGGGTGCATTGGCGCAGCGGCACCGCCTCGTGCAGGGCGATGCGGGCGTCGTCGGCCGAGCGGCTGCTGGAGAACGGGCCGAGGTAGGCGGCGCCGTCGTCCTTGAGCTCGCGGACGATCGACAGGCGGGGGAACGGCTCGTCGGTCAGCTTGAGCCAGACGACCTTCTCCGGGAAGCGGGACCGGCGGTTGTAACGGGGTTTGGCGCCGCCGATCAGGCGTAGCTCGCGTACCTCGGCTTCGAGGGCGGTGGTGCAGACGATGTGGCGGACGCGTTCGGCGATGCCGATCATCTCGCGGATGCGCGGGCGGGTCTCGCTGGCGGTGAAGTAGGAGCGGACGCGGTTGCGCAGATTGGTGCTCTTGCCGATGTAGAGGACCTCGCCGCGTTCGTCCTCGAAGAGGTAGACGCCGGGGGAGTGCGGCACCGAATCGGCCAGGTGGCGCTTGCGCTGCTGCTCGGGGGTGGGGGCGCGGACGAAGGACTTGAGCTCTTCGAGCGTGTTGACCTGGAAGGAGCCGGCCCGCTCGATCAGGCCGTGGAGCACGTGGACGGTGGCCTGGGCGTCCTGCAGGGCGCGGTGGCAGGGATCGGTCGGGCTGCGGAAGAACCTGGCCAGCGTGGCGAGCTTGGCGTTGGGCGTCTCGTCACGGGTCAGCACGCGGCGGGCCAGGTCGACGGTGTCGACGACCGGGTTGGCCGGCGGGGGATATCCGTGGGCGGCGCAGGCCGCCTTGACGAAGCGGGTGTCGAAGCTCGCGTTGTGGGCGACCAGGGTCGTGCCGCGGATGAACTCCAGGAAGGCCGGCAGCACCGACTCGATGCGCGGCGCGGCCACCACCATGGCGTCGGTGATGCCGGTCAGCACGGAGATGAACGGCGGGATCGGCCCGCCGGGATCGACCAGCGTGGAGAACTCGCCGAGCACCTCGCCCGCCCGCACCTTGACCGCGCCGATCTCGGTGATCATGTGATCGGCCGGTGAGCCCCCGGTCGTCTCGAGGTCGAACACGACGAACGTGACGTCGCTCAGCGGTGCGCCGAGCTCGTCGAGAGTGCCTTGAACCGGATCCACGAACCAAGACCATAGAGAGGAAGACCGACAGTTACCCGTTGCGAACGAATAACTGTTCACCTTGATCCTTAGTTACCCTTCCGTTTATGTCCGGGGGAAGACTCGCCAGCCGCTACTCACTGCTGCGGCCGCTCGGCAGCGGCGGCATGGGCAGGGTGTGGCTGGCCAGGGATGAGATGCTCGACCGCGAGGTGGCGGTCAAGGAGCTCACGCTGCCCGACGGACTGCCCGCCAAGGTGCGCGGCGACCTCGTCACCAGGGCCGTCCGCGAGGCCCAGGCCACCGCCCGGCTGCGGCATCCGGGCATCGTCGCGCTGCACGACGTCATCGTCGAGCACGAGCGGCCGTGGCTGGTCATGGAGCTGCTGCGGGGCCGTACGCTCGCGGAAGCGGTCCGAGAGCGCGGGGCGATGCCGCAGGAGCAGGCCGCCCGGATCGGCGCGGCCGTCCTGGACGCCCTGGCCGCCGCGCACGCGCAGGGGTTGCAGCATCGTGACGTCAAGCCGGGCAACGTGTTCCTCACCGACAGCGGCCGGGTGGTGCTCACCGACTTCGGCATCGCCCGGCAGGAGGGGCAGGCGACGCTGACGGAGCAGGGGCTGATGATCGGCTCGCCGGGGTTCATCGCGCCCGAGCGGCTGGAGGGCGAGCCGGGCGGCCCGGCCAGCGACGTCTGGTCGCTGGGGGCCACGCTGTTCACGGCCGCCGAGGGCGGGCCGGCGTACGGCGGCTCGCCGGCCGAGCGGATCAAGGCCACGCTGACGCAGCCGCCTCCGGTCGCGCGCGGCCCGATCGGGCCGGTGCTCGCCGCCATGATGGCGCGTCACCCCGCGGCCCGTCCTGACGTGCGGGCCGCGATCCACGCGCTGGGAGAGGTCGCGGCGGGCCGGACGGCCCGGCTCGCGACGCATCACGACATCACCGCGCCGGCCAGGGTGAAGCCCCGTGGCAGGGCGGTCGGCTGGATCGCCGCCGCGGCGGCCGCGGTGCTCGTGGTCGGTGCGGGCGGTACATACGTGGTGCTGAATGTCCTGAAAAATCAGGGTGAGGTGCCGGAGGCCTTCACCGTCCCCATGAACGTGTGCTCGCTGATCGCCCAGGCGGAGATCGGCGAGCTCCTGCGCACCCAGCAGCCGCCCAAGCCGCAGCCCGGCTCAGACGACGTCGGCCCCAAGTGCGGCTGGCCGGTTCAGGGCACCGGCGTCGGACTGCAGCTCCAGAAGGACTCCGACACCGCCGACCCCTGGTCGATGACCCCGGTGACGGCCCACACGCTGCTGGGCAACCAGCAGCGCTACTGGGCCAAGTACAACGAGGTCGACTGGACCTGGCCGGAGATCGGGGTGAAGGGCTCGCTCAAGGCCAAGCGCACTCCGGTCCGCGCGCTCACCGGCGTCGGTGAGGAGGCGTTCACCTTCGAGCTGACCGGGCCCTCGGGCCGGGTGCACTCCGCTCACATCTACTACCGCCTGGCGAACCTGGTGGTGAGCGTCGAATACACCACGCTCACCACCAAGCCCACCGATGAGGACATCAAGCAGTCCGCGTTGAAGGCCGCGCGGGCCAGCGAGCGGGCGTTGCGCAGTGCAGGCTGACTTCTATCTGCTGGCCGGCCGCTACCGCCTGGTGGAGCGGCTCGGCGAAGGCGGCGCGGGCACCGTGTGGCGGGCGCTCGACCAGACGCTCGACCGGCAGGTCGCGGTCAAGCAGCTGCGGCTGCCGGCCGAGCTGACGCCGCGCCAGCGGGCCGAGTTCGCCGACCGGGCCATTCACGAGGCCAGGTCCGCGGGACGGCTGCGCGACCCCGCCATCGTGCTCATCCACGACGTGGTGCTCGACGGCGACCAGCCGTGGATCGTCATGGACCTGGTCGCCGGGCGTTCACTCGACAAGATCATCAGGGAACGAGGCCCGCTGCCGCCGGAGACCGTGGCCCGCATCGGGCTCCAGGTGCTGTCGGCGCTGTGGGTGGCGCACGCGCACGGCATCCTGCACCAGGACGTCAAACCGGCCAACATCATGCTCGACGCCGACGGCTCGGCCATGCTCACCGACTTCGGCATCGCCACCCCGATGGGCGGCCGGACCGACCGGCAGGGCACGGCGGGCTCACCCGGCTACATGGCGCCCGAACGGCTGAACGAGCATGCCGCCGGCCCCGCCTCCGACCTGTGGTCGCTCGGCGCGAGCCTCTACACCGCGGTGGAGGGCCGGCCGCCGTTCGAGCGCGCCCTGCCCGCCGCCGTGGCCGCCGCGGTGCTGCTGCACGAACCGCCGTTCCCGGCCAGGGCGGGGCGCGAGCTCGGCGGGCTGCTGATGGCCATGCTGGCCAAGGACCCAGCGGCCCGGCCGACGGCCGAGCAGCTCGGCGAGCGGTTGAGCGGCGCGCCCGCCCCCCGCGCCGGCCGGCGCCGATGGTGGCTCGTGCCCGTCGCGCTGGCCGCCGTCGCCGTGGTGGGCGTGGGCGGCTGGTACGGCCTGGCCGTACTGAACGGGCCGAAGGAGACGGGCAGGTTCGCCTCCGCCCCGGACCCGTGCGGGCTGATCGGTGACGCGCGGGCCGGGCAGTTGCTGAAGGGCACGGTGCAGCGGGTACGCACCAGGGCGGGCGAGTGCGTGTGGCAGGTGCGCGACGGCTCCCAGATCACCCGCTCGATCACCGTACGGACCAGGGCCGAACAGCCCGACGCCGACTACAGCGGCCCCGCCGTGGCCCGGCTGCGGTTCGACAGCGAGCACGGCAGCCGCGCCGCGGGGAAGGGCACGGTGTTTCGCAAGACCACCGGTGCCCTGGCCGACGTGCCCGGTGTGGGGGAGGCGGCGTTCGTCCAGGACTCCTTCGAGTTCTATATGAGCAGCGTCGAATCCGGCCGATCGGACAGCACCCTGCTCTTCCGCGCGAGTAATCTCGTGGGCGAGGTCATCCTGCACCGCGAGGATGTTCCGCCGAACTCGCCGGCTGACAGGAAGACCGCGATCGAGTCCGCGCGTGTGGTCACCGCGACGCTGAACAACTGAGCCTCTGCAAGCGCCTTGCAAGTGGTGTCACTAGCATGTTTTCCCCTGAGTCAGGGCAACCCCAGGAGTCCCTCGTGAATCCCGGTAGCGCGTTCGAGCCGCCGACCAACCCCTATCGGATCCCGGGCAGGCAGTTCGAGCAGCCGACCATGCCGCCGGGACCGCCGGGGCCGCCGCCGCGCCCGCCGCGCAGGTCGTGGATCCTGCCGGTGGTGGCCGTCGCCGTGGTCGTGCTGATCGCGGGCGGCGCGGGCGCTTACCTGGTGTACGGGACGGTCGCCCGCTCCACTCCCTCGGCGGGGACCAAGCCGGTCAAGCCGCCCGTGTCGGCGGCGGCCGCGGGGCTCGACGTGTGCTCGATGCTGCCCAAGAGCGAGGCCGAGCGTCTCGTGCCGCAGGCGACGGTGGCCAAGAACTCCCGGGACTCCGACTACACACTCTCCTTCACCTGCAACTGGGTCAACCGCCGCATCTCGTTCGGCGAATACTGGCGCAGCCGGGAGGTCGACGTACGCGTCGAACAGCACCGCGGCGACGGCGCCAAGACCGGCCGGACCATGGCCCAGAACTCCTACGACCTCGACTACGGCAGCGGCAAGTACGCCGAGACGGCCAAGCCCACACCGAAGAAGGGGGAGAAGGAGTACATCTCCCCGATCAAGGACGTGCCGGGCATCGGTGACGCCGCGTACGCCCAGTACACCTGGCGCCGTTCCGGCAAGCTGCTCTGGTACTCCTTCGGCGAGGCCCACGCCCGCGTCGACGACATGACGATCGAGGTCAAGTACCAGGCCGACCAGCAGCGCAAGGACGCGCTGGTCCTCAGCAACGCGACCACCCAGTCGGTCACGGAGGCCAACGCGATCCGCGAGGCCGGCGGCGTGCTCGGGCACATCGCCAAGGGCATCGCCGCGTGGAAGGCGCAGCACCCGAACGTGCTGGCCCAGCCGGACAAGGCCGCGGTCACCACCACGCCCAAGCCCGAGGCGACGCCCTCGCCCACCGTCCTGGCCGTCTTCCCGGCCGCCTGCCAGGGCGTGACCGGGCCGGCCACCCGGCTGGTCCCCTCGCCCACGCCGCGGGCCCGCGGCACTGAGGCGGGCGGCGACGCGCAGACCGAGTGCCGGTGGCTGAACCTGGACATCCCCGTGGGCGACGCCGTCAAGCGGATCCGCAGCGCGCTGATCACCACGCACCGCTTCACCAACCGCGCCGGCGTCGAGGACGCGCCCGCCGCCCGCGCCTACTACACGGGCCAGCGCGGCAGTCGCGGCATCACCGCGGGCTCTTCGGTGGGCGGCATCACCGTGAGCAAGCTGTCCGAGGTCAAGGGCCTGGGTGAGGCGGCCTTCAGCCAGTACGTGCAGATCATGCACGGCGACACGTACGCCGCCACGGGCACGGTGCTGCTGCGGCAGGGGGCGACGGTGATCGTGGTCGACTACTCGGGCGCCGAGCGGCCCAAGGACGAGCCCGCCAACTCGCCCAAGGTCAAGCTGATGGCCGACAAGGAAGCCCACGATGGCGCGCTCTCCCTGGCCAAGGCATACCTGGCCAAGAAGCCGATCGGCAGCTGACCGCCACGGCAGCTGACCGCCACGGCAGCTGACCGCCACGGCCGCTGACCGCCCCGCCAGGGCGTCCAGCGGCCACTGTCGCGGTCCGCGAGGCCGGTGGCGGTCGCCAGGACGAACGGCGTCGCGCCGGACGTCTGGGGGCCGCTCAGCTCTCTGTGGCCGGTACGGAGCGCCCGGCGCAGGCCGCTCACCAGGCGAGATGTTGACGGCAACGGTTAACAAGGCTGCAAGTGGCCTGCAAGTGCGGCACATAACGTTGTCCCCGAACAGCAAATGAGCCGCGTGGTCTCGCTTGTCCAGGACAGGGGCATGGGCAAGGCGGGGGAGATCCGCGGCTCACTGTTCTTCCCTGTCGAGGAAGGGCTCCAGCAGGCCGGGCACGGCCCGCGCCGCCAGGTCGAGCCCGTCGCCCGTGCCGATGTCGACCACGTCGTAGTGCCCGTCTCCCGCCGCCGTCGTCGCCGAGAGCGTGAGCAGGCCGGCGCGGCGCTGGAAGAACGACTGCTCGATCGTCCAGCCGACGATTCCGCTCCTGTCGAGCGCGACCGTACGCCGTGCGGCCGAGCCCCTCCTGGTCACCAGATGGCGCGGGTCGAGCGCGTGGCCGAGCCCCCGGTAGGCGTCGCCGGCCAGCCACAGGCCGGCCGGGAACCCGATCGCGAGCACGGCCGCGGGCCAGATCCAGCCGCCCGGCCACGCCCACAGGAGCGGTGGCAGCGCGGCCAGCGCCGCGACGGTGGCGAGCGCGCGCACAACGCGCCTGCGCCGGGCCGCCACCGGATGCGCCACCAGCCCGGCCCGCCACGGACCCGCCGCCGCCTCGGAGCGGCCCAGGCTCGCGACGCGGTCGGCGATCTGCTCGGCCAGCGCGCGGGGGAGCGGTGGGGTGAGCGCGGCCACGTCCTCCGTCTCGTTCTCCGCGGCCTTGCCCAGCCCGGTGGCGACGGCCTTGACCCGCGCTCCGCCGCCCAGCCGCAACAGCAGCGGCTCACTGAGTTCCACGCCGCGCAGCCGCCGCTCCTCCAGCGTCAGCGACCGGCTGGTCAGCAGCCCCCTGCGCAGCCGGAGCCGGCCAGGCTCGCGCTCCAGCCGGTAGCGCCCCCACGACTCGGCGAACAGCAGCATCGCGCCCGCCACCCCGACCACCACGTTGGCCGCCACGAGCAGCGGCACCGCCGACCACGGCCGCCCCGTGACCCAGCCCCAGGCGTCCGAGGCCGTCCCTGTGGTGAACAGGTTCACGCCGAACGCGTCGAGCAGCTTGTAGAACGCTCCCAGCACCAGAGCGCCGCCCGCGAACGACCACACCGTCAGGGGCGCGTACCAGATCCAGGCCCACCGCAGCTCCGCCACCGCGCCGCCGTCCCCGAGCGGGACCGCGCCGGTCCGCAGCAGGGTACGGCGCAGTTCCTCGGCCTCCCGCCTGGGCAGCGGATCCAGGGTGAGCTCCGTCCCCTCGCCCGCGTGCTCCCCGGTGCCGACCTTGACGACGGTCAGCCCGAACACCCGCCGTACCGGATCCGCCCTGAGGTCGACGCTGCGCACGCGGTCGCGCGGGATCGAGCGGTGCTGTCGTACGGCGATGCCCGAGCGCAGCTCAAGGCGCTCCGTGGTGAGCCGCCACCGGGTCGAGCGGAGCCGCGCGACGTCGTACGCCAGCACGCCGGCCACGATCAGCGCCGCGGCGCCCGCGCCCGCCGCGACCGTCGCGCCGGCCGGCCAGTCGAGCCCGATCAGCGCCCGCGCCAGGACGGTCACTACGGGCGCCACGATCGCCAGGGAGAGGACCGACGACGCGCCCAGACTCCGTGAGGAGAGCCTCCGCCAGCTCACGTCGCATCACCCGGCGTGGCCTGGGTGATCGCGGTGAGCCGTTCCGCCAGTTCGGCGGCCAGCTCATGGTCCAGCGCCTCGATCTTGATCGCGCCCGCGGCCGAGGCGGTGGTCACCGTGACGTCGGCCAGCCCGAACAGTCGCTGCACCGGCCCCCGCGCGGTGTCGACCGTCTGGATGCGCGACATCGGCGCGACCCGCCAGGTGTGGGTCAGCCAGCCCTTCCGCGTGTAGACGGCCTCGCCGGTGACCTCCCAGCGCTCCACCCGGTAGTACGCGCGCGGCGCGGCCACCGCCAGCACCAGGCAGCCCGCGGCGAACGCGGCCGTCACGACCCCCAGCCAGACGGGCCGGCCGGTGAACAGCCAGTAGGCCGCCACCGCGGCGGCGGCCACCGGCCCTGCCAGGAGCATCGCCTGGACCGTCCACCAGGAGATCGCCCGCCTGTCCGCCTGGTTGCGCGGCGGACGCAGGGTCGTGCTCACGTCCGGTCCGCCTTCCCGCGCATCGACTCCGCGGCCGACAGCAGCACCAGGCCGAGGACGCCGATGACGATGGCGGCGAAGATCTCGCGGCCTTGGAGGAACGGCAGGCGGTTGACCAGCAGCAGGTCGTGGGCCCAGCGCCACCAGCCCAGCAGGGTGTTGCCCACGCCGCCGACGCCTTGGATCACCAGCAGCCAGCCGGACACGTCGAGTATCGCCTTCATGCCACCCAGCGTTCCGTGCGCGGCATCTCCGGCGCCTCGGCCGTAGGTCTCGGCGGGTATCGACTTTGGTCGCTGTCCCCCGGCAGGGGGAAGGGCCTAACCTCGGGGAACGTGACGGAATACCGGTGGGTGCTGCCCTCGGTCCTGCTGGGGGACGGCGACGAGCGGCGTCCGGTGCGGCGCTCGACCCGGGACTGGATCGTCGACGTCCTGATGTTCCTGGCCGCCTGCGGGCTGACCTTGCTGACCTTGCCGGACCTGGAGGGTCAGCCGACGCCCGTGGTCGCGATCGAGCAGGTGGTCGGCGCGCTGGCGTGCGCGGCGGTGTGGCTGCGCCGCAGGTGGCCGGTCGCGCTGGCGCTGGTGACGTCGGTGCTGTCGGCGTACCTGACGCTGGTGGGCGGGGCCGGGGTCGTCGCCCTGTTCACCGTGGCGGTGCACCGGCCGTTCAAGATCTCCGGCCCGATCGTGCTGCTCAGCCTCCTGACGCTGGTGCCGTTCTCCATCCTCCGGCCCGACTCCGAGGTGGGCGTGCTGGGGCAGGCCATCATCGGGACGGCCATCGTGCTGACGGTGTTCGCCTGGGGCATCGTGGTCCGGGCCAGGCGGCAGCTCATCTGGTCGCTCAGGCAGCGCGCCGACATCGCGGCGGAGGAGGCCAAGCGGCTCGAACGCGAGCGGATCGCCAGGGAGATGCACGACGTGCTCGCGCACCGCATCTCCATGCTGAGCCTGCACGCGGGCGCGCTGGAGTTCCGGCCCGACGCGCCCGCCGAGGAGATCGCCAGGGCCGCCGGGGCGATCAGGAGCAGCGCCCACCACGCGCTGCAGGACCTGCGCGAGGTGATCGGCGTGCTGCGCCACTCGGCGCCTTCGGCCGGCGACCCCGTCCCCGACCGCCCGCAGCCCACGCTGACCGACCTGCACCCGCTGATCGAGGAGTGCCACGAGGCGGGCATGGAGGTGGACCTCGCCCTGGACGCCGGTGACGCGCCGGAGGGGCTGGGGCGCAACGTCTACCGCATCGTCCAGGAGGCGCTCACGAACGCGCGCAAGCACGCGAGCGGCGCTCCCGTGACGGTCACCGTCGCCGGCGGTCCGGGCGCGGGCCTGACGACGGAGGTCCGCAACCCGCTCCGCGTACGGCAGATCACCCGCATCCCCGGAGCGGGAGCCGGGCTCATCGGCCTGACCGAACGGGCCCAGCTCGCGGGCGGGCGACTCGAACACGGCGCGACCCGGGAAGGCGACTTCCTGGTGCGCGCCTGGTTACCGTGGCCGGTGGAGACTTCCCGGGAGGACACATGACCGCGCCCATCCGCGTACTGATCGTCGACGACGACGCCCTGGTGCGCGCCGGACTGTCGATGATCCTGGGCGGGACGGGCGACATCCGGATCGTGGCCGAGGCGGGCGACGGTTCCGAGGTGCCGCCGCTGGTCGCCGAGCACCGGCCCGACGTGGTGCTGATGGACATCCGGATGCCCGACGTCGACGGGCTCACCGCGACCGAGGCCCTGCGTACGGCCAAGTCGCCGCCCGAGGTGGTGGTGCTGACCACCTTCCACGCCGACGCCCAGGTGGTGCGGGCGCTGCGGGCGGGGGCGGCGGGCTTCCTGCTCAAGGACATCCCACCGCGCGAGCTGGTCGAGGCGATCAGGAAGGTCGCGGCGGGCGAGCCGATCCTGTCGCCCGCCGTGACCCGCCAGCTCATCGCGCACGTCTCCGACGGCGGCGCGGACCGGCGTACGGACCGGGCCCGCGGGCTGCTCGACCGGCTCAGCGAACGCGAGCGGGAGGTGGCGCTGGCCGTCGGCCAGGGCAAGTCGAACGCCGCCATCGGACGCGACCTCTACATGAGCGTGGCCACGGTCAAGGCGCACGTCTCGCGCATCCTCACCAAGCTGGACCTCAACAACCGGGTGCAGGTCGCGCTCATGGTGTACGACGCCAGCCTTTGAGCATCCGCTCGATCGTGGCCCGGTGCAGCACCAGGTCGTCGGGGTCGTCCGGCATGGGCTGCTCGCCGAAGTGGATCCGGCGCTGCCACACCCTGGCCATGATGACGCCGTGCCGCAGCGCCGCGTACATCTCGTAGAACTCCATGTCCCGCGCCAGATACCCCGTCAGCTCCCGATATTTCCCGCAAATATCGGTGCGGTGCATGAAGTCCGGGATCCCGGGCATGCCGACGGACTCCGTGAGGTCCTGGAAGAAACGGTGCAGGAAGATCATCCATCCCAGATCGAGCTCGCGCGGCCCCACCGCCGCCATCTCCCAGTCGAACACCGCCACCGGCGTGAAGTCGCGATACATCACGTTCCCGATACGGGCGTCACCCCAGCAGAGCACGTCGGGCCCCGGATCGGCCGGCCAGTGCGCCTCCAGCCAGTCGAAGCCCCGCTCCAGCAGCGGGATACGCGTCGCGCCGTGCGCCCACTCGTAATAGGCGTACTGCTCGTCCACGTGGCGGCGCAGCCCGCCCTCGGGCAGCACGGCCAGGTCGTGCGCGGTGAACGGCGCGTCGTGCAGCGCGGCCAGGATCGCCACCGTCGCGTCCTGCAGCCGGCGCCGATCGTGCGGCGCCGCGTCGAGCAGCCAGCCCTCGAAGGTGTACGGCAGGACGTCGGGTGGTACGTCCCCGTCCTCCCGTTCCATCACGAAGAACGGGGTGCCCAGCGGACCGGGGTCGGGCTCGAACCAAAGGGCCCTCGGTGCTGGGATTCCAGCTTTTTCCCTGGCAGAACGCATGATCTCGAACTGGGCCCGCAAGTCGTACGAAGGGAAAACCGGTACGGCTTCCTGGGCGGGCGCCATCCTGGCCACGCACCGGGTACGCTCTCCGGACCAGGACGCGGTGAAGAAGAGGGTCTCGCTCGACATGCCGTTTCCCGTGGGCCGCGACAATTCGGAGACCGTCACCGGCCGGCCGACTTGTTCACTGAGCCAGGCTCCCACCCGATCGCGCAGTTCATCCAGGTCGCGGGTGGAGGTACGCATCTGATCCGTCACGGTCGGCCTCCAGGGTGAACACCGGGTGAACGCGGTCCCCGGCACAGTCGTATACCCCTAGCAAGCGCTTGTCCATACACGACCTGCCGTTACGGTCAGGTACACGACAGCCGTACCCTTGTCTGAAAGGGCATGTCACGAAGGGACCGTGGGATGAGTTCAGCGGGTGAAGGCCTGTCTCGCCCGCTTCCCGAGCAGGTGAGACTCAACGTCGTCGATCTGGCGGCGCAGGTCCTCGGGTCCATGCCCGCTGCCACGATTCCGCCGCCGCTGCGCGGGATCGCCAAATTCGATCCGCGCAAGCGCGCCAAGCTGGGCAGCGCGCCCATCGCCGCCCAGTTGGAGAACGACAAGGAGTTCCGCGAGGTGGTCGCCGAGTCGGTGGCCGCCGGATGGCCCGAGCTCGTCGCCTCGCTGGTCGAGGGCAACGTGCCGCCCGCCGCCGACCCCGTGCTGGTGGCCGCCGCGGCCTACCTGACGCGCCCGGTCGGCTGGGCGGAGATGGTCGAGGCCGCCCGGGCCGACCTGGAGCAGTCGGCGGTCGCGGCCGAGGGGTCCGAGCGTGAAGAGGCGGTCAACCGGCTGCGGGAGCAGCTCGCCGCCCAGAAGAGCGCCGCCAAGGAGGAGTCCGATCGGCTGCGCGAGCAGCTCAGGCTGGCCCGCGCCGAGAACGCCGACCTGCGCCGCAAGCTCCACGACGCCCGCGAGCGGAGCAAGACCGCCGTACGCCGCGCGGAGGAGATGGAGCACGCGGCCGACGACGCCAAGTCCGCCGCGTCGGCGGCGGGCAGCGCGGGCGAGTCGGAGCTGCGCAGGCTCCGCGAGCGGCTGGCCGACGTGGAGAAACAGCTCGAAGCCTCGCGCCGGGCCGCGCGCGAGGGCAGGAGCATCGAGGACGCCCGCGTCAGAGTGCTGCTCGACGCGCTGCAGGACGCCTCCGCCGGGCTGCGCAGGGAGCTGGCCCTGCCCACCATGATCAGCAGGCCCGCCGACTCGGTCGCCGCGCTCACGGGCGAGCGCCCCGGCGTCAGAGGCGTGCCCGCGCGCGCCCTGGCCGACGACGATCCGCAACTCCTCGACCAGTTGCTCGCGCTGCCGCAGGTGCATCTGATCATCGACGGCTACAACGTGACCAAGACCGGTTACGGCACGCTGACCCTGGCCGATCAGCGCACCCGGCTGATGACCGGCCTCGGCGGGCTGGTCGCGCAGACCAGGGTCGAGGTGACCGTGGTCTTCGACGGCGCCGAGCTCAACGCGCCCGTCCAGGTGGTGGCACCGCGCGGCGTGCGGGTGCTCTTCAGCGCGCCCGGCGAGATCGCCGACGACCTGATCCGCCAGCTCGTCCGGGCCGAGCCGCCAGGACGGGCCATGGCGGTGGTCTCCTCCGATCGCGAGGTGGCCGAATCCGTCCGTCGCATGGGAGCCAGACCGGTTCCGTCAGGTCTGCTGTTGCGCAGGCTGGGCCGCGCCTAGATTACGAATCGGCCGTTCAGGTAAAAGCACACCCGCCACTTCTGTACCATTTCGCCCCAGATGTATTCCCTGGGAGGCGACACTGTGAGGTTTGGCCGGGTGCCACTGGCTGCGGGTCTCGCGATCGGGCTGCTGCTGTCCCCAACGAGCGAGGCACTGGCCGCGCCGAAGCCCACGATCAAGCAGGCGAAAGCCAAGCTCAAAAAGCTGAACGACAAGGCCGACAAGGTCGTCGACCGTTACAACACGGCGACCGAGAAGTACAAAACGGCCCAGGGCGAGTACGGCAAGCTGAACGCGAGCTACAAGCGCAAGCTGGAGACGGTCGCCACGCTGCACGCCCAGGTGGTCGCGATGGCCGTCGACACCTACAAGCTCGGCCCCGACGCCGGCTCCTGGCCCACGATGGTCGGCCAGCCGGACCCCACGGGCATGCTGGGCAGCCTGGCGCTCGCGGACCAGTTGTCGCAGGAGAAGCTGGAGCGGCTGGTGGCCTTCGACCGGGAGAACCGCGGCCTCAAGGACGAGCGCGACAAGGCCGAGACGGCGCTGCAGGCGGCCGACAAGGAGCGCGACGGGGTCGAGAAGGAACGTTCGGAGGTCCGCAAGCTCATCGCGCAGCAGAAGAAGCTGCTCGACAAGCTCGGCGCCTACAAGACCGGCGACCCGAACAGCACCGGCATCAAGTACACCGGCGCGGCCTCCGGCAACGCCGCCGCGGTGCTCAGGTTCGCGTACGCGCAGGTGGGCAAGCCGTACGTGTTCGGCGGTACGGGGCCGCGCGGCTGGGACTGCTCGGGGCTCACCCAGGCGTCGTGGCGCGCGGCGGGCGTCTCGCTGCCCCGCACCACCTGGCAGCAGTGGGCCTGGGGTTCCTCCCGCAAGGTGGATCTGAAGGATCTGCAGCCGGGGGATCTCATCTTCAGCTCGGGGCTGGGGCATGTGAGCATTTACGCGGGCAACGGGCAGATCGTCCACGCGCCCCAGACCGGCGACGTGGTCAAAGTCGTCACCCTCTCCTCCTACGGTGGCAGCCTGGTGGGGGCCATCCGCCCGTAGCGCTTTTGCTGAGTTCAAAAGCGTTATTTTTCTGTACGGCCAAGCACGGTGGGCCCCGCCCGCCGTGCGGGGCCGGGGCCTGTCCAGGGGCACGCTCCTCCGGTGGAGACGGCTGCGCGCCGTGACGTGCGCATTCTTGGCCCCGGTCCGTGGATTCCGGCGCCCGGGGTCGCGTGCTGAAGAGTGATAAATGCCACGTCGGTGTCCGTGTTCCCGGCGTGTGTGGCGAGCTCAGCGTGGCGCGTCTGGCGCTCTGAGTGAGCGTGGCGCGCGTGCGCAAGGCGGGGTCGCGGCGTGGCCCACATCGACCATACCGGCGGCGGGGTCATGCTCGGCGTGCTTTTCGCATGCTCGCCGAGCCGCGACGGCCGACGGGGGCCGTACTTGTCCTGGGATCTCGGCCGGAGATCGTCGAGGGTTCTTTGGATCTAGGGCGAATGGTGTTCGGGGGGCTGCGACCGCTGTGACCAGCGATCTGGTGCTAACGGGACCAGTGGTGCAGAAGTGACGAATGGGACCTGACAGATCGAGGTATCGTCAAGTGTGAGAAGGGTCACATTTGCGTAACATAAACCGCTGCTCCATCTGGGATTGCGGTCCTGACTGAGGGGTCTGCCTGATCCTGACAACCCCATGACGCCTTTGCCAGTTCGTTACTTAGGGCGTAGCTTCTGGCCTCGCGGCGAACAAGCCATGGCGTCGCGGCTCTCCATCGGGTCTCCGATGTGGACAGATAGAAAAACCGTTCGGTCACCGCCATTTCCCAATGTCACCAATTGCGGCGGTGGCCTGCCGAATCCGTGCAGCCAGGAGCACGGAACCGGGGACCCAGCGATCCCGTCCCAGGGATCAGGGGTGAATCGGCGCTTATCGCGCCGTAGGGCGACTTCCAGGCCCGAATCCGTCAGCTAACCCGGTAGGCGTTCGTGGAAGATCCAAGGAGAAATCCTGTCTACCTCCCCCTATAACCCCCGTCTGTCCCGCCTTGCCCTGAGTGGCGCAGCACTAACGATGACCGTGACGGCCGGAGGTGTGGTCCTCCACGCCCCGACGGCGCAGGCGACGACGGCGCGCGAACCGGCCAGTGTTTCCCGGACGACCACCACGGCGGGTAAGACCGTCAAGTCCGTGAAGAAGACCGCGCACCAGACGGCGGTCGCTCGGCAACAGGCGAGGGCCCGCACGGCCGTATCCGTGGCCAAGGACCAGCTCGGTGACCCGTACCGTTACGGGGCCACAGGACCCGGTTCCTTTGACTGCTCCGGTCTCGTCCAGTACGCCTGGAAGAAGGCCGGCGTCAAGATCCCACGCGTGACGAACAGCCAGTTCGCAGGCATCAAGAAGAAGGTCTCCTGGAAGAATCTGAAGCCAGGCGACCTGCTGTTCTTCCATGGGCTCGGCCACGTTGGCATGTTCGTCGGCAACGGCAAGATGATCCATTCGCCGAGAACAGGTCAGACGGTGCGCATCGAGAAGCTCAACGGATGGCGCAAGGCGTCGTTCGCGGGCGCGGTGCGTCCCGGTCTGTAAGGCGGTGCGTCCCGGCCTGTATGACCGTCACGAAGGTCCCGTCCCGCTGGGGACGGGACCTTCGCGCATTTTCCCGTGACGGCCGGTCTCCCGCGGTGGGCGACTACCATCGGGGAACGTGTCCGTGCAGGTGAGCCGCCGAGTCGTGGTGGCGGGGGTGCTGCTCCTGGCCCTCGCCTCGGCCAGTGCCGTCCCGCACCGGGCCACCGGGACGGGTGACCTCGCGGCGACGGTTCGTGACCTGCCGTCCGGTGGTCGTGAGCAGCCTGTGGCGGGTCGCGGCCCGACGCCCGGTGATCGCGAGCTCCCGGCGGAGGCGCGGGGCCTCTGGGGTGACGGGGCGGATGTCGTACGAGGTGCGCGTTCGGTCGTGGTCGGTCACCACGCGGCCACCGAGCTGCTTCGCGACCTGGCGCGCAGGGCCGACGCCGCCGGGACGCGTGTCTCCGCCGTGCTCGGACGGCCGGTGCGGCCCGTGGTGCTCGTGCCTGGTTCGACGGCCGAGGCCGCGCGGGTGGCCGGGGTGGGGAGTGTCGCCGGGCTGGCGGCGGTGGCCGATGGCGGGCGGGTCGTCGTGGTGCCCGAGTACTTCGGCCGGCTGACCCCGACCGGGCGGGACGTCGTGCTCACCCACGAGCTCACCCACGTCGCCGCCGGGACGGAGCGGCTGCCTGTGTGGCTCTATGAGGGGTTCGCCGACTACGTGGGCTACCGCGACGCGGGGCTGCCGGTTCGGGTCGCCGCCGCTGAGCTGGCCGCCGAGGTGCGGGCCGGGCGCTTGCCGGGCGGGTTGCCGGGGCCTGAGGCATTCGCACCCTCTTCCCGGGACCCTGTACGGCTGGCACGGGCCTACCAGGAGGCGTGGCTGGCGTGTCGCTTCATCGCCGAGCGGTTCGGTGAGGGGACTCTGGTGAGGCTCTACCGTGATGCCCAGACGGGTGGCATCGACCGGGGGCTCGCCAGGCTCGGGCTCTCGGCAGGGACGTTGACGGCACGGTGGCGCGACTACGTGCGGGACCAGCTTGCGTAAGGGGAACGCGGATGGACGATCTGCAGAGCACCGACAACATGCCGCCTGACGACGACGCGGACCCCGCCGCCCGGCACCCGGGCTCACAGCCCGGTGAGAACGCCGCGCTGCCCGAGCCGCCCGGCCCCGGCGCCGTGTCGACTGGGCGGTCCGATGGAGACGACGTGCCGTTCGGGGCGGATGCCGGGCCGGCGGGGTCGGATACCGCCCCGGACACCGGGCAGACCGCACCGGGTGGGTGGGCCGCACCAGATGGGGGCTCCGCATCGGGCGGGCAGGCCACGCCAGGGAGGCAGGCCCCGCCAGGGAGGCGGGCCACACCTGACGGGAACGCCGCGCCAGGGGGACAGGCCATGCCGAGCGGGAACGTCGCGCCAGGCGCCCCCGCTACGCCCGCGCGTGCTGGGACCGGTTGGGCCTTGGTCCTGCTCGGGGTGGTGATCCTGGTCGTGGTGGCGTTGGCGACGCCGTGGCGGGTGATGCCGCCGGGCACTCCCACCGTGCCGCCGGATCCGGCGCGTGACTTCAGTGCGGGCGAGATCGCCAGGGCCGCCGCGTTCGACGCCGCCACCAGCGTCCCCGGGTACCTGTCGCTCGGGCTGACCGTGCTGTTCGCGGGGTTGCTGGTGCTCACGCCGTTCGGGGCCAAGGTGCTGGGCGGGCTGCGCGGGCCGTGGTGGGTGCGGGTGGTGCTCGGGGTGACGGTGCTGACCGCGATCGTGGAGGCGGTCCGGTGGCCGCTGGGCGTCTGGTTCGAGGTGGTGCTGCGTGACTACGGCCTGTCCACGCAGGACTGGGCCGGCTGGACCGGGGACCGGCTCAAGGGGCTGGCCGTGGGCGTGGTGCTGCAGTCGATCATGGTGCTGGTCGTGGTGGCGCTGGCCAGGAAGGTGCGGCGCTGGTGGATTCCGGCCGCCGTGGGGGCGTTCGCGCTGACCCTGCTGGCGTCGTTCGTGTATCCGGTCGTGTTCGAGCCGTTGTTCAACGACTTCCGCCCGATGCCGCAGGGCGCGCTCAGGGTGAACCTGATGACGCTGGCCGAGCGCGCCCACGTCCCGGTCGGGGACGTGCTGATCGCCGACGCCTCACGCCGGACGAACGCCCTCAACGCCTACGTCTCCGGCTTCGGCGCCACGCGCCGGATCGTCGTGTACGACACGCTGCTGCGCGCCCCGCAGTCCGAGGTCGAGCTGGTCGTGGCGCACGAGCTGGGCCACGCCAAGTACGGCGACGTGCTCGTCGGCACGCTGATGGGCGGGCTGGGCGCCGCGTTCGGCGTGATCCTGCTGTTCCTGCTCCTGGGAGTGGTACGGCGGCGCACGGGCATCGTCTCGGCGGCCGACCCGCGGGCGGTGGGCGTGATCATGGGCTTGCTGAGCCTGGCCACGGTCATCGTGGGCCCGGCCCAGAACCTGATCAGCCGCCACATCGAGGCCCGCGCCGACCTCCACGCCCTGAACCTCACGAAGGACCCGGGCACGTTCCTCTCGATGCAGAAACGCCTGGCAATCACCAATATTTCCGACTTGTCGCCGGATCCGGTGGAATATGCGCTCTATGCCTCGCACCCCTCCGGTCCCGAGCGCATCGCCATGGCCCGGGAGTGGGCCGCGCTGAACGGTCAGCCACAGCCGTGACCGGTGTGCTCATCGTCACGAACGACTTCCCGCCCAGGCCGGGTGGCATCCAGTCGTTCGTGCACGGGCTGGCCCTGCGCACGCCCGGCGTGGCCGTCTACGCTCCGGCCTGGCCGGGGTGCGCGGAGTTCGACCGCCGTCAGCCGTACCGGATCGTCCGTCACCCCACCTCGCTGATGCTGCCGACCCGCGCGGTCGCCCGCCGGGCGGCCCGGCTGCTGGCCGAGGAGGGGGCGGACACGGTGGTGTTCGGCGCGGCGGCCCCGCTGGGGCTGCTCGCGCCGGGGTTACGGGCGGCGGGCGCGCGGCGCGTGGTGATGCTCACCCACGGCCATGAGGCGTCGTGGGCGAGCGCGCCGGTGTTCCGGGCGGTGCTGCGCAGGATCGGGGAGCACGCCGACGTGGTGACCTACCTCGGCGAGTACACGCGCGCCCGGCTGGCCGCCGCGATCCCGGCGGCGAAGCTGGTACGGCTGGCGCCGGGCGTGGACGCCGGCCAGTTCCATCCGGACGCGGTCAGGGCCGAGCTCGGACTGGACGGCCGGCCGGTGGTGGTCTGCGTGTCCAGGCTGGTGCCGCGCAAGGGCCAGGACCAGCTCATCAGGGCCTGGCCCCTGGTGCTGCGGGCGGTGCCGGAGGCGGTGCTGCTGCTCGTCGGTGGCGGGCCGTACCGCGAGAGGCTGGAGAAGCTGGCGCGGGGGCAGGAGTCCGTCCGGTTCACCGGCACGGTCCCGGCGGGGAGCCTGGCCGGTTACTACGCCGCCGCGGACGTGTTCGCGATGCCGTGCCGGACCAGGCTGGGCGGCGTCGACGTCGAGGGGCTGGGCATCGTGTTCCTGGAGGCGTCGGCGAGCGGCCTGCCGGTCGTCGCGGGCGCGTCCGGCGGCGCCCCGGACGCGGTACGGCACGGTGAGACCGGCCTCGTCGTCGACGGCACCGACGTGCACGAGGTGGCCGGAGCCCTCATCGAGCTGCTCGGCGACCCGGAACGCGCCCGCAAGATGGGCGCCCGCGGCCGTGACTGGATCGTCGGCGAGTGGGCCTGGGACCTGGTGGCCGCCCGCTTCAGCTCTCTCCTCTAGTCCTTGATGTCTAGCCTTTGGTGGCCCCCAGGGTGAGCCCGGCGACGAACTGCTTGTGCAGCATCTGGAAGACGATCAGTGTCGGCAGCGCGACCAGCATCGACCCGGCGGCCAGCAGGTTGTAGTCGGTGAAGAACTGGCCGCGCAGGTTGTTCAGGGCTGAGGTGACGGGCAGTTTGTCGCCCGACGACATCAGCACCAGCGCCCACAGGAAGTCGTTGTACATGAAGGTGAACTCCAGCGTGGCCAGCGCCGCCAGCACCGGCCGGCACAGCGGCAGGGTGAGCTGCCAGTAGCGGCGCCACACACTGGCCCCGTCGACCAGCGCCGCCTCGGTGATCTCCTCCGGGATCGTGCGCATGAAGTTCGACATGACGAACACGCAGAAGCCGAACTGGAACCCCACGTGCACCAGGATCAGCCCGAGGTAGGAGTCGTACAGCGACTGGGAGTCCGACAGCCACGACGGCAGCGGCACCAGCGTGTAGAGGGTGTAGAGCGGGGTGATCAGCACCTGCGGCGGCAGCAGGTTGCCCGCGGTGAAGGTGATCAGCAGCGCCTTGCGCCCCGGGATGCGCAGCCGCGCGATCGCGAACGCCGTGAACGACGCCATGAACAGTGTGATCAGCACGCCGGGGATCACGACGATCAGCGTGTTGAGGTAGTAGCGCGGCAGGTCGGCCTGGCTCCACGCCTCCCCGTAGTAGTCGAGCGTCAGGTGTTCGGGCAGCGAGAAGTAGCCCAGCCGGGACGTCTCCTCGTACGGCCGCAGCGAGGCGTAGACGGCCAGGGCGAGCGGCAGCACCCAGCCCAGCGCCACCACGCTCAGGAAGGCGTACAGCAGGATCCGCAGCGGCCGCACCGGGCGGCGCACCGGAGACCGCCCGTCCTGGAGCTCGCGGGTCGTGGCGGGCGCGGTGAGCGTCATCGGTCCTCCTTGAACAGCTGCGAGAGGTAGACCACGATGAACCCGAGCGTGATCACCAGCAGGATCACCGCGATGGCCGAGCCGAACCCGATCCGGCTCGCCTCGCCCACGATGTTCTCGGTCACCAGCACCGACAGCAGTTCGAGGCCGTTCCTGCCCTTGTTGATGGCATAGACGATGTCGAACGCGCGCAACGCCTCGATCACCGTGATCACCAGCACGATCACGTTGACCGGGCGCAGAGTCGGGAACACCACCCGGAAGAACGCCTGCGCCTCGCTGGCCCCGTCGATCGCGGCCGCCTCCTTCAGCGCGGGATCGACCGCCTTGAGCCCCGCCAGATAGATGATCATGACGTATCCGACGTGCCGCCACGCCGCCGCCACCATGACCACCCAGATGTTGATCGACCGGTCGCCCAGCCAGTCCACCTTCAGCCCGGTCACCACGTTCAGCACGCCGTAGTCGGAGGAGTACACGAGCTGCGCGATGAACCCCACCACGGCCAGCGACAGCACGACCGGTGTGTACAGGGCGCTCTGGTAGACCCGCGACAGCTTCAGCCGCCGATCCAGCAGCACCGCGCAGAACAGCCCGAACGGCGTCGCGACCAGGCCGAGGAAGCCCAGCCAGAGCACGTTGTTGCGGATGGCCGACCAGAACGGCGGATAGTCGTTGACCAGGTCGACGTAGTTCCGGCCGCCCACCCACTCCATCGGCCCGATGCCGTTCCAGCTGGTGCCCGACAGCCCGATGGAGGCCAGCGTGGGCCCCCAGATGAGGCCCACGTTGACGATGATGGCCACCCCCAGCCCGATGACCAGGATGGTCACGTCGCGGGCGGAGTAGCGACGGGTCTTGGTGGCCATCAGCGGAAGATGTTGGCCTTCTGCTTCTCGATGCTCACCAGTAAGGAGTCGATCTCGTTCGGCTTGCCGACGAAGGTCTGCAGCGACGGGATCATCACGGTGGAGGCGAAGTCGGGCCGGGTGTCCCGGTCGAGGAACTGGGCGATGTGCGTCGCCTTGGACACCAGCTCGGCGCCGCGCTTCTGCAGCGCGCTGTAGCCGCTGGTGTCGCCCTTGGAGCTGGCGGCCAGCGTGCCCGGGTCCAGCTTGGTGGCGATGTTCTGCGACGAGCCCTGGGCGAAGTGCTTCAGCAGCGCCTTGGCGCCGTCGACGTTCTTGGCCTTGGCCGAGATCATGTAGCCGTCGATGGGCGCGTCGATGGAGTCGGTGCCGTAGGCCGGATTGATCTCGGGGAAGGTGAAGAAGTCGAGGTCGTCACGTTCGCTCTCCGGGAACTGCTGGGCGACGAACATGCCGAGCAGATACATGCCGGTCTTCTTCTGCTGCAGCGACTGCCCGGCCTCCTCCCAGGTCCGGCCCAGCGCCGCGGGCTGGTGATACTCCATCAGGCCCCGCCAGGTGTCGAAGACCTGCTTGACCTTGGGGTCGGTCCACGACTCCTTGCCGGCCATGAGCGAGATGTGGAAGTCGTAGCCGTTCGTCCGCATGTTGAGGATGTCGAACGTGCCCATCGCGGGCCAGCCGTCCTTGTCGGCGAACGCGATCGGGATCAGTCCGTCGGTCTTCATCTTCTTGGCCAGCGCGGTGAACTCGTCCAGCGTCTTGGGCACCTCGTAGCCCTTCTCCTGCCAGACGCTCTTGCGGTAGAAGACGGCCCATGGGTAGTAGGTGAACGGCACGAAGTACTGCTTGCCGTCGGACCCCGTCGAGGCGGCCTTCATGGCGGGCGTGTAGTCGCCCCCGATCTCCCGCCACACGTCCGAGATGTCCGTCGCGAGCCCCTGCTCGGCGAAGAACTGCATGCGATAGCCGGCGAACCAGGTGAACACGTCGTCCGGCGTGCCCTTGAGGTAGCGGTTGATGTTCTCCTGGAACGTGTTGTGGTCCACGGTGTTGATCTTCACCTGACCCTGGGTGAAGCCCTTGATCACCGAGTCGAGAGACTTCTTCGGGACCTCGTCGGAGTAGTTGGAGCCGAGCGTGACCGTGCCCAGGTTTCCGGCGGACTTACCACCCGGCGGCGCGGCCGTGGGCTCGCTGGAGCCGCAGCCGGCCAGCACGGCGGGGACGCCGAAGGCGGCCGCCGTGCCGAGCAGTAGGTTGCGACGGGAGATCGGCAGACGTTGGACCATGGTGGTTCCTCCTTGCCCGGACCCTCACATTCCCCCGAATTCGCTCGATTTCCTTCAGAGAAGAGCACACTTATCCGGCTGTCAACGCACGATTTGGTGTCGGTGTCCCCCGAGAACCATCACAACCGAGCACGGGCCTTGAACTCCGCAGGTGGCGTGTCATGATGCGTCCGAATGGCATGTCGGAAACTGTTGAGAACTGGGTGATGCGATGCTCGCCGTCCAGCGACAGCAGACAATTCTGGAACTCGTGCGGCTGAACGGCGCCGTCAAGGTGGTCGACCTGGTGCGCGAGTTCGGGGTCTCGGACATCACGATCCGCCGCGACCTCGAGCTGCTGGCCGAGCGGGGGCTGCTGGCCAAGGTGCACGGAGGCGCGACCGTCATCGGCGCCGGCTCGACCGATGAGCCGGGCTTCGCCGTCAAGTCGGTCCGGCAGGAGAGCGAGAAGCTGGTCATCGCCCGCCGCGCGGCCGGGATGGTGCTGCCGGGCACCGCCGTGGCGCTCTCGGCCGGGACCACGACCTGGACGCTCGCCCAGCAGCTGGTGAACCTGCCCGGCCTGACCGTGGTGACCAACTCGGTGCGGATCGCCGACGTCTTCCAGCACGGGGGCCGGCCGGACCAGACGGTGGTGCTGACGGGTGGCGTACGCACTCCCTCGGACGCGCTCGTCGGCCCGGTGGCGGTGGCCGCGATCCGGCTGCTCAACGTGGACGTGCTGTTCCTGGGCGTGCACGGGATGACCACGCGGGCCGGCTTCACCACCCCGAACATGATGGAGGCCGAGACCGACCGCGCCCTGGTCGAGGCCGCGAGCAGCCTGGTCGTGCTGGCCGACCACACCAAGTGGGGGACCGTGGGCATCAGCACGATCGCCCGGCTGAGCGAGGCCGACATGGTGATCTCCGACGGCGGGCTGCCCGAGTCGGCCAGGACGGCGCTGGCCGAGCAGGCGGGCGAGCTGGTCATCGTTTGATCTCGCCGCGTGAGATACCAATCCGATCACATGGCGTGCGTTGGGCTTGAGTGATCCTACCTTTATGCAGACTCTAGCCTTATCTTGACAGGGCTTGGCTGTTACCCGTAGTAGTGGTCCTACCTATCGCACGCATCAGTTTCACGCCCCCACCGAATGATCGGATGAATGAGAAGGGTGGCACAGTGAACAAGCTGTTCGCGGCTGGGGCGATGACACTCGCCGTCGCTCTCGCACTGAGTGCCTGCTCAAGCGGTACGCCCAGTGGAGGCCAATCCTCGGCGCCGGTATCCGGCGGCAAGCAGAAGGTCTCCTTCCTGGTGTTCCCTTCGCCGAACCTGCCGGAGTCGTACTGGAAGGCCCAGGTCGATCTGGTGACCAAGGCCAACCCCGACCTGGAGGTCGAGCTGGTCGCCGCGCCCTCGGAGTCCGAGCGCAACGACTACGCCAAGCAGCTGGCCGCCTCCGGGCAGCTGCCGGACGTACAGATCGGCATGCAGGACCTGATCGCCCTGGAGCCGAGCCTGGCGACGTGGACGCCGGATGAGCTCAAGGACTTCCTCTGCCCGACCTGCGGCGCGGTCAACGGCAAGGTCCTCCAGTTGCCGACCAACACGCAGACGATCCCGAACGTCTACTACAGCAAGAAGCTGTTCCAGAAGGCCGGCATCGCCGAGCCGCCGAAGACCTACGCCGACCTGCTGGCCGACGCCGAGAAGCTGAAGGCCAAGGGCATCACCCCGTTCGTGTCCGGCGGCGTGTTCGTCACCTCCCAGCCGTGGACCGCCATCCTGGCCACGGACCTGTACGCCAAGACGCCCGACTGGATGACCAAGCGGCGCAACGGCGAGGTGAAGTTCGCGACCGACCCGGCCATGAAGGCCGCCACGCAGAAGTTCGCCGACCTGGCCGCCAAGGGCTACCTCGACAAGCGGCAGATCGGGCAGGACTATCCCAAGACGCAGGAGGCGTTCCTCGGCGGCAAGGGTGCGATGTACCCGATGGGCAGCTGGTTCGCCGCCGCGGCCGACGCCTCGGACATGAAGGACGACGTCGGGGTCTTCGCCTGGCCCGGCGACGACGGCAGCCTGCACATGCCGACGTTCACCGGCGGCGGGCTGTCCGTCAGCGCGACCGCCAAGAACATGGCCGCCGCCAAGAAGTTCGCGCTGGCCTTCCAGCTCACCAAGGCCAACCTGGACGCCTCGGTCAAGGCCGACGCGCTCTTCCCGGCGATCAAGGGCTACACGCCTCCGTCGGACACGGGCCCGGTGTTCAAGGCCGTCTACGACCTGTGGCAGAAGGCGCAGAACGAGCAGGCGACCGTCCCCGCGTTCAGCTGGGAGGCCGGAGACACGGCGATGCTGCCCGGCATGCAGGGCAAGTTCTGGTCCACGGCCCAGGACCTGGTCAGCGGCAAGAAGACGGTCGACCAGGCATTGTCCTTCCTCGACACCGAGTGGGAGAAGTCCGGTTGATCCGGCGGGGCGGGCCGCCGAAGGCCCGCCCCTTCATCCTGACTGGGAGGGGTCTGGCCTGATGGCCGCTGGCACCACCATCCACCATCAACAGTCCGGCCATGCGCGGGCCCGAGCGCGCCGGCGACGATCTGGCGGCAAACGGGCAGGGTTATGGCATTTCCTGTCCTTCGCGGCGCCGGGCACGCTCATCTACTTCTGCCTGGTCGTGCTGCCGATCACGCTCAGCTTCGGCTACAGCCTGACCGACCAGGCGCTGCTGCGGCCCAAGACGCACTTCGTCGGCCTGCGCAACTACGAGCTGCTCCTGCGGGACGAGACGTTCCTGCAGTCGCTGCGGGTGACCACGATTCTCACGTTGATCGTCGTCATCGTGCCGAACGTCCTGGGTGTCGCCATCGCGGTGCTCCTCGACCGCCGCGGCTGGCTCTACAACGCGCTGCGCAGCGTCTTCTTCACCCCGATGGTGATCAGCTCCGTGGTCATCAGCGTCATCTGGACGCGCATCCTGGCCGACGACGGGCCGATCAACCAGGCGCTCAGGGCGCTGGGCGTCAGTGAACCGCCGGGCTGGCTGTCCGACCCGGACATCGCGCTCTACTCGCTGTCGTCGATCGTCTGCTGGCAGATGCTCGGCTTCTGCGTGGTCGTCTATCTCGCCGGGCTCCAGGGCGTACCCCAGGAGCTGGCCGAGGCGGCGGCGATCGACGGCGCGGGACCGGTGCGCAGGTTCTGGAGCGTCACCTGGCCGCTGCTCGCCCCCGCGCTCACCATCAACACCGTGGTCCTGCTGATCTCCGCGTTCAAGATCTTCGACCACGTGAAGGTGATCACCAACGGCGGCCCCGGGACGGGGACCACCGCGAGCGTGGCGCTCGTCATCCTGAATGAGGGGTTCGTGGAGAACCGCACCGGCTACGCCTCGGCCGAGGCGGTCGTCATGCTGATCGTCATCGCGCTGCTGTGCGTGATCACACTGCGCATCCTGCAGCGCAGGGAGGTGCAGCTGTGATGCGCTCCACCGTGCCATGGCTGCGCCCGCTGGTCGCGCTGGTCGTCGGCGGGGTGTTCTTCATCCCCCTGTACATCGCGCTGATCAACGTCTTCAAGGAGAGCAGGCAGGTGGCCAGTGGGGCCATGTCACTGCCGATCCCGCCCACCTTCGACAATCTGATCCGGGTGCTGACCAGCCCGGACAGCCTCTTCTGGTCGTCGCTGCGGACGAGCGTCCTGGTGACCTCGCTGTCGATCATCATCCTGACGCTGCTGTCGGCCATGCTCGGCCACTACCTGGCCCGGCAGAACACCTGGTGGTCCCGGGTCATCATGGTGCTGCTGCTGTGCGGGCTGATGATCCCGCCGCAGGTGATCCTGATCCCGATCACGCAGGTGCTCAAGGCGCTCGGGCTGATGTCGACGCTGCAGGGCCTCGTGCTCTTCAACGTCGGGTACTACGTGCCGTTCGGGGTCTTCGTCTTCTCCGGCTTCATGAAGGGCGTGCCGCGGGAGCTGGAGGAGGCCGCGGCCATCGACGGGGCCACGCGGTGGCAGACGTTCTGGAAGATCGTCTTTCCGCTGCTACGGCCGGCGACGGCCAGCGTGCTGATCTTCCTCGGTGTGTGGATCTGGAACGACTTCCTCAACCCGCTGATCATCTACGGGCCGCGCGAGGGGACCACGATCATGACGGGCATCTACAAGTCGCTCGGGCAGTACGCGGCGGACTTCGGCGGCATGTTCGCGCTGATGTTCCTGGCGACGCTGCCGATCCTGGTGTTCTACCTGCTGCTGCAGAAGCAGTTCGTCAAGGGGCTCACGGGGGGTGCGACGAAGGGCTGACGCCGCACAGCGAACAGCCCCCGGCCTGCGCTGCCGGGGGCTGTTCGAGTGGCTGTGCTAGTTGACGTCGAGCTTGCGCTGGATGGCGATGAGGACGTGCATCATCTCTGTCTGAGACTGCTGCATCGACGTCATTGACTTCTGCATCGTTGCCTGTCCGGCCTGGAGCTCGTCTATCGACGCCTGCATGGAGGTGACCTTGGCGTCTAGGACGGTGACCTTGCCGTCCAGGGCGGTGACCTTGCCATCCAGGACGGTGACCCTGGCGTCGAGGGCGGTGACCTTGCCGTCCAGTGTCTTGACCCGGTCCGCCACGCCGTTGATGCGTTCAGTGAGCTGCTGGCCCATCTCCATCTGGTCGGCCCCTATCCGGACGAATTCCGTCTCGATGGTGTCGATGAAGCGAATGCCCGCTTCCTTGATGCTCACAGTTATCTCCCCTACCTTTGAAGGTAGGGACCGGGGATATTAGCGATCTCCGGTCCCGATTGCCTTCACAGGCTAGCGCGAGGAAGTCAAGGCTGACCAGCGAATGTGGCACAACGTGTGGCGATTTCTATACCCAGCGTAGTCATTTGTACAGAGCGTCCACATCCTCGGCGAAGTCCCGCATCACCACGTTGCGCTTGATCTTCAGGGTCGGCGTCAGATGGCCGCTGTCCTCGGTGATGTCCACATCCAGGATCGCGAACTTCTTGATCTGCTCCGCCTTCGACACCGCCCGATTGGCCGTGTCCACGGCCTTCTGGACCTCCGCCAGGACGCGCGGATCCGTCCGCAGCTCACTCAGCGTGGCCGACGGCAGGCCGTTGGCCGACTTCCACTGGTCCAGCGCCTCCGGGTCCAGGGTGATCAGTGTCGCCACGAACGGCTGCCCGTCGCCGACGATCATGGCCTGGGAGATCAGCGGGTGCGCCCGGAGCGCGTCCTCCAGCGGGCCGGGGGCCACGTTCTTGCCCGCCGCCGTCACCAGGATCTCCTTCTTGCGGCCGGTGATGCGCAGGTAGCCGTCGGCGTCGAGTTCGCCCACGTCGCCCGTGTGGTACCAGCCGCCGGCGTCGATCGCGTCGGCCGTCGCCTGGTCGTTGTGCCAGTAGCCGTGGAAGACGTTGCGGCCCTTGGCCAGGATCTCGCCGTCGTCGGCGATGCGGATCGACACGCCGGGCAGTGGCTTGCCGACCGTGCCGATCTTGTTGGCGCCCGGCATGTTGACCGAGCAGGGGGCCGAGGTCTCGGTCAGGCCGTAGCCCTCGAACACCTCGATGCCGACGCCCCTGAAGAAGTGGCCGAGCCGGTCGCCGAGCGCCGAGCCGCCGCACACCGCCGCCGACAGGCGGCCGCCCGTGGCCGTGCGGAGCTTGCCGTACACGAGCCGGTCGAACAGCGCGTGCCGCAGGCGCAGGCCCAGGCCCGCGCCGCCGGAGCTCTCGGCCTTGCTCCACGCGACGGCCGTGTCGACGGCGCGGGTGAAGATCGCGCCCTTGCCGCCCGCGATGGCCTTCTGCTCGGCGCCGTTGTAGACCTTCTCGAACACGCGGGGCACGCCGAGCAGGAACGTCGGCTGGAACTCGGCCAGGTCCGGGGCCACGTTCTTCATGTTCGGGGTGTGGGCCAGGATGGCGCCGGCCTCGATGATGGCGACCTGGATCATGCGGGCGAAGATGTGCGCGAGCGGCAGGAACAGCAGGGCCGCCGTCCCCTTGGTGGTGAAGAGCTGCTCCAGGGGGCCCGCCACCACGTTGCGGGCGGTGAACAGCAGGTTGTCGTGGGTGATCTGGCAGCCCTTGGGGCGGCCGGTGGTGCCCGAGGTGTAGACGACGGTGGCCAGGTCTTCCGAGCTGACCCGGGCGCGCCGCTCCTCGAAGGCGGCGTCGTCCACCCCGGAACCGTCGAGCGTCTCATCGACGCGCCAGACCGGTTTCAGGCCGGGCGCGGCCTCGCCTACCGTCGCCTCGTGCGTGTCGAGCTCGACGAACACCGCCTTGGGCTCGCTGTCGGACAGGATCCACCTGACCTGCTCGACCGCCGACGTCTCGTAGATCGGCACGGTGACCGCGCCGATGGACCAGATCGCGTAGTCGATCAGCGTCCACTCGTAGCGGGTACGCGACATCAGCGCGACCCGGTCGCCGTGCTCGACGCCCGCCGCGATCAGTCCCTTGGCCAGCTCGACCACCTGGTCGCGGAACTCGGCGGCGGTGACGGCCGGCCAGCCGTCACCGGACTTGCGCCGCATGACGACCGCGCCGGGCTCCTGCTCGGCCCGCCTGAACACCGTGTCGGGCAGGCTCGCGGAGGCAGGTACGTCGACCAGCACCGGGACGCTGTACTCGCGCACGGATCAACTCCTCTTCGTGGACCGCCTTGGCCGCTATCGCGTGGAATTACCCACGGGTAGGGGTGATTCTCACGCTAGCAGCCGCTCTCATAGGATTTCCCGCATGAGGGTCCATGTCATCAGCGACGTGCACGGCAGGGCCGACGCGCTGGCCCGCGCGGGCGCGGGCGCCGACGCGCTGATCTGCCTGGGGGACCTGATCCTCTTCATCGACTACGACGACCACGCGCAGGGCATCTTCCCCGACCTGTTCGGCGCCGAGCGTGCCGCGGAGTTCATCCGGCTCCGTACGGCCAAGCGGTTCGACGAGGCCAGAGCCATGTCGGCGCGGCTGTGGTCCACCCTCGAAGGCGACCCGCGCGAGCACATCGAACGCAACGTACGCGCCCAGTACGAGCAGCTCTTCGCGGCCATGCCCGAGCCCGCCTACCTCACCTACGGCAACGTCGACATCCCGCGCCTGTGGCCCGACTACCTCCAGGACGGCCACCAGGTGCTCGACGGGCAGAGCGTGGAGATCGGCGGCTGGCGGTTCGGCTTCGTCGGCGGCGGGCTCAAGACCACCTACCGCACGCCGTACGAGATCAGCGACGAGGAGTTCGCCGCCAAGGTCGAGGCGGTCGGCGAGGTCGACGTGCTGTGCTGCCACATCCCGCCCGCGGTGCCCGAGTTGCTCTACGACGTGGTGGCCAGGCGCTTCGAGCGCGGCAGCGAGGCGACGCTGGCGGCGATCAAGCGGACGCAGCCGCGCTACGCCCTCTTCGGGCACGTGCACCAGCCACTTCACCAGCGCACCCGTATCGGGCGCACCGAGTGCGTGAACGTGGGTCATTTCCGGGGAAAGGGGGTTCCGTTCATCCTCGAATGGTGACCAGACCGGTACGGTGGTCGCATGGCTGATCGCACCACTTCGAGCATCACCATCGGCGCGGACCGCGCCGCTGTGATGGCCGTCATCGCCGACTTCGCGGCCTACCCCGCATGGGCGGGGCAGGTGAAGAACGCCGAGGTATTGAGCATCGGGGCCGACGGCAGGCCGGAGACGGTGCGGTTCGTGCTGGACGCCGGAGTGATCAGCGACACCTACGCCCTCGGCTACATCTGGCAGGACGACGAGAGCGTCCGCTGGCAGGTCGTCGAGCCGGGCAAGATGCTCTCCGAGCTGGCGGGGAGTTATCTGCTGGCCGACACGGGCAGTGGTACGGAGGTGACGTACGAGCTCGCCGCCGACCTCAAGGTCCCCATGATCGGCATGATCAAGCGCAAGGCCGAGAAGGTCATTGTGGAGACCGCGCTCAAGGGCCTCAAGAAGCGCGTCGAAGGGCGCTGAAGTGAGCCCGCGGGTTCTGCTCTTCACCGGTAAGGGCGGCGTGGGCAAGACCACGGCCGCCGCGGCGACCGCCACGCTCGCCGCCAAGCGCGGGCTCAAGACGCTGATCGTGTCCACCGACACCGCCCATTCGCTGGCCGACGCGCTCGGCGTCGAGCCGGGCGAGATCGCGCCGGGGCTGCACCTGCACCAGGTCGACACCCAGAAGACGCTGGAGCGCCACTGGGGCGAGCTGCAGGAGTACGCCAGAGGGGTGCTCACCGAGCTGGGCCTGGACGAGATCACCTCCGAGGAGATCACCATCCTGCCCGGCGCCGAGGAGATCATCGCGCTCCTGGAGCTGCGTGAGCACGCCCGCGAAGGACGCTGGGACGTCATCGTCGTCGACTGCGCGCCCACCGCCGAGACCCTGCGCCTGCTGGCCCTGCCCGAGGCGCTCGACTGGCACATGACCAGGCTGATGCCGGTCGGCCGCAAGATCATGAAGATCGTCTCGCCGTTCGTGCGCAGCGTCGCCCATGTCAGCGCGCCCGGCGAGGAGGTCATGAGCGCGGGGGAGCGCCTCCACCGCGGCCTGCTGGAGGTGCGCGAGCTGCTCACCGGCGAGCACGCCTCGGTGCGCCTCGTGCTGACGCCGGAGTCGGTGGTGCTCGCCGAGGCCAGGCGGACCCTCACCTCGCTCAACCTGTACGGCTACCGCGTCGACGCGGTGATCGCCAACCGGGTCTTCCCCGCGGAGGGCGCCGACGAGTGGCGCGCCCAGTGGGTGGCGGCCCAGTCGAAACTGCTGGCCGAGGCCGAGGAGTCGTTCGCGCCGCTGCCCATCCACGTCGTGCCGTACCTGCCGACCGAGCCGGTCGGCAAGGACGCGCTGGCCGAGGTGGGCGCGGCGATGTACGGCGAGGTGGATCCGTTCGCCGACCCCGGCGTGGAGCCGCCGCTACGGCTGTCCGCCGACGAGCTGACCCTGGCCCTGCCGGGCGCCGACCGGGCCGACGTGGACCTGGCGCGCAAGGGTGACGAGCTGATCATCACCGCCGGACCGTACCGGCGGATCCTGGCCCTGCCGGCGGCGCTGGCCCGCAGGAGGATCAGCGGCGCGGCGCTCCGCGACGGCGTGCTCCGGGTACGGTTCACAGCAGGAGGGCCAGATGACTGAGCGCAACGACAGAGACCCGATCGGCACCGTCACGGACGAGGCGCGCAAGCTGTTCGACACCATTCAGGGGCGGGCCACCCGCCAGGTCGGCAGGACCGTGCTCAACTCCTTCACCGGAGGCGGAAGCGGTGGCGGCAGCAAGGACAAGGACGTGTGGAGCGAGGCGGTGTCCGAGCCCCACGAGGAGTACATCTGCCGCGCCTGCCCGGTCTGCCGGGCGATAGCGGCACAGCGGGAGTCCGGCAACGACGTCGCCGGGCACCTGGTGGCGGCCGGCGGCGAGCTGTTCGCCGCCTTCCGCCAGACGATCGACGCGCTGAGCAGGCCGGCCCCTCGCAGGCCGCGCGACGATCAAAGCGGTGATCACCGCCGCGACAACGTAGAACATATTGATTTGGGATAGAGGGGATACAGGGGCATGCTCACGATCGGTGTGGACATCGGCGGCACGAAGGTCGCCGCGGGCGTGGTCGATGACGACGGCACGGTCATCGCCCAGGCGCTCAAGCCCACTCCAGCCGACCGGCCCGACCAGGTCGCCGCGACGGTGGCCGAGGTCGTGCGCGAGCTCGCCCAGGGCAGGGAGATCGAGGCCGTCGGTGTCGGCGCGGCCGGGTTCGTCGACGAGACCCGGTCGATCGTCCGGTTCGCCCCCAACCTCGCCTGGCGCGAGGAGCCGCTGCAGAAGAAGATCAGCGGGCTGATCGGGCTGCCGGTCGTCATCGAGAACGACGCCAACGCCATGGCCTGGGGCGAGGCCAGGTTCGGCGCGGGACGCGGCCAGTCGCACATCGTCTGCATCACGCTCGGCACCGGCATCGGAGGCGGCTTCGTCTTCGACGGCAAGCTGTTCAGGGGCCACTGGGGCATGGGAGCCGAGCTCGGCCACATGCAGGTGGTGCCCAACGGGCGGCTGTGCGGGTGCGGTCAGATCGGCTGCTGGGAGCAGTACGCCAGCGGCAACGCCCTGGTCGCCGAGGCCAGGCACATCGCCGCCGTGCAGCCGAAGCGGGCCGAGATCCTGCTCGGCCTGGCGGGCGGCACGATCGAGGGCGAGGAGGTCACCGAGGCGGCCAAGCTGGGTGACGAGGCGTCCCTGCTGGCGTTCGCCGGCCTGGCCGACTGGCTCGGACAGGGCATGGCCGACCTGGCCGCGGTCCTCGATCCGGGCTGCTTCATCGTGGGTGGCGGGGTCTCCCGCGCGGCCGAGTTCTTCATCGACCGGGCCCGCGAGACGTTCGCCCAGCGGCTCACGGGCCGGGGGCACCGGCCGCTCGCCGAGATCCGGCTGGCCGAGCTGGGCGCCTCCGCGGGAGTCGTCGGCGCGGCCGACCTCGCCAGGCTGCGCTGACCGGTTCGCGCGCGATGCTCCGCGTGGCCACGTACAACGTCCGGGGGCTGCGTGACAGCGTGCCCGCGCTGATCCGCGTGATCGAGTCGATGCGCGCCGACATCCTGTGCCTCCAGGAGGTGCCGCGCTTCCTCGGCTGGCGCGGCCGGCGGCGCGAGCTGGCCGAGGCGTGCGGCCTGCGGGTGGCGGCCGGGGGCCGGCTCGGCGGCGTCGCCGTGCTCGTCCGCCCCGGGATCGAGGTGCTGGGGGCCGAGCACCACGCGCTGAAGGTGTTCCTCGGCCTGGAGATCCGCGGGCTGGCCGTCGCGGTCCTGCGCGTCGAGGGGGTGCCGCTGGCCGTCGGCTCGATCCACCTCGACCTGCGCCGCGCGGCCAGGCTGTGTCACACGTACGAGGCGATGACGCTGATGCGACGGGCGGCGGGCGCGTACGGCGCCGCCATCGTGATCGGCGGCGACCTCAACGAGCAGGAGACCGAGCCCACCTGGCGCTATCTGGCCGGGCAGCTCACCGACTGCCATCGGGCCGCGCCCCGCGGCGACGGGCTGACCTTCCCGGCCCGGCAGCCGCGCGAGCGCATCGACGCGGTGTTCGCCGCACGCGGTCTGACAGTCGTCTCGTGCGGCGGCGCGGACGCCGCCGGGGCCGATCTCGGGGCCGCCACCGACCACCTGCCGGTGCTCGCCGAACTGCGAGTCGGACCCTAACGGAGCAGGGGTGGGTCGCGAACCCGTAGCATTTGCTCATGACCCGTCGCTTTCAGCGGCGTGCGCTCACCCTGATCTTGGCGACGTCCGTGGCCTTGTCGCAGGTCACGCCCGCCGCGCATGCCGATCCCCACCCCGCCACGCTTGAGGCGTGGCAGCAGTCGACGAGCGTCCGCCTGGACGCCGACGGCTCGCTCTCCGACGTCACCGCGCTCCCTTCCGGCGATGTCTGGGCCGTGGGCCAGCAGGAGATCTGGGATGTGTGGAAGAACCGCGGCACGGTCCGCCACTGGAACGGCACCAGCTGGTCCGAGGTGAGCCTGCGCGACGCCACCGGCGCCGGCAACCTGCGCGGCGTGGCCGCCACCTCGCCGACCGACGTGTGGGCCGTGGGCGACGGCCACGACGGCCTGCCCTACCTCGCCCACGGCGACGCGGGCGGCTTCGACCGGGTCAGGGCGCAGGGGATGCGCGGGGGCGACTGGCTCGGCGGCATCGACGCCCGCCCGGGGCGGGTCGTGGCCGTCGGCAGCCGCGACGACTACGGGCTCATCCTCACCGGCCAGGCGGGTGCCTGGAGCGTCCAGGAGACCAAGGAGAAGGGCGCGCTCTACGCGGTGTCCAACGGTTTCGCCGTCGGTGACACCGGCAGCGCGCCGCTGATCATGCACTACTCCGGCGACGCCTGGAAGGCCATGCCGGTGCCCGACATCCCCGGCGGCTACCTGCGCGACGTGCAGGTCGACAGCGCCAAGCGCGCGCTGGCCGTGGGCGGCGTCTACCGCGGGGCCGACGAGGTCGACCCGCTCGTCCTGTCGTGGAACGGCAAGCGCTGGCAGCGGGAGAAGCTGCCCGCGACCGAGTCGCGTCTCTACGGCGTCACCGGCGACGGCAAGGGCCGCTTCTGGATCTCCGGCTTCGACCCGTCACGGGCCGCCGAGCCGTTCATGATGCGCTGCGAGAAGGGTGACTGCGAGATCATCCGGGGCGACGCCGCGAAGGGCAAGGACAGCGTGCGGTTGCAGGCCGCCACCTACCTCGCGGGCAAGGGCACGGTCTGGGCGGTCGGCCATGCCGTGGACGCCCGTGAGCGCTACACCGACGTGGTGGAGTCGTTCGGGCCCAGGGACCCTTCGCTGAACTCCTAGCCGGCCTCTCCGGAGGCCGGCCCTAAAGCACGGCGCCGTCGTCCCACCCGGAGTCGTTGGGCGGGCCGTCGCCCATCCGCACCACCAGCGCCACGAAGCCGCCGATGAACGCGGCCACGGCGGTGAAGAGCGCCCAGCCCTCCATCTGCCAGTTGGCCATCGCGGCGATCAGGAGGTAGGCCGGGCCGCCGAACAGCGCCACCCAGGCCAGCTTGGTCGCCAGGTCGAGCTTGGGCAGGGGCGGCGGCACCGGTGGCTCGAAGCGCCCCTCACCGTCCTCGTCGAGGTCGTCGTCCTCGTCGCCCTGCTCCGCCTCCACGTCGGCGTCCTCGTCGGCCGCGGGTTTCACCACCCGGTGGGCGGGCTCGACCGGGACGTTCTCGCTGTCCGGCCATGGCTGATGGGCCGAGTCGGGCTCGGCTGTGTCGTTGAAGGACGCGACGATCTGCCGCCAGACCTCGTCCTCGTCACTCTGGGGCGTCACCTAGATCGGCCTCTCCGCAGCGATCGCGACTTCCCCCTGGGTGCGATCAGTCCCTCTGCAAGGGTACCGAGGCATGTGTCCGGATGAAGTCGAGGCTACCGGCAAAGATCCTGTGGGCATCGTTGTCGAGCGTCGCAACATGGTAGCTATCGGTAAGCTCCTCGATCGTGGCCTGCGGTACGTTCTGGCGAATGATCGCCACACTTGTCGGTTTCACCACATGGTCCTCCGTGCTGTGGAAGACCAGCAGTGGCTGGGTCACCTTCACCAGGTCGGCCTGGACCAGCGACCATAGGCCGGGCAGCGAGGCGGCCGCCTTCACGGGCGTGCGCGCGTAGGCCAGCTCGGTCACGCCCGGCTTCTTGACATCGTTCCCCACCCCCGGCACCGACGGCAGGAACCACTTGAGCACCGGCGCCAGCATCAGCAGCGGCGCGTCCCTGGTGATCGACGGGTTGACCACCACGACCCCGCTGATCGCCTCGCCGTGCACCTCGGCCAGCCGCAGCGCCAGGCAGCCGCCCAGCGACAGGCCCGCCACGAACACCTCCGCGCAGCGGCCCTGGAGGTCCTCGAACGCCTTCTCCACCTCGGCGTACCAGTCCTCCCAGCGGGTGCGGTTCATCTCCTGCCAGGTGGTGCCGTGTCCGGGCAGGCGGGGGAGGGAGACGCTCACCCCGTGCCCGGCCAGATACTCGCCCCAGGGCCGCAGCGACTGCGGCGTGCCGGTGAAGCCGTGGCACAGCAGTACACCGACCTGACCTGCTTCATGGTGATAGGGCTCCGCGCCTGGCATGAGCGGCATAACAGCTCCTCGAAGGGATTTCATCCCGGAATTGCCCGATCGTCGCACGATCGAGGGGGATTGTGCGAGAGGTGAGGTAGGAGCATCCGTCCTGAGATGCGAAGATGACTTTGCTTGCTGACAGCGCTCTCGAGAAGAGGTGGCCGGGTGTTCTACTGGGTGGTCAAGGCCATCTTGGGGCCGTTCCTCCGCGTCGTCTTCCGGCCGTGGGCAGAAGGTGTGGACAACGTACCCAGGCAGGGGCCGGCCATTCTGGCCGGAAACCACCTGTCGTTCGCCGACCATTTCTTCGGGCCGCTGCACCTGCGCCGCAAGGTCATCTCGCTCGGCAAGTCCGACTACTTCACCGGGAGCGGCGTCAAGGGCTTCTTCAGCCGGCTGTTCTTCAGTGGCGTCGGCACCGTGCCCATCGACCGCTCGGGCGGCAAGGCCAGCGAGGCCGCGCTGCGCACCGGCATGCGGGTGCTGGGCGAGGGCAACATCCTCGGCATCTACCCGGAGGGCACCCGCTCGCCCGACGGCCGCCTGTACAAGGGCAAGACGGGCGTCGCCCGGCTGGCCCTCATGTCGCGGGTGCCGGTGATCCCGTGGGCCATGGTCAACACCTTCGAGATGATGCCGCCCGGCCACCCGCTGCCCAAGCTCGGGATCCGGCCCGGGGTGCGGTTCGGCAAGCCGCTCGACTTCTCCCGCTACTACGGGATGGAGGAGGACCGGCTCGTGCTGCGCGCCGTGACCGACGAGATCATGTACGCGCTCATGGAGCTGTCGGAGCAGGAGTACGTCGACAAGTACGCCGCCAGCGCCAAGGTCGAGATGGAGCGCGCGGCCCGGGCCGCCAAGGGCTGACCGGTCACTGCCGCAGCGCCTGCTCCGTCTTGCACATGGCGGTGGTCATCGTCTCCAGCTCGCCGCGGGTCAGCCGGTCGATGAGGTAGGCCCGGACGACCTCCAGATGGCCGGGCGCGACGCGCTCCAGGCAACTGACGCCCGCCTCGGTCAGAACGGCCAGCACACCCCGCTCGTCGGACGGGCAGGTGGTGCGCTCGACCAGCCCCGCCCGCTCCAACTGCCCGATCTGGTACGTCAGCGCCGACTTCGACACCACGACGCCCCTGGCCAGCTCCGTCATGCGCATCTGGCGGCCGGGCGCGTCGGCCAGCCGCACCAGGATCTCGTACTGCGGGTGTGTCAGCCCGGCCGTGGCCTTGAGCTGCTCTTCGATGCGCCGCTCGAGCAGGTGGGAGGTGGACAGGAAGGCACGCCAGGCGGCCATCTCCGTCTCGTCGAGCCAGCGGGGGTCGGTCACACCGTCCAGTGTACTTGTTGTTCAGATTTGAACTTCTCTGTAGAGTGCTGGTTCAAATCTGAACAACAGCCTTTTGGAGATCGCATGCTTGACCAGTCACGTTCCGTAGCTTTCCTGATCGCCCGAGTGGTCGTCGGGGGGATCTTCCTGGTGCACGGCTACCAGAAGTTCGCCACGATGGGGATCGCCGGGACCACCAAGTTCTTCGAGTCGGCCGGGATCCCGCTGGCCGCCGCCGCCGCTCCGGCGGTGGCGGTGCTGGAGGTCGCGGGCGGCCTGGCGCTGATCCTCGGCGTGGCGCTGCCCGCGGTGGGGACGCTGCTGGCGCTCGACATGGTGGGCGCGATCCTGTTCGTGCACGGGGCCAACGGGTTCGGGGTCGACAAGGGCGGCTACGAGTTCGTCCTGTCGCTGGCGGCGGGCGCGCTGGCCGTCGGCTTCAGCGGCGGCGGCGCGCTCGCCCTCGACCGCCTGCTGGCCCGCCGCCGTACCCCTGAGACCGTCGCGGCCTGACCCGCGCGGCCCGACCGGCGCGGTGTCGCGGTCCCCGTTCTGCCGCCCCGCCGCTCGCTCGCCGCGGCGGGGTGATCAGGACACGTGGGCGCGGATCTGCTTGATGTGCTCGGGAGTGGTGCGGCAGCAGCCGCCGATGAGCGAGGCGCCGGCCCGTTGCCATTCCTCGGCCGCCTGGCCGTACTCGACGGGGTCTGCGGTGCCGAGCCACCGGCCCTGCCCGGAGTCCCAGCGTTCGCCGGAGTTCGGGTAGACGACCACCGGCAGGCCGCCGGAGAGCGCGCCGATGAGGCCGGAGATGTGGCGCGGCGCGGTGCAGTTGACCCCGACGGCCACCACCTGCGAGCTGCCGGCGAACAGCGCGGCGGCCTCGCCGATCGGGGTGCCGTCGTTGAGGTGCGCGGCGTCGCGGCAGGAGAAGCTCACCCACGCCTTGACCGACGGCGTCTCGGCGAGCAGCCTGGCCAGCGCCCGCGCCTCCGGGTAGGACGGGATGGTCTCGCAGGCGAGCAGATCGGGCCCGACCGAGGCGAGGATCTCCCAGCGCGGCCGGTGCCACGAGAGCAGGCCCAGCTCGTCGAGGTCGTAGTCGCCGGTGTATTCGGCGCCGTTGGCCAGGTAGGCCCCATAGGGACCGATCGAGGCGGCCACCAGCCCGCCCCCGGCCTCGTCGCGGGCCTGTCCGGCCAGCTCGACCGAGAGCCTCATCAGCCGCTCGGCCTGCGCCACGTCGAGCCCGCGCCGGACGAACCCCGGGATCGACGCCTGATAGCTCGCGGTCGTGGCCACGTCGGCCCCCGCGGCGTAGTAGTCGGCGTGCGTGCGCCGGATCAGCGCCGGATCCTCCAGCAGCAGCCGCGCGGACCACAGCTCGTCGCTCAGGTCGGCGCCGAGCATTTCGAGACGGGTGGCCAGGCCGCCGTCCAGGACAAGAGTGCTCACTCGTCCAGAGTATGGTGCCCCGCGTACCGGACAGGACTTTCCCGGTTGGTGAACGTCCGGTGAACGGCTCGAATGAACCACATAACTTTTATGGGGAATCCCGCTTGTCGTGGAAAGCGCGGATTATCTCGTCGAGCATGGCCGGGACGTCCGCCGGGCCGGAGACGGTGAAATCCGCCTGCCGCGCCAGGTCGTCTCCTGTTTCCGTGTTCGCCACCGCCACCCTGACTCCGATGAACTCGCGATCGCCTTCCTCGCGGGTACGCAGTGCCTCGAAGGCGCGGGCGTCGGACAGGTCGTCGCCGAAGTACCAGGCCCTGGTCAGGGCGGCGGTCTCCGTCGCGACGACCGTGCCCTTGTCGCCGGGTACGGGTGGCTTCAGCTCGACCACCATCCGGCCCAGTTGCTCGGCCAGGCCCAGCTCGGCGGCCTTCGCCGACGACCACCTCTCCACCACGCCGCGCAGCGCCGGATCCGCTCTGTAGTGCAGCGCCGCCATCAGGGCCTTGTCCTCCACCAGCACCTTCGCCGGCAGTTCGCGGGCGGCGTCGGCGACCAGGCGGCGGATGACCGGCGCCCATGGCTCGGCCTCCCCGGCGTTCTTGATCTCGCCGCCGACCACCGTCTGCAGGCCGTACAGGCCGAAGAGCCGCACGCCGGGGGCGGCCGAGAAGCGGTCGCGCAGGAAGGCGGCGGGGCGTGCGGAGACGACGGCGACGCGCGCGAACAGCTCCGACAGCGCGCCCAGCCGTTCCACCGCCCCGGGGACGGGGAGTACCGCGTCCGGGTCGTTCATGATGGGGGCGACAGTGCCGTCGAAATCGAAGAAGAAACCCGATTCGCGGGCCGCGGAAACGGTGGCGGAGACCGCCTCGGCGAAGCGCAGCGGTGCGCGAGAGGTCGCCATGTACGGTGACGATAGAACAGGCCGCCGGACTCCGATAGACGCCTATTCGTATTTCCGGCGGGCTTTATCGGCGGCGTCGGCCGGGGTGGTCTTCGCGATGCGGGCGAGCGCTTCGGCGTCCTTCACCGTCACCTCGCCGTCGCCGTCGCCGATCTCGACGAGCTCGCGGCGCTCGAAGGAGCGCAGGGCCCGGTTGACGCTCACCCGGGTCGCGCCGATCTCGGCACCCAGCCCCGCCTGCCCGGCATGCAGCCGCACCCGGCCGCCCTCGCTGTGCCGTACCAGCCACTTGGCCACCCGCGCGGAGACGTCCAGCACCACCACGTCGGTGAGCCGCTCGTCGAGGTCGCGCACGGTCTCGGCCAGCGTACGCATCAGCCGGGCCGCCACCGACGGCTCGGTGGCGATCGCCTCCAGTACGGCCACGCGCGGCAGGTAGGCCACCTCGACCGGCGTGACGGCCGTCAGCGTGGCCCGGTGCGTGCCCTCCACCAGGAGCGTCGTCTTGTCGAACGCCACGGGCGCGGCGTCCACGGCCAGCACCACCTCCCGGCCGTCCACGCTCACCCGCCCGGCCTTGACCCGGCCGTCGAGCAGGACGATCAGCTGGTCGGCCGGGTCGCCCTCGGTGCAGAGCACCTGCCCCGCCGGGTAGCGCCGCAGCCGCGCCACGGCCTCCAGCCTGCGCAGCCCCTCCTCGCCCAGCTCACGGAACATCGGGAGGGCGGCCAGCCTGTGCGTCATGTATCAGGTGATACACCACGGCTGTGCCCGGTGATGCGGCGGCCGTCTCGATGGCGGACCTAACGTGCGGGTATGGCGAGATATGTGGTGCAGTTGGCGTTCGACGGTGACCCCAGGCGGCTGGCGGCCCGGCCCGCGCATCGGGAGCATCTGCGGGCGCTTCACGAGGAGGGGCGGTTGGTGAAGGCGGGGCCGTGGGCGGATGACAGTGGGGCGTTGCACGTGTACGAGGTGGCCGATGAGGAGGAGTTGCGGGAGATCCTCCGGCGTGATCCGTATACGGCGGTGAATGTGGTGGTGCTGCTCAAGGAGTGGGCACCGATCTTGTAGCCGCGTCCGGTGTCCGGTGGTGGGGGGGGGACCGGAGAATGATATCACACCACCACAACGAGGGACAACGCCTGAGGGGTGGCAGCTGAACTAACGGGGCGCGCGCGCGAAGTGGTCGAGGCT
>NZ_JBEZYD010000029.1:0-158916 GCF_040638335.1 Nonomuraea sp. NPDC026600
CCGCCCAGTCCTCCACCTTGATCACCCTCCAGAGTGACTGAAGGGGGTCAGTTTTCAGCCGTCGCCACGGGGTCAGTTTTCACCCGTCGTCGACACTGGAACGGGGTCGGCCACGCTGTGCTGCGGTCGGCCACCTCGGCTCGTACGCTCCGCCCTTGACGATGCAGTGAAAGGGTCATGGACGTTCTCGCGTGCACGGTCGCGTTGGTCACCACCTCAGAAATGACCGCGGTCATGTCGTCGGCCAGATCGGACAGTTCCCACGCGATGAGGGTCTCGCGTACGAGCCGACGTGCTCGGCTCACGGTTTCGGGTATGGCGGGCAGGTCCCGGCACACCTTTCCTTTATCGTCGTCTTGGATGGGACGCGGGCTGACGGAGTTAAGGTTCCTCATAGGTGAGGGGAGCTCCGAATTCCTGATCCAGTCCTCGGGCGGGTGGTTGCGTCACCATGCCCGAGGACGCCGATGGTTGTCTCCGCTCGCCGAATACTCGTCAAGCGGGGACGAGCAACATCGATCGGTGGCAAGCGATGTGAAGATCCCGACGCTCGCCGTAGCCGCTCCCCAGGCCGACATGCTGGGTCGACCTTGACTGCCGGTCGCTATGTCAACTTTTAGTGCCGTAACACCTACTCTCTGTTACGGGAGCGGCTAGCCTCATAGTGCTCTGGCCGACCCAAAGTCGCAATACCTAAAATCGGCAATACCTGAATCTGTGTTATGTGCGAATTGCCCCGATGTGCGAAGGGGAGTGAATTGCGTGGCATATAGCCCCACGGTGAGGAGAAGGCGTCTCTCCAATGCTCTACGCCAGTTCCGTGAGGCTGCTGGTCTCGACTCCAAAGAGGTCGCCCGGCGTCTCGGGTGGCAACCCAGCAAAGTGACCCGGATCGAACGGGATGAGTGGCGTCGGCCCACAATCAACGACGTCATGGACCTGCTCGACGTCTACGGTGTGACGGATGAGGCCAGGCGGCAGGCCGTGATCGCTCTGGCCCGAGAAAGCCGTCGGCGCGGATGGTGGGAGGAGGAGTTCAAGGACATCCTGGGCGGAGCACTCGTCGGCCTGGAATGGGAGGCCGCAGAGATCCAGACTTTCGAGGCGATTCTCATACCAGGTCTGCTTCAAACCGCCGACTATGCCAGGGCGGTCTTCAAAGGCGGACGGGTGATGGAGAAAGGCGACATCGAACGCCTTGCCGAGGCGCGCCTGGCCCGTCAACGGATCCTGGATCGCGAGGACCCGCCAGCCTTCTGGGCCGTGATCGACGAGGCCGCGCTTCGCAAGCACGTCGGCGGCGCCGCTGTGATGCGCGACCAACTCCACCACCTGTGCCGGATGGCCGAACGCCGGAACATCGGCATCCAGGTGCTCCCGGACGCGGTCGGCGCGCACACCTCGATGACCGGTGGGTTCGCGATCCTCGACTACCAAGCGTCCGAGGACCCGAGCATCATCTATGTGGAGGTCGGCGCGGCCGGTGATCTCTTTCTGGAGAAGCCTGAAGACGTGGCTCACTACCGGAAGAGTTACAGCTATCTTCGCGCATCCGCGCTGAGCGCAGATGCGTCTGTGGCGTACATTAAGGATCTAGCTAAACAGCTCAAGTAAGGGCGGACGGCATGGACATTACCCAATCCGGTCTTATCTGGCGCAAAGCCTCCCACAGTTCGGCGGAGGGGCAGAACTGTGTCGAGGTCGCGACGCTCCCTGGCGGAGGTCGTGCCATACGGGACTCCAAGGACCCGGATGGCCCCATGCTTTCGTTCACCCCGGGTGAGTGGGACGCGTTCATCAAGGGTGCCAAGGACGGCGAGTTCGGCTGACTCGAACGCGGGGGACGCGTCGGGCATCAGACTCTTCGGTTCCGGGCCGAGCAGCAGGTGCGGCGTGCGTCTCGGCCTGGATCCATGGCGTGTTTCTGGGCAAGACACGCGATGGCCCGGGCAGATCGCTAAGGGCCGAATCCTTGAACTGCGGTGCCTCAGAATCGATGAGACGAATCGATGAAGTCACGTCTCATCGATCATGAGGCGGGTCTGTGGGTGTCTCGGCCCGGTTAGATCGGGAAGTGGCCGCGGCGGATGCGCCAGTGGCCGCCGGCCTTCAGGTGGTCGATGATCGCGCGCTGGAGCGCGGTGCGGCGCGGCAGTTGGTCGAGCGGCGTGGTCAGAGTGCGGAACACGAACCGCAGCACCTCGACGTCGGCGTCCTGCCCCTCCGGCTCCTCGTAGAGCTCCAGCTCGAACCTCCGCTGGAACCGGACGATGTTGGAGTCCTCGGGCAGGTACTCCAGGAGCTGCGGGTCGAGCAGCCACGAGCCGCAGGAGAACGCCGTGTAGTGCTCGTCGGGAAAGTGGCGTGGGAAGAACGCGCGGGCCTGGTCGAGCGACGCCGCGACCGCCTCCGGGGTCATCGGCCCCGACTCGGGGATGTGCAGGCTGATGGTGCTGCCGCCGCGATGGTGCTGCAGCCGGCCCAGCTCGTAGATGGCGCCGCGCGCGTGCAGCGTCAGCCAGCTCTGCATGACCGGCCAGCCCTCGCGGTGCATCCGCCGGTCGATCGCGAGGTTGCGGCCCAGATCCGCGAGGGTCACCCACGACACGGCATCGGCGATGCCGTGGTCGCGGTGGTACCCCATGGCGACGTCGACCAGGGCCAGGTACGCGTACACGTAGAGATGCCGCCAGGCGGGGCCCCGTTCGCGCGGCAGCTCCGGACCGGGCGACAGCCAGCCGTGGCCCCCGAGATCGGCGCGGACCAGGGCGATCGAGCGGTCGAGCAGCCAGCGCAGCTCCGGAGTCCACAGCGGAGAGTCGGGGTCGGGCCAGCCCGCCATGATCTCGGCGGTATCGTCCGGCCGCACCGCGAGCCGGTCGAGGATCGCGGGCGCGTCGGCCTTGGCGGGCAGCGGAGCCGACGGCCGGTCGCCGGCGAGCCGGTGCACGCGGTCGACGTCCTCGACGGGTACGCCGAGCCGGGCGGCGGTGTCGTCCAGATCCACGCGGACGATCCTACGATCACGGCAACGCCACGGAGAAGAGTCAAGGGATCTACCTTTTATCCTGTTTTGTTGATCTCCTGGGCGCGAGAGGACTGCGAGCAGGTGAGTCTCGCTCAGCGGCACATCGCGTCGATGAGATCTGAGAAGTGCGGGAACTCCGCTCGTGCGGCGGTCACGATCTGGGTGGGGGCCCGGCGGCGGCCGGGTGCGTGTCGCTCGGCGATCGCATGGAAGGCCTCATTCGGCTGTGCGGGGGAGTCGGGGTCCGTGAAGGCCTCGGCGGGGCCCAGGCCGGCGGCGAACAGCCACAGGAGGTCGCCGAGATCCCGGGCGATCACCCCGCACTCACCCTCGGAACCGATGTAGACAACGGGCTGGCCGGTGATCGCCGTATCGGGCCGTACCAGCCAGAAGCCGGTGTAGTCACCCGCCCCGGTCGTGCCGAAGAAGCGGAACTCACTGCCGTCGACCTCTTGGTTGCCGGTCCACAGGCGGAACCACCACGCCGTCCGGTCGGGCTCCTCGAACCGATCGTACGGCTCGAAGTCACAGCCGCGGGCCTCGTCGGTCTCCTCGTCCCACTCCCACTCGAAGCCGACCTGGGCTACCTCGGCCAGAGCAGTAGGCAATGCGAGATCTTCGGATATGTCCGCCACCCCTGAGAGATTAAACGATCGCTTGAAAGCTGCTGCTGGAAACGTGGTGATTCAAGCGAGCCGGATGCCCACAGATCGCCCGGCAGCGCGGCCGGGGCTGTCAAAGCCCAATACGGCATAGCCGGTTCGTGCCAACCTCGGCGCGCCGGCTTGCCGACGTCGGCACCATAGGCCAGTGGAACCGCGCATCCCGTTGCCGCCTTGTCGGTGTCGGCGCGTACGTTCACCACCGAAAACCACGTTCGAGATGGTGATGACCATGACCATGACCACGATCGACGAGCGGGCCGCCGTCCTCGCCCTCACCAAGGCCACCCGCGACCAGCCCTGGTTCTACACCGCGCGCGTCATCCTCGACGCCGGCAGCGCCCTGGCGCTCCTGGACGGCGGCTACGCGTGCCGGGACGAGGACGACCAGGCGCACGCCGCCGCCATCGCCGCCCGCGTCCAGCCCGGCGACCTCTCCCGGGGTCGTGACCTCATCACCGCCATGCGTACCGAGGGCGTCCATCTCGTCACCGTGCTGGATGACGCCTACCCCGGCAACGCGATCTGGGCCTACGACCGCCAGCCGTTCCTGTGGACCCGCGGCCGCTTCCAGGCCGGGGACCATCGGGCGGTCGCCGTGGTCGGCGAGCACGACGCCGACCACGCGACCGCCGCAGCGCAAGCCCTGGCCGAGGCCGGGCTGACCGTCGTCGCGCCGTTGCGCACCGACCTGGACGCGGCCGTCCACCAGGCCGCGCTCGCCGCCGGTGGCCGTACCCTGGCCGTCCTTGCGGGCGGCATCACGGAGCCGGCCACGTTCGCCGCCGGTGGCCGTACGCTGGCGGTCCTCGCGGGTGGCATCGCAGAGGCGGCCACGCTCGGCGAGTACGCCAGTGTGGCCAAGCGGATAGCCGACCGCGGCGCGATCGTCTCCCCGTTCTGGCCCGGCACCGCCCCCACCGACCTGACCGTAACACTCGCACGCATCGCGACCTGCGGGTTGGCCGACTCCCTGTACGTCATCGACGGCGCCGATGGCGGGCCCTCAGCGAGGCACGTCGAGGAGGCGCTGCGGACCGGCAAGCGTGTGTTCGTGTCACAGTGGCTCCAGCAGGAACAGCCGTGGGTGGACAGGGCGGGTCTCCGGGGAGGCATGACTGGCGTCCAGGACATTGACGACCTGTGCCAGCAGGCGGTCAATCTCGTAGATATGACCCCTCGAACGCACACCTGCTGACCATGGGTGACGCCGAGGCGTTCACCCGCGAGTTCCTGCCGCTGTATCGCCCGGTTCCACCGGCACGGCCGGGCGTATGCCGGATCTGCCATTCGGGCCCGAACGACTCCACGGCCACCGGCGGGCCCTGGGCGACCTGCGCGAGCTGCAAGCGCACCACGGAAAACCTGTACGGGCACACCGAGCACGTGGTGCCGATCTCGCTGACCGCCAAGGACACGCAGCTGTACGACATCGTGGTCCGTAAAAGAGATCCCGTCGGCAGCGAGGGCAGGCGGAAGCGATCGGACTTTCTCGCCGCCACGGTGGCCTGCTTCTACCGGCAGCACGCCGGCTGTCTGCGGGGCCTGGCCGGCGGGCGCTTCACGGTGGTGGCCACCATTCCGAGCACCCGCACCGAGCGGCCCGTCGAGGCGTTCCACACCATGCCGCAGGTCGTCGGCAAGGTGGGCGCGCTGGCCGGCCTGCACCGGCCCCTCCTTCTGGAAGCCGATGACAGGCTGGCGCCGGTGTTCGCCGGCCGCCGGTCGCATCGGGAGGCGTTCCGCGTCCGAGGCGACGGCTTGGCCGGCGAGCGGGTGCTGCTGGTGGATGACCTGTTCGTGTCCGGCGCTCATGTGCAGAGCGCCGCGTCCACACTGATCGAGAAGGGCGCCGCGGCGGTGGTGGTGCTCGTCGTCGCCCGGTTGATCAACCCCGCGTCCAAGGATCCGTACAGCGCCCGGATCTGGCAGGAGTCGCACGACCGGCCGTTCAGTTTCGACCGCTGCTGCGTCAGCGAGCACCAAGACGCGCAGGCCGCTACCGGCGCCGGGCGTGCCAGTTGAGGTAGGCGACGCAGCTCAGGTAGGAGCCGTACTGCGGCTCGACGGCACGGGCGTCATAGATCGAGCGCGAGTGGGTGAACACCGCGTCGTCCCACTGCGCGATCGCCATCCAGCGCGGCGCCTGGAGATACTGCCCAGGGGTGGTGGTGCTGCCTGTGCCGTCGACCCGCAGGTAGGCGGTCGGGGAGCCGTCCGCGCCAATAGGGGCGATCAGGTTCTTGCTGTACGTACGCGCGAACCTGCCCATGTCCTGGCCCTTGAAGGCCAGCTTGTCGCGGAAGGCCGCAGCGGCGAACTCGACGTCGATCGCGCCATGGCTGAGGTCCTCGATGCTGCGGACAGGGGTGCTGGACGGGGTGTACTCCGAGACGTCGTCGGTCTTGGCGAAGCCGGTGTAGGTCTTGCCGAACGCGGGCCAGTACGTCCACACGTAGGCGTCGTCGGCGTCCACCGTGAGCTCGCGGGCGAACATGCGGGCCATCCGCCGGGTCCGGTCCCGGTAGAACGGGTCGCCTGTGGCCGCCGCCAGTTCGGCGTAGGTCTGGCCGAGCGCCAGGCTCTGGTTGGTGGGCTGCTCGGTGCCGTCGTAGGCGAGCGGGGTGCCCTTGTTCCAGACGTAGTAGCCGTACCCGTCGTCGGTCTGGCGCCACTCGTCGTCGTGAACGGCCGCCGCGTCCCGCGCCGCCTTGAGGTACTCGATCGCCTTGTGCCGGTACTTCGCCACGGCCAGCAGGCGGGGGGAGCGCAGGACGATCTTGGCGAACGACGCCATCGGGTAGGTGATCATCCCGGTGTGCACGGTGAAGACGACCGGCTGCGAGACGAACGGGGTCGCCCCCAGCACGGGCACCGCGTAGGGGGCGGACGGCGACGGCCGCAGGTCCTTGGCCGTCACCCGCGTCGGTGTCGGGAAGGCGTCGAGGATCCGGCGCACCGCGTAGTCCGCCGCGGAGGGGTCCAGGGACAGGTCGGGGAAGGTGGCGACCAGGTTGGTCCGGTTGTTCTTCACCTCCAGGGTGAAGCGGCCCTCGGACGTGCCCGCCGTGACGGTGGCGACCGCGTCGTTGGCGTAGGTGAGCGAGGTGCGTACCTCCAGCAGCGGCGTGCCGTCGGCGCCCTTCAGCGTGACGGTCCCGACGGTGTACGGCGCCGTCGCCCGCCAGGCCGGCAGCGAGCGACCGCGATAGTCCGTCACCCCGCGCGCCGAGTCGCGGCCGGCCAGCACCAGGTCGATGTTGGTGATCAGCCGGTCCAGGTAGTAGGTGTCCTTGTACGCCTCGTACATGCGGATGAATCCGGCCAGGACGTACGACTGCCCCCAGGCGAGCCCGCCGGCCTCGTTGGTGTCGCTCGGCTGCCCGGCGCCGCCGCTCGCGTGGAAGGTCCGGTCGAACAGGTCGAACGTCTCGCGCGCGGTGTAGTCGTAACCCGCCGCGGCGCGGGCGGTTCCGGTGAGGGGCGCCAGGATGCCCATGGCCAGGGCTCCGGTCGTGAATTGCCTGCGGGACAGGTGCATGGGACTACCTTCCGAGGGGGGTGGGACGCGGTGTCAGCCCTTGACCGCACCGCGCATGCCTTCGAGGACGTGGCGTTGCATGAGCATGAAGAAGACGATGACCGGCAGGATCGAGATCACCGTGCCGGCGGCCAGGCTGCGGACGTCGGTGCCCGTGATGCCCGCCAGGTAGGCGATGCCCAGCGCGATGGGGTAGAGCGAGGAGTCCTTGAGCACGACCATGGGCCAGATGAAGCTGTTCCAGACCGAGATGAAGCCGAAGACGCCGAGGATGGCCAGGGTGGGCCGGGCGGCGGGCAGCATGATGTGCCAGAAGATGCGCAGTTCGTGGCAGCCGTCGGTCCTGGCGGCGTCCACCACCTCGCGCGGCACCCCGGCGAAGGTCTGGCGGAGCAGGAAGATCCCGAACGCCGAGAGCACCCCGGGCAGGATGACGCCCAGATAGCTGTCGGCCATCCCGAGCTGGGAGACCACCAGGAACCTGGGCAGCAGCATGACCTCGCCCGGCATGAACATCGTGGCCAGGATCGCGAAGAAGATCAGGCTCCGGCCCCGGAAGTGCATCTGGGCCAGGGGGTAGGCGCACAGCGCCGACACCAGGATGTACAGCGGCACCGTCACGCCGACCAGGAGCACGGAGTTGAGCAGGTAGCGGAGAAACGGGATGGCCGTCCACGCCTCCTCGGCCCAGGTGAGCACCGGCGGCCGGGGGATGATGTCGGGCGGGAAGGAGAAGACGGCCTGTGAGGAGGGCTTGAGCGCGGCCGACAGCAGGATCAGGAAGGGGCCGACGAAGACCAGGGCGATCGCGACGAGCACCACGTACATGCCCGCGCGCCGCGCGTGGAAGGCGAGCCTGTGGGTCAACGCTCCGCCTGCTTTCCGCCGGTGAGCCGATAGTTGAGCAGGGCCATGACGATCAGCAGCACCCACAGGACGAGCCCGACGGCGCTGGCGTAGCCCATGTCGTACTTCTCGAACGCCTCGGACCAGATGTAGTAGCCGAGCATGAGCGTGGCGTCCTGCGGCCCGCCCTTCGTCATGACGAACACCGTGGTGAACGCCTGCATGGCGTCGAGCATGGCCATCGTGATCGCGACCGCGATGTAGGGCATCATCAGCGGCACCGTGATGCTCCGCATGCGCCGCCAGGTGCCCGCCCCGTCGACCCGCGCGGCCTCGTACAGGCTGACGGGGATCGTCTGGAGGCCGGCGAGGTAGATCATCATGTAGACGCCCATGCTCTTCCAGCCCTCCACCAGGATGAGCGCGGGCAGCGCCCAGGTGGGGTCGAGGAGGAACTGGACCGGCTCGTCGAGCAGGCCGAAGCCGGTGAGCAGCCAGTTGAGGACGCCCTGCTGGTGGAAGACGTAGTTCCAGGCCACCGCCACCGCGACCATCGAGGTCACGACGGGCAGGTAGTACAGCATCCGGAACGTCTTGATCCCCGGCAGCTTCTGGTTGACCAGCGCGGCCAGCGGCAGCGGCAGCACGACCAGCAGCGGGAACAGCCCGAGCAGGAACAGCAGCGAGTTGCCCAGCGCCGTCCAGAAACGGGCGTCACCGAGGATCTTGACGAAGTTGTCCACGCCGGTGAAGACGGGCGGGCTCACCCCGTCGTAGTCGGTGAAGGAGAGCTGGAGCGCGGTGATCGCCGGCCAGGCGAAGAAGACGCCGAACAGCACCAGGGCCGGGATCGGAAAGAGGTACGGCGTGTACCAGCGCTGTCCCGGGATCCGGCTGATGGCCATCGGCATCACATCCCTCAGAACCTAATTGTGCTGGCCGAAGCATGAATAAAAACTGGCCAGAATGTGGGCGGAGCCTATAAACAGCGGACGAAAGTCGTCAAGGTCCACGTGGACAGAGACTTGACGGCGCAAGCAGCGGACTGCCAAGGTGCCGAAAGAAGCATTAAGGACGGCCATAAGAGCCAGGAGGTCCCGCGGTGATGAGAAGAAGCGCCTTAACGGCAGGAGCGCTCGCCCTGGCGCTCCTGACGTCCGGCTGCGTCGCCGGCACGTCGGGCGGCACCGCCGGAACGGCCGACGACCAGCCGTTCGAGGGCGAGGTCGAGTTCTGGACGATCAACCTGAAGAAGAACTACGGCGCCTACATCGACGGCCTGATCGCCCAGTACCAGAAGGACCACCCCAAGGTCACCGTGAAGTGGGTCGACGTGCCCGGCCAGGACATGGCGACCAAGCTGCTCGCCGCGGTCGCCAGCGGCGACGTCCCCGACGCCGTCAACCTCGCCTCCAGCGACCTGGGCAGGTTCGTCCCGTCGCTGGCCCCGCTCGACGCCCTGTTCAAGCCCGCCGACCTGGCCGACTTCCAGCCGAACCTGGTCGAGCCGCTGCGCGTGGGGGGCAAGCTGTACGCCGTGCCCTGGTACAACGGCGGCACCCCGGTGGGCATCTACCGCAAGTCCGTCGTCACCAAGGCCGGCTTCGACGAGAAGGCCCCGCCGAAGACGTACGACGAGGCGCTGGCCCTCGCGGACAAGGTCTACGCGGAGACGAAGGTCTACGGCACCAACGACGTCCCCGGCATCAACGCCGCCTTGGTCCTGCGTTACTACGGGGTCGAGCTGCTGTCGGCGGACAAGAAGAAGGCCGCGTTCAACACCCCGCAGGTCGCCGAGTTGCTCGGCAAGTTCAAGAAGAGTTACGACAAGCACGGCATCGCGCCCGGCGCGGTCTCCAAGGACGTGCGTAACTTCCCGCAGACCCTGGACAACGGCCAGCTCGCCCTGTCCGCGGGCACGTTCGCCGCCACGCTGCTCAACATCCAGAAGAACGCGCCCGACGTCTACAAGGACCTCGCCGTCACCGAGCCGGTGCAGACCGAGAGCGGCGGCTACCTGCTCCTCGCCCAGCAGACCTTCGCCATCCCCAGGTCATCGGCCCACCAGCGGGCCGCGGCCGAGTTCATCAAGTTCTTCGCCAACGGCGCCAACCAGCTCGCCTTCTGCAAGCTGGTGCCGATCTACCCCTCGACGATCTCCTCGACCAAGGACCCCTTCTTCGCCGGTACAGGCGGCGACGACCCGATGGACGTGGCCCGCCGCGTCATCGTGAAGGGGCTGCCGAAGCTGGAGTACACCCCGCTCGGCACGCAGAAGGACATGGAGCTGTCGGAGTCGCTGGCCGAGGAGCTGAGAGCCTTCCTCCAAGGCTCCAAGACCGCCGAGGAAGCGCTCCAGGCCGCCGAGAAGCAATGGAATGACGCACTTGCCTAAGCTCAGAATCGGGATCGTCGGGGCCGGGATCATGGGTCGCGGCCACGCCGAGGTCCTGGCCGCCCACCCGCACGCCGAGATCACCGCGGTCGCCCGCCGTCCCCTGGACCACGCCCCGCAGGCGGTGGTCTACCCCGGCTACCGGGAGCTGCTCGACTCCGGCACGGTCGACGCCGTCTCGATCACCACCCCCGACCACCTGCACGCCGACGTGATGGTGGCCGCCGCCGAGGCGGGCGTGCACATCCTGGTCGAGAAGCCGTTCACCACGACGGTCGAGGACGCCGACCGCTCCGTCGCCGCGATCCGGCAGGCGGGCGTGACCGCGATGTGCCTGTTCAACCACCGCTGGGTGCCCGCCTACGCGCAGGCCAAGGAGCAGATGCCGCTCATCGGCGAGCCCGTCGTGGGCTACGCCCGCAAGGACGACACCATCCACGTGCCCACCGAGATGATCGGCTGGGCCGACCGCACCACCTGCGCGTGGTTCCTGTCCAGTCATGACATCGACCTGGTCACCTGGCTGTACGACGACCGCGTCGTGGAGGTCTTCGCCACCGCCCGCTACGGCAAGCTGCGCGGACTCGGCATCGAGACCCCCGACGCCATGCAGATCCAGGCCAGGTTCGCCGGCGGCGCGGTGGCCACGTTCGAGTCGGCCTGGATCTATCCCAGCACCTTCCCGACCATGGTCGACAGCTACGTCACCGTGGTCGGCGAGTCGGGCGTCATCCAGCTCGACCGGCAGAAGGAGAACATTCAGCTCGCCACCGAGCAGGCCTACTCCTACCCCCGGAACATGCTCCAGCGGGTGGTGCACGGCGTGCCCGCCGGCGCCTACCGCGACGCCATCCACCACTTCGTCGACTGCGCCCGTACCGGCGCTGAGCCCCTCGTCAGCGTGGAGAGCTCGCGGCACGTGACCGCCGTGCTCGCCGCCGCGCACGAGTCGGCCCGCACGGGGTTGCCGGTGAAGCCCGCATGAGTGGTGAAGCCGGCACGAGTTACGTCGAGAAACCGCCGCACGTCGACGCCGAGCGGATGCGGCACATCAGCGACGAGGCGCTGCTCGGCGCGCTGGGCGCCCCGAGCGTCGCCGAGGCCAGGCGCCGGCGGCGGGCCCGGCCGGTGCCCGCCGCGCTCGCCGCCGCCGGCGCGGACGAGCTCCTCGGGGTCGAGGTCGACTTCCTCGACAAGGGCCACGGCCGCTCCCGGCTGTACGGCTTCCACTACCTGCGCTGGATGAGCCCGCTGGTCACGGCCTACGCCGAGACCCGTGACCCGCGCTACGCCGCCGAGTGGGACCGCCTCTTCCGCCAGTGGTACGACGGCCGCGACCAGGTCCGGGGCGACTGGCCGGGCCTCGACGTCATCTGGTACTCGCTCGGCGTGCGGGCCCGCGCCATGTACGTCACCGAGGCCCTGGCCGTCCTCGCCGACGAGCCCGCGCTGAGCGACGGCTGCTGGCTGCGGATGATGAAGACCGTGCTCGGCGGCGCCCGCTGGGCCGCCGAGGAGCACGACGAGTTCAGGTACGGCAACTGGCAGTTCGCCACCGCCTGCGAACTGCTGCACACCGCCAGAATCTTCGCCGACCTGCCCGAATCGGCCGACTGGGCCGCCGTCGCGACGGACCGCGTCCTGGAACACCTGGAGCACGACGTACGGGCCGACGGCGGCCACCACGAACGCTCGCCCGGCTACCACGGCATGTGCCTCGAAGGACTCGGCCGGGCCGCGGCCGTCGAACCCGGGCTCGACGCGCACCCCCGCTACCAGGCCATGCGCCGCTGGCTGGCGGTCCTCGCGACGCCCGCCGGCTGGGTGCCGCACCTCCAGGACAGCGGCGTCGTCTGGCTCGACGGCGCCCAGCCCGCCGACGGCCTCGGCGGCGTCCAACCCGCCGAAGGCTCGCACAACCTGGCGGCCAGCGGCTACGCGACCTTCCGGCACGACCACTTCCACACGGTGATCAACTACGGCCCGTACATCGGTCACGAGCTGGAGCCGCACAGCCACCACGCCGCGCTCGACTTCGTGCTGTCCGGCTGGGGCGTGCCGCTGGCCTGGGAAGGGGGCGGCCCGCCGTCCTACGACGATCCCGGCTACTACGACTGGTACCAGGCGACCAGGGCCCACAACACCCTGCTGGTGCCCGGCCAGGAGTACACCGAGGACCGTCGCGCGGCCTGCGACCTGTTCTCCGTCACGCCGGAGGCCGACGTCTTCGCCGGGCACCACCACGGCTACAGCGCCCGCCACGACCGCGAGATCCGCTTCGTCAAGGGCCCCTCGCCGTACTGGGTGATCACCGACCGGATCGACGCCGAGGCGATCTGGCAGATCCACGGCCTGTCGCCGTGGACTCAGCGGGCCGGCGGATACGCCGGCGGCCGCGGCCCGGGAATCCTCGTCGTCCCCCTCGAACCGCCCGACGAGGTCCTGTACGGGACCGGCCCCGCCAGGATCCCCGACCCGCTGACCCGGACCGCCGAGTACGGCGAGATCCACTCACTCGGCCTGCGCCGCCGCGACGGCCGCTTCACGGTGGGCGTCTTCCCCTACCGTGACGAGCCGCCCTCGATCCCCGACAGATGGATGGTTCATGCTCATTGACGCAGACGCCATGCTCGGCCGGTACCCCCGCAGGGACACCGGCCCGGGCACGGTCACGGGGGCACTGGCCGGGATGGACCGCTTCGGCATCGCCGAAGCCGTGGTGAGCCACACCCTGTCATGGCTGCACGACCCCGGGACGGGCAACCGGGAACTGCTCGGCCTGGTCGCGGCCGAGCCCAGGCTCCACCCGTGCTGGGTGATGCTCCCCGACACGTGCGGGGAGACGGGCACGCCCGCCCAGTTCGTCGCCGCCGCCCTCGACGGGGGCGTCCGCGCCGTCCGTGCCTACCCCGCCGACCACGGCTACGACCTGGCGGGCAGGGACGCGGCGCCGATGCTCGGCGCGATCGCCGAGGCCGGGCTGCCGCTGCTCGTGGACGCGCCGCAGATCGGCTGGCCCGCCGTGGAGTCGATCGCGGCCGCGCACCCGGGCCTCCCGATCGTCGTCGGCTCGCTCGGCTACCGCCTGCTCAGGCAGGCGGCCGGGGTGCTGTCGCGCACCGGCAACGTGTACCTCGGGCTGGCCAACCTGTCCTCGCACCGCGGGCTCGAATGGCTCACCGAACGGTACGGCGCGCACCGCCTCGTCTTCGGCACCGGGGCCCCGCTGCGCGACCCGGCCGAGGCCGTCACCCGGCTGCTCTGGGCCGAACTGGACGACGACGCCGTGGCCGCCATCGGCTCCGGCACCCTGCTGGGCCTGCTCAAGGCGGAGGTCGCGTGAACCCGCTCGTATCCGCTCAAGGCGGAGGTCGCACGGACCCGCTCGTGTCGGCTCAAGGCGGAGGTCGCGTGGACCCGCTCGTGTCCGCGCTGTGGGAGCGGCGTCCGCAGAGCGACGTCCGGATCGTCGACGCGCACGCGCACGTCGGCCCGTACAGCCTGTTCTTCATCCCCGACGCGGGACCGGAGGCGATGGTCAGGGTCATGGACCGGTGCGGCGTGTCGCACGCCGTCATCTCCAGTCACCTGGCGATCCAGCTCGACGCCGCCGCAGGCAACGCCGCCACCGCCGCGGCGGTCGACCTCGCGCCCGGCCGCTTCACCGGCTACCTGACCGTCAACCCCTGGCAGGACCCGGTGGGGGAGCTGGAGAAGTGGGGCGCCGACGAGCGCTTCGGCGGCATCAAGCTCCACCCCGACCTGCACGACTACCCGCTCACCGGTCCGCGCTACACCCCGGTGTGGGAGTTCGCCCAGCGGACCGGCTGCCCCGTGCTCACCCACACCTACGACGGCTCGCCGTACAACGACCTGCCCATGGTGGATCACGTGGCGGCGGCCCACCCCGGCGTGGTGATCCTCGCGGGGCACTCGGGGGCCACCCCTCTCGGCTTCGAGGCCGCGATCGAGGTGGCACTCCGGCGCCCCGGGGTGATACTGGAGCTCTGCGGGTCATTCAACACCGGCGCTGACATTTCCAGAATGGTGCGTGAAGTGGGCGCGGACCGGGTGGTGTACGGGTCCGACTTCCCGTTCATTGATCTCCGGATGTCGCTCGGCCGGGTAATCTTCAGTGACCTTGCCGAGGACGACCGGGCGGCGGTGCTCGGCGGAACGATGACCCGCCTGCTTCGATGGCGTTCGGGACTGGGGTGATCAAGAACATGGATCGGTTGCGTCCCGAGACACGGTCCAGGGTGGGGATCGGGGTGGTCGGCCCGCACGACCTCGTCGAGCAGATCGTGATGGTCGGCGCCGACATGCCCGCCGCCGCCGACTGGCGGCTGGTGGGTGCCCCGCACGCTGGTGAGCACGAGACGTACGAGAAGTTCTCGCGGATCGCCGACAGCATCGACGTCGTGCTCTTCACCGGCCCGCTCCAGCACGACCTCGCCAGGCAGGCGGGCGAGCTGCCCGTCCCCGCCACGCACGTACCGATGAGCGGGGCCGCCCTCTACGCCAGCCTCCTGCGCGGGGTGCTCACCCAGGGCATCGACCCGGCCAGGGTGAGCATCGACTCGCTGCCCGCCGCCGACGTGGACGAGGCCTACGGCGAGATCGGGGTGAGCACCGCGGGCGTCCACCTGTCGGAGTACGACGAGCCCGAGTCCGTCCGCGGCTTCATCGGCTTCCACGAGCAGCTCTACCGGCAGGGCGCCACCACCGCGGCGCTGACCACGATAAGGAGCGTCGCCAAGGCGCTGACCGCCGCCGGAGTGCCCGCCCTGCGGATGATGCCGACCACCCACACCCTGCGGCTGGCCCTCAACACCGCGGCCCTGCTCGGCACCGGCAGCAGGCTGGAGGAGGCGCAGATCGCCATCGTCGTGGTCGAGCTCGCCATCTCTTCGCGGCCCAGCTACTCGGGGCCCGGCAACTACTGGCAGCAGGAGCTCAAACTCAAACTGCACCAGGCGCTGCTGGCCGACGCCCGCCTCATGGGGGCGACCGTGGCCCCCCGGGACGAGAACAGCTATGTCGTCACCGCCACCCTGGGCGCGCTCGGCCAGGCCACCGACGGGTTGCGGGCGGCGCCGTTCATGGACCGGATCCGCTCCGACACCGGCGTCGAGGTCGAGGTCGGCATCGGCCTGGGCAGCACCGCCAGGGACGCCGACGCCAACGCCCTGGTGGCGGTCGAGAAGGCGCGCAACGCGGGCGCGGCGGCGGCCTACCTGGTGGGCGTCGACGGCTCGGTGCTGTCCCTGCCGGTCCGCCGGCGCAGGCGCGTCGAGGCCGAGCCCGCCGTCACCACCAAGGCGGCCAAGCTGCTGGAACGGCTGATCGAAGGGCTCGACGACGGGCCGGACGCGATGGTGGTGGACGCCGAGATCGTCGCCGACGTGCTGGCCATCGCGCCGCGCAGCGCCCGCCGGGTGCTGCAGAGCCTCGCGGAGGAGGGACTGGCCTGGCCCATGCCGCCGGTCAAGGGCGTCCAGGCCGGCCGGCCGCGCCAGCCGTACCGGCTTGTGCGGGTTTAGCCACGCCTGAGCGGGTGTTGTGCGAGGTTGGCCGTTGTGTCCGAGGGGGACGGCGCACCGTAGCCCACGACCACGGACGCAGGACGCCTGGGCACTGCGGACAGGCCAGGACCCCGGCGACCAATGTCTGCGTCGACCCGGCCGGAGTCCAGCACCATGATCACAACAGCGGGCTCCTCGCACGTCGGTGAGCATGACTACCGCATCGCGGCCGGTCCAGGGGCCAACCCGTGTTGCCGGCCCACGCCGGACACCGTCCGCACACGACAGACACCATCGACACCCTTCACCGTCCCCGGGAACATCGGCCGACCGCGTCGGCCGATGGTCACGTCCGGGCCGCTCCTCAGGGAAGCCGGCTGCTGAACAGGTAGTTGCGGCGCCGATGGTCTATCGCGTCGGTCCTCTGCCAGTGGCCGCGCCGCCAAATGTACATGCGGTATCCCATCCTCAGCAGCGGCTCCGTCACGTCGGACGCGGCCATGCCGTACTTGTCGAGATGACGGTCCTCGATCTCCAGTAGGAGGTTGGGCCGGTGGCGCTCGATCGTGCGGTGCCCGCCTTCCAGGACCGCCGACTCGAACCCCTCCACGTCTATCTTCATGAAGTCGACCCACGGAATCTTGCGGGTCTCACACACGTGGTCGATGGTGTAAACGGGCACCTCCAGGGTCTTGCCCCCGGAATCACCCGGACGTTTCAACCCCGTCTGCAGGTGAGCCCAGCCGTGGTTGGGCAGCCCGAACCGGTACGGCAAGCGGAGCTTCTGCCGCCCGTTGGAGGGGCCGAGCGCGGCATTGGTGGCGATCACGTGGCGGACCCCCGTGGCCTGCCGTGCTGATTCCAGGATCTGGTACGGCAGGCGCAGCGGCTCGAAGCTGTGCACCCGCCCGGTGCTCCTCACTAGGCGGGCGAGGGGAAAGGTGTACATCCCGTAGGCGGCGCCGATGTCCAGGCACACGTCGCCACGCCCCACGAGCTGCGACAACCCGCGCAGTTCGGACTCCCGGGAGAGTGTGCGAGCCACCATGGCCGCCGTCGACAATCTGATCATGCCGAGGACGGTAGGAGTGAGATCGGTGCGCGCGGATCACCCTCAGGAGCGCAACCGTCTGCTCCGCCGTGCCTCTGCGGAGTGACGCCCGGCCACCACCAGGCCGCTCTCATAGGCCAGCACCACGGCTTGCGCCCGATCGCGCAGGTGGAGCTTGCCGAGGATCCGTCCCACGTGAGACTTGACGGTCTCCTCCGCAATCGTCAGGCTGCGCGCGATGTCGGCGTTGGACTGGCCGTCGGCGATGAGCCTGAGCACTTCGCGCTCGCGGGGCGTGAGCACGTTCAGCCGCAACGCCTCGCGCTCGTCGATCGACTGTCTGCTCGTGAACTCCTCGATGAGCCGCCGGGTGACCGACGGCGCCAGCAACGCCTCTCCCGCGGCCACCACGCGCACCGCGCTGATCAGATCGGCCGGCGGCGCGTCCTTCAGCAGGAAGCCGCTGGCCCCGGCGCGCAGCGCCGTGTACACGTAGTCGTCGATGTCGAACGTGGTCAGGATCACTACCTTGGTGCCGGGAACGCTCTCGACTACCCGCCGGGTGGCCTCCAGCCCGTCGAGATGCGGCATGCGGACATCCATGAGCGCCACGTCCGGCCGCGTCCTCCTGGCCAGGTCCACCGCCTCCAGACCGTCCGCGGCCTCGCCGACGACCGCGACATCGGCTTGCGCCGACAGCAGCGCCGCGAACCCTCCCCTGACCATCGCCTGATCGTCCGCGATCAGAACGGAGATCATTTCTCCCCCTGCGGCAGTACGGCCCGAACGGCGTAACGCCCGTCGGCCAGCGTTCCCGCGAACAGCTCACCACCCGCCAGGGCCACCCGCTCACGCATGCCCACCAGCCCGTACCCGGACCCGGGCATCGACTCCACCACCCCCGCCTCATTGACCACCTCGACCACGAGGTTCCGGCCGTCCAGGGCGATCGTCACCGCCGTCGCGGCACCGTTGGCATGCTTGATCACGTTGCTCAGCGCCTCCTGCACGATCCGATACACCGTGAGTGACATGGCCGCGCCAACCTCGGGAGTGTGCTCCGGCAGCTCCAGATGGACTGGCGTGCCCGCCCGCCGCGCCGACTCCACCAGCTCGGCGAGCCCGTCCAAGCTCGGTTGCGGTGCTGTCAGCGGGTCGTCCCGATCACCCCGCAGCACGCCGAGGAGCTGCCGCAGCTCAGTCAGCGAGGTGCTCGCGGCGGCGTTGATGTCGCGGAACTCCCGCAGCATCTCCTCCGACGCCCCGCCTTTGATCCGGTACGGGGCCGTCGAAGCCTGCACCGCGATGACCGACATGTGATGAGCCACCAGATCGTGCAGCTCACGGGCGATCCGCGCGCGCTCCTCCAGCAGCCGCCGCTTGCCGTACTCCTCCGCGACCCGCAGAGTGCTCAGCCGCCGCATCCTGTAGCTGTGCCCGATCATCGTCACAGCCAGCAGCACCAGGCTCCAGCTCACCATGGCCTGCACCACGTGCGGCGACTCGGGCCGTACCAAAAGCACTGACAACACCCCGGCCGCCAGTGTGGTCAGGAACGTAACGGCCGTGACCCGCCGCGCGGACACCAGCGCCAGGGTGAACATCACCGGCGCCTGTGTCACCGACTCACTCAGAAGCCAGGGCCGCCAGTCGGCGATGCTGAGCGCCGTCGCCAGGAGAAGCAGCCCCAGCATGAGCCACCACGCGACCATCGGCCGGTGCCACGCCACAACCACCGGCAGCCCGTATAACGCCCCGAACAGCACCCCGGGAACGCCCGCCCCGAGAACGACCGCGAACGCCCATCCATTGAGCAGGGCGGCCATTCCCGCGGCGACGAAGTACAGACCTCGCGGCACCATGGGCTTCCCCGGGTCGGCCGGGGAAGCGGGCACCCGAGCACGATGAGCGCTATGGACGATGCTCAACACCCCACAAACCTACGTGATCACCGAACCCGGCCCAGCGACCTCCCGGCGGCGGTCGACGAGGTCATCCTGCTTCTAGAGGCAGGGAAGGCGCAGTCGCTGCACTCGCCGCCGCTGGGCAGGCGGTAGTAGAGGCAGCAACTGCGCCGGACGAAGAATGGGTGGCCGGGCGTCGGCTCGGCCGGTTCGCCACACCCTGGAGGGATACCCCCACCGACGGTCATCGGGGTGTCGGGGTGTTTCGCAGGAGGAGAAGGGCGGTGTCGTCAGTGCGCTGCTCGTTCGTGATCGGACCGATGAGCGACTCCGCCAGGTCATGCAGGGCCTGGCCGGGCGCGGGGGTGAAACGGGCGGCCAGTTCGGCGATGGACTCGCCGAGGTCGCGGCCGGGTTGTTCGATGAGGCCGTCGGTGTAGAGGGCCATGACCGCGCCGGGTGGCATGTTCACGTCCGTGGTGACGTATTCGGCGTCGGGGTCGATGCCGAGCAGCAGGCCTGGGGAGGTGTCGATGACCTCGGCCGGGGCGCCGAGCAGGCCGAGGACCGGCGGTGGGTGACCCGCGCTGGCCAGGCCGGCGGTGCGCCGACGCGGGTCGAAGCTGACGTACAGGCAGCTGGTGAAGCGGTCGGTGTCCAGCTCGGTGAGCAGCCGGTTGGTGTGCGCGAGCACCTCGCCCGGGTCGGCGCCGGCGGTGGCGTGGGCGCGGATGGCGGTGCGTACCTGGCCCATGAGCGCGGCGGCGGTCATGTCGTGGCCTTGCACGTCGCCGATGACGGCCGCGGCCGTACTGTCGCTGAGGCGGATCAGGTCGTAGAAGTCGCCGCCGATGTCCATGCCCGGGGTGGCGGCCACATACCGGGCGGCCACGTCCAGGCCGGGGATCCGGGGCAACACGTGCGGCAGCAGGCTCGCCTGCAGGCACTGGGCGAACTGGTGCTTGTTGTCGTAGAGCCAGGCACGCTCGAACGCCTGGGTGATCAGTCCACCGAGCGCGGTCAACATGGCCTGCTCGCTGTCGCTGAACTGATGGGGACGGTCGTAGGCGATGACGCATGTGCCGATGGACCGCCCCTGCGCGACCAGTGGCAGCAGCGCCCAGGCGCCCATGTTGTCGATGTGGATGGCGTCGGGGTAGGTCTGGCGGAACTCCTCCCAGTTGGCGTAGAACGCCGCTCTGCCCTCGTCATAGCCGCGCGCCCAGCGGACCGGATGGACCACCGGACGGCCGTTGAACCCCTCCAGGCCCTGCTGGCTGTAGCCGCGTGAGGCGGCCACGCGCATCCGGCCGCTGTCCCAGGTGAGGATGGCCATCGCCTGGGCGTCGCACGCCGGCATGACGTGGTCGGCCACCAGGTCCACCACATCCTGCGCGGTCATCGCCCGTGCCAGGGAGACCGCCAGGTGCAACATGCCGTGTTGCCCGATCACCCGCGGACGCCGGTCGGCATCCTCGACGGGAGCCTCGGACGTGGTGATGGGCGTGATCCGCATGGTGATACCGGGCAGGCTCGGATAGCACTGGAACAACAGCCGCCGCCCGTCGGGGCAGCGGGCGGCGAACTGGGTGGCCCGGTGGCTGACGATCGCGGTCCGGCAGCGGTCTTCATAGATGGGGTCGTCCAGCCAGGGCAGCGCCGTGCCCAGGCGTTGGCCGACCATCTCGGACGCCTTCGCAGCCAGCAACTCCGCGGCCGGCGCCGTGATGAGGGTGATGCGCGCGTGCGTGTCCAGGTGACAGTAGCCCTCGGGCAGGCAGTTGAGACACGCCAGCGCGGTCAGTCCGGCGTACGGCCACGGCCGGTGAGCCTGGATTGGGTCCAAGATCCGGGGCAAGGGCTTGGGGATGATCGGCCGGCCCCGCTCACTCGCCCGGCGAAGCAGGTCGCCCATTCTGGCGCAGGTGTCGTCGATGACGTCGAGCTGACACCGGGTGAGCCCGGACTCGCCTCCCGTAGGCCATCCCAGGACGAACCCGCCCCAGATGGCACCACCGGAGCAGACCGGAGAGGCGGCCATCGCGAAGTGGTACGGCAGCGACAGTGCCGCCGCCGGGAACTCGCGGGCCAGGTCCACCCGATCGCTGAGCCAGGTCAGCCGCCGCTCACGCACCGAGACCGCAACGGGCACGCGATCATTCGTCCTGATCCTGGACCAGGTTCGGGCGATAGCGGCAGGAAGCCCTATCGTCGTCTCCATCTGCAGGAGCTGACGGCTTGCGTCCAGGACATACACGATGCCGAAATGGGCCCCGGCGCTGAACACGGCTTCAATCAGCAGATCGTCCAGGCGAGACGACTCCACCACCGCGCCCTGAATCGAGTCGCTACCCTGCGGTCCTGCCACAGCGCCCCCGGTTGCCGTACCAGAAGTCTGACAAGCGTTCGATCCAGTTCATGCGGCCCAAAGTACGTGCATAGGTCCATTGAGGGCCTAAAGCATACGTTTTGTTTTGGTTGGTGTTGAGAAATGTGTTTGTGAGAAGTTCCGGGGCAAGAGGCTGCCGCCCAGTCTCGGCCTCGTGGGTGAGCCTCGAATCGTGGAGCTGGTTCAACAATCATCTGCCGGACCGCGCACGGTCTTCCAGGTCACTGTCCGGACGTGACCGGGGTAGCATCTGGAAGCCGTTGCCGCCCGGTTGAAGCAGCGGATGGGGGATGCCCGTGTACGAGGCGGCTGTCCTGTCTGTCGCGCTGGACGACGTTCAAGCCGAACGCGACGAGCTCGCCGCCGAGAACAAGCGGCTGCGCGGCGTTCCGGAGCCGGGGGCCTAACCGTCGTATCGCGGCGGGAACTGCGGCTGTTGCATCAGTTGAGTGTCCATTCGCCCTTTTGATCAGCGAAACCGCTGTTCAGCGCGAACTGGAATTTGACCAGCTTCGCCGACTCCGGCACCTCGAACACGATCATGCCCTTGCGAGAATCATCCGCGTTGATCGTCGCGCTGCCGCCGAACGCCTGGCCTTCCCGCACCTCATAGATGGTCGACCGGTACTGCTGGCCCTCGCCGTCGATCAGCATGGCCCCGTTTCCCGGAGCGTCGCTGTACACAGCCTGGCCAACGTTGGCGAGCGTTACCTGAACGGCGACGAACTTGTTGCCGCTCTTCGGCTTCAGGAAGTCCTGTGCCGGCGAGGCGGGGTTCACCAGCTGGTTCACCGTCACGGTCATTTTCAGCCCGGGATCCGTTCCCTGCAGAGTGATCGAGCCGCCGACCGCCGCCGTCGACGGCTCCTTCTTCGCCGCCTCCGCCGTCGCCTCTTCCGTCGGCTGCTTCGACGCTGGCTCGCGGGACGGCAAGACCATGTTCGGCGAGTCGGCCTCAGTGACTACAACATCCCGGCCGGTGTCCCCAAGTACCACGACCAAAGCGGCGCAGCCTCCCAACAGCATCAGGGGAAGGCCAACGGCCAACAGCACGATCAGGCCCACGTTTCGGCGCGGTGGAGGCGGCGGGCTGGTGGGCGGCTGGTAACCGTACCCGTACTGCGGTGGAGGCCCGCCATAGCCATAGGGCTGTTGCGGCCCTGACTGGCCGTACGGATCCTGAGGCTGCTGCGGATAGCCCATTGGCGCGACTCCAGGGAGAGATGGGGACCTGTGAGACGCCCAAGCATCCTCTGGGTTGACCCCTCACGCCTGTCCGGATCTGGACACCCGTAGCAAGGGAGAACCTCTTTGACCGGGAACCTCACGCTCGACGTGTTCGTGGCCGCAGGGATCGTCGCCGCTGGGCTTGGCCTGCTCGCCGTACTCGGTCGCGGCGGTCGCTGGTTGTGGCAGTTCTTCCAGCGCCTGGACAACTTCTCGACAACCTGCGAGGCACGCCTGCCCAGCCCGGGGTGGCGGCGCGCCCCGGCCTCATGGAGCGACTTAAAGCTGGAAGACGGGCTGATCACGGTGGCGCATGAGGTGGCCACCAACGACGGCAGCTCCCTCAAGGACAGCGCGAGCTAGTTCGCGACTACCTAGGCTGGTCATCGTGTTCGTTCAGGTCTCTCCGGATCCCCGTACGGCCCGCTCCCACTGTTCGCGGCGGGTTTTGTCGGGGATGAGGGCGCAGTCGCCGCACTTGCCGCCGCTGGGTAGGCGGTAGTAGAGGCAACAGCTGCGCCGGACGAAGAACGGGTGGCCGGGCGTCGGCTCGGCCAGCTCACCAGTGCCGCGCAGCAATCCGATCTCCAGGAGGTCGCGGCCGAGGCCCACAGCTGCGGCGGCCAGGCCGGGGCTCTGCTGGGCCAAGGTATGGACGGTGCCCGCCAGGGCGGAGACGGCGTTGCCCCACAACAGGCCGGGCGCCAGTTTGACGATGCCGGTGATCGTCGCGGCCAGCGGTTCAAGCTGCTCGCTGACGACCTTGCGATGGAGCAGCGCGGCGACCTTGTCCGGAGCGCGTACATGCCAGCCCGTCAGGCGGTCGGCGCGCAGCGGCAGCGGACCACTGGGAATGGGGCGCCAGCGGAGATTCTCAGGCAGGACGTCGAGCAGCAGGCTGTTCCCGACGACCATACCGAGGGGCGGGGACCACAGGTGGGCGGCCAGACCCTGGAACAGGATGGAGGCGGCGATTCTACGCTCACGGGTGCCGAGCTGGTCCGCCACCTCGTCGATCTTCGCTGCCAGGACGTGAGAGCCGGTGAGCAGGTCCGGAAGCTGGTGCCAGTCGGAGTCATCCGAGCCCGGAAGGAGGAGCTCGAAGTAGCCGCCGATGGCGGTGATGTCGGCGACAGCAGCCGCGAGCGTGCGCTCGTCCGCGGGCTGCAGGCCGGACGGCTCCACCATCTTGGCGGCGGCTGACCCGGCGAACACGGCCACCTCTGGCAGGGGGCGCGGCATGGCGGTCACCGTCCTCTCTTGGGGAGATCCGCCCCAATGTCTTCGAGGAGGCGACCGCGTGAGTCTCCTGGCTCTCGGGTCGACGCTCACCCCGGCCTTCCCACCCGTGGGCAGTGGCCTTTCGCCGGGGATCACTCACCGATCACAGTGGCGGGACCGCGCCGGAATCACACCGGCTTCCTCGTTCCGCGCTCGCCAACGCTGACCATGCTCGCACACCACCCATCAACGACAAAGCGCGCGCCATCCATCAGACCCGATGCGCTTCCCCAGCTTTGACGGGAGCGCCGGCGTGCACACCGTGGAGCACCTGGGCAAGGACCTCCACCCCTCGTACCACGCGCGGCCCGGGCCTGTTGAAGTACGCCGGACCGTCCAGCACCCACACCTGGCCCGCGCGGACCGCCGGTAGGTCGGCCCAGCCCGGGTGCCGAGTCAGCAGGCGCCACTCCGCTCGCGTTCGCTCGGGAGGAAAGCCGCAGGGCATCAGCAGGATCACCTCGGGTTGGGAGGCCCGCACCCTCTCCCAGTCGATGGCGGTGGTGTGTTCGCCCGCTTCGGCCAGCAGCGGCTCACCGCCCGCTGCCCGGATCTGCTCGGGGACCCAGTGGCCGGCGGGCCAGAGCGGATCCAGCCACTCGATCGCCGCCACCCGTGGCCTCGGCCGGTCCGCGACCGTGGACCGCACTGCCGCGAGCTTGTCTTCCAGCTCGGCGACCCGCTGGGACGCCGCGTGCGCCACTCCAAGCGCCTTGCCGAGGTGTTCGATGGAGCGCAGCACCTCAGGAAGCGTGCGCGGTTCGAGACTGATCACCCGTGGGCCGGAGTCGAGCAGCCGCACCGCCCGCGACACCCCCGTGTAGGAGACCGCGCACACCTCACACAGGTCCTGCGTCAGCACCACATCGGGGGCCAGGTCCGCCAGGCGTTCGACGTCGAGCGTGTACAGCGACGAACCCTGGTGGGCGGCACCGCCCACCGCATCGGAGATCTCCCTGCTGCTCATCCGATCCGCGGCGAACTCGGCCGCCGTGACCACCGGCACCGCCTCCACCACCGCGGGCGGCCAGTCGCACTCATGCGTCCGTCCGACCAGGTCACCACCCAGCCCGAGCACCGCCACGATGTCGGTGGCGGCGGGCAACAACGACACGATGCGCATATCGCGACCCTAGCCGCGCTCCACGCTCGCCTCGCCTGACTCCTGCTCGACGCGCCTGGCTCGGATCCAGGGAACGCTCCGCCCCAGAGTCGAAGTCAGCCGGGCGAGCATCCAGCCCTCCCGACGGCGGTCGGCCAGCGATGTCCGCCTCGCCGTCGTGGTAGTCCTGGCGATCGTCAATGCCCGGCCAGTTGGGTGGCGAGTAGCCGGGTGTAGGCGCCCGGGTGGCCGAGGAGTTCGGCGTGGGTGCCGGTTTCGGCGATGTGGCCGTCGTCGAGGACGACGATGTGGTCGGCGGTGCGGATGGTGGACAGACGGTGGGCGATGACCAGGGTGGTGCGGTCGCGCCGTGCTGCGGACATGGCGGCGGCGACCTCCTGCTCGCTTTCTGCGTCGAGGTTGGAAACGGCCTCGTCCATGATGAGGATGGGGGCGTCCTTGAGCAGGGTGCGGGCGATGGCGATGCGCTGGCGCTGGCCGCCGGACAGGCGGGCGCCGAGTTCGCCGGGCAGGGTGTCGTAGCTGTCGGGCAGGCCGGTGATGAACTCGTGGGCGTGGGCGGCGCGGGCGGCGGCCTCGACCTCCTCGTGGGTGGCGTCGGGGCGGCCGAGGCGGATGTTGTCGCGTAGCGGGATGTTGAACAGGTAGACGTCCTGGGGGATGAGGGTGATCATCCGGCGTAGGTCTTCTTGGGGGAAGTCGCGGATGTCGTGGCCGCCGATGGTGATCGTGCCTGCGGTGACGTCCCACAGGCGCATCAGGAGGTTGGCGCAGGTGGATTTGCCGGCGCCGGAGTGGCCGACCAGGGCGATGGACTGGCCTGGGGCGATGTCGAAGGTGGCGCCGGTGATCGCTTCGGGGAGGTCGGGGCCGTAGCGGAAGCGGACGTCGTCGAAGCGTACGCGCGGCTCGATGGGGCCCGGGGGTGGCGCCTGCACGCGGTCTGTGACGGGCGCTGGGGTGTTGAGGATGGTCATGATGCGGTCGCCGGCGGCGATGACGAGGTTGAGGTCGCGGGCGACGTCGGTGACGGCGGTGACTGGGGCGAAGGTGGTCGCGGCAAGGACCACGGCGACCGGGAAGTACGCCGGTTCGCGATCGGCCAGGAGCGGAACATTGTCTTGGCGGGTGAGTATCCCGCGCTCTTCCAGGGCTTGCAGCAGGTCGGTCAGGTCCTCGTCCATCGGAACGGAGCCGGTCAGGGCTTCGGGAAGGCGCCGCATCAGCGTGTCGGGAGCCAGGATGCGGGTCACGCGTCCGTCGGGCTCGTGGCAGCGCCAGGTGCCGTTGGCGCCAGGGTAGAGCTGGTATCCGGGGGCGATGCGGAGCGGGCTGGTCATCCGGCAGGCCTCCGGAGGTGCGAGGTCGGGGATTGCGGTGCGGGAGACCGGGGGCGGTCTCCCGCGGTCGATCACTTGTCGTCGTCCTCGTTCCAGGCGAACTCGGTGTCGACTGCCGGCGTGTGTGCCCTCACGCAGACCGTGAGGTCCTCGATCTCTTCGAATGCGACATGTGCCATGGCCATCCTCCTCATGGATAGCTTGCACGTATCTCGCAATTGCGAGTTATTCGCAATAAGAACCGTAAGTGGCGACGCCAGGGTCGTCAATGGGTTGCGCCGTAGAGGACGGGGTTACTCGACTGCGATCACGGGATGATCTGCTCGCATCCGGTACGCGTCTCCAGGTCGAGCGCGCACTTGTCCTGGCCGGGGAAGTTGGGCCCGCCGTCGCCGTCGTCGTTGAGGCCCGCCCCGCCGCGGAGCGTGTCGTCGTTGTCGCCGCCGCGTAGGACGTCGCCGTTGCCGGGGCCGCCGTCCAGGTAGTCGTTGCCGTTGCCGCCGTCGATGAGGTCGGTGCCCTCCTCGCCGTACAGGCTGTCGTTGGCCATCCGGCCTTCGAGGAGGTCGCCGCCGCTTCCGCCGTACACGGTGTCGTTGTTGTCGAACGGGAAGCCGACCGCGCCCGTCGAGCCGTAGAAGGCGTCCTGTCCGTCGCCGAGCCTGATCAGGTCGTTGCCGTCGGAGCCGTACACGGTGTCGTTGCCGGGTCCGGCCTGGATCTGGTCGAATCCGCTGCCGTCTATGTCGCTTTGCGGAATGTAGCGGTCGTCGCCGTCGCCGAGGCAGACGATGTCGTCGCCGCCTGTGTCGGTCAGCTGGTCGTTTCCTCCCTGCAGGGCGATCACGTCGTTGCCGGGCGTGTCGCTGAGGACGTCGGCACCGGCCGTGCCGACGATGGTCGCGGTGTAGCCCTGGCAGCTCACGGCCACGGCTTGTGACGTCGCCGCCTGCGCCGGGAGGGCCGCCATCATGGGGATGGCGAGCAGGACCGCCGCGGTGGCGATGTTTCGGAGTTGCATCACACTTTCCTTCCTTGCGGATCTTGGATTGTGTGAGGCGGCTGCCGATCCTTCGCTCGACGGGCTACCCGCGGATGTCTCGTGTCCGGATCCGGCCAGCCGGTGAGTCACTCTAGGTCGTCACCCGGACTCGCGGAGCATGATGAGCCTGGTCCGGTCCTGACTTTTGTGGAGCGCGGCCACCCGCCAGCCCCGATGCCGGTACAGCCCCAGGGCCGCGACCGCTCCGGGATGAGTGGCAAGCCACCACGACGCGGTGGGGGCAGCGGTCAGGACCGCGTCGTGCAACCTGACTCCCAGCCCGCAGCCGCGCGCCGGAGGCAGGACCGCCAGTTCCTTGAGGGTGAAGTCGCCACGCGGCAGGCGAGAGGCCGTCAGCGCGAGCCGGGAGCAGCGCAGGCCATAGGCGAACCCGTGCAACTGATCGCTGAGGAAGGCCGCCGCCAGGGTGAACCCAGGAGTGAGCGCGTCGGCGGCCAGCCGGTCGGCGACCGCACGGGCCGTCTCGCGGGGCTCACCCCAGGGCGGACGGGTGAAGACCTCGCCTGCCGCGTCGGCCACAGCGGACAGGAAGCGGTCCACTTCGGTCGCCGCGATGGGGCGGATGGTGAAAGGAACGGCGCCCATCCGGCTTTCGCGGACCAAGCTGAGGCCGGCGGGCGCCGTGATCATGGGGTTAGGCGCCGCGGGCGGCGTCGTAGCGGGCGATGACGTCGTTCCAGTTGATCAGGCCCCACAGCTTTTCGACGTAGTCCGGGCGGACGTTGCGATACTGCAGGTAGTAGGCGTGCTCCCAGGCGTCGAAGACCAGCAGCGGGGTGGTGTTCATGCCGATGTTGCCGTGGTGGTCGTAAACCTGCTCGACGACCAGGCGGCGGCCGAGTGGCTCCCAGGCCAGCACGCCCCAGCCGGAGCCCTGAACGGTGGCGGTGGCGGTGGTGAGCTGCTTGGCGAAGGCGTCGAAGGAGCCGAAATGCTCAGTGATCGCATCGCCCAACTCGCCGTCGGGGCGGTCGCCACCGTCCGGGGACAGGTTCTGCCAGAAGATCGTGTGCAGCACGTGGCCGGACAGGTGGAACGCGAACGTCTTCTCCAGCCCGACCAAGCCGCCGAACTCGCCCTTGTCCCGCGCGTCCGCCAGCCTCTCCAGCGTGTCGTTGGCGCCCTTGACGTAAGCGGCGTGGTGCTTGGCGTGGTGCAGCTCCAGGATCTCTCCGGTGATCGCGGGCTCCAGGGCCGCGTAGTCATAGGGCATGTCCGGAAGGGTGTAGTCACCCATAGGTGTCTCTCCTCGATGGTCCTAACTGCATATATCTCGCAATAACAATAGCTACGCAACTAGCTGGCATCGTGGACGGCATGCCGACAACGCCGACAGCGGCCCCGTAGCAGTTGCCCGGTGGGCTCCATCTTGAAGCCGCTGTCCGCCATGACCTGGGCCACCGCTGGGTCCAGCCGGTCGGCGGGCACCTCGATGAGCAGGCCGCAGTGCTCGCAGATGAGGTGATGGTGCGGGGTCGTGGCGAGGCCGTACAAGGTCTGGCCGCCATGTTCGATGCTGTGCAGTACTCCGTACCCGGTCATCACCGTCACGTTCCGGTAGACGGTGGAGAGGTTGACCATCGGGTATGCGGAGGTCACCAGCCGATGCAGGTCCAGCACGCTGAGAGGCGTCGCAGCCTCCCCCAGAAGGTTCAGGATCGTCAGCCGGGGGACGGTCCGGCGCAGGCCGAGGCCGACCAGGGCCTCATCGATGTCGCCGCTCATGCCGGCCGAACGCGTACGGCGAAGACGACGGTTGCGGCGGCCAGAACGATCCCGGCGATCCATAAAGGGGCGCGCAGCCCGGCCACGGCTGCGAGCGCCCCGCCGGCCAGAGCGCCCAGCGGGGCGGCCGTCATCGACAGCGTGCGACTGGCGGAGTTGACCCGGCCGAGCAACTCGGCCGGAACCTCGCGCTGGCGCAACGTCACCGACAGCACATTCCACACCGCGAACCCGGCCCCCGTGCCGCCCCAGGCCAGCGCACCCGTCACCGGGTTCGGACAGGCGGCCAGTGCGAGATCGACAACCGCGCAGACAGCCAGCGCCGCGACCTGGAGCCACCGGCGGTCGAACCGGCGAACCAGCGCGGGCGTGACCATCGCGCCGACCACCCCGCCGACCGCGCCAGCCGCCAGCATCACGCCGTACCCGCCATCCGACAGTCGCATCGGCCCGACAGCCAGCAGCACCAGCGTCGACTCCCAGGCCAGCGTCACGAAGTTCAGCGCGCAGCCGGTCAACACCACTGTGCGCACCAGGTGCGGACGCAGCAGCCACCGCATACCGTCCGCCGCCTCGCGCGCCACCGCCCGCCTGACCGGCGCGATCGGCCTGGCCGTACGGATGCCAACAAGTAGCGCCGCCGCCAGCGCGAGCGTCACCGCGTTGAGCCCGAACGGCAAGGTCATCGCGGCGGCGAACAGCACCCCGCCCACCGCCGGGCCGGCCAGGTCCTGGCCCACCCGCTCTATCTCAAGGTAGGCCGGGTGAGCCGAGGCGGCGCGTAGCCCGAAGGTGCCGACGCTGTTCGGCACCCCAGCTTGGTGCAAGTGGGCGGCGAATGCCCGGGGTTCGGGCAACATGATCTGCCAGACGGCGCTGTAGCCGTTGGGTCCGTCGCCGTCGGCCGGGACGATACGGTGCAGGCTGGGCGTTTCGCCGACGAGGTCTGCCAGGAGCGCGGCATGGGCGCGGCGGTCGGCGAGCGCAGCGCCGCATGCGGGCAGGTTGTGGCGGGCGAGCGTGGCCGACAGCTCGGGCAGCCGGTAGTTGCGACCCAGGACTGCGGCTGATCTACCACCCAGCGAAACAGAAAGCCCTGGTCACATCTACGCGTGACCAGGACCTCAAAGGCGACCGGTTGGTGTCCGAGGCCGGTTCGTGCGGGCTCAGGCAGCGGGTCAGGCGTCTCCCAGGCGCACTCGGCCGCCGTACGCGGCCAGCAGGGCGTCGTTGTGCGCGTCGCCTCCAGGGGTGTTGGCGGACCTGTAGACGGGCGGCGCCTGCCCGGCGGCCAGGAACCGGCCCACCACGTCGGCGACCAGGAGCTGGGCGATCAGGACACCGGTCAAGTTCGACACGGGGCAGACGGCGCCGCCACCGGGCAACGGAAGGGTCGCGTCCGCGTACGGTGCGCCGTTGTCGATGACCACGTCGGCCAGCCCGGCCAGTCGCTCCCGCCCACCGGGGTAGCTCCCGGCACTGGTGTTGGCACCGGCACCGGCACCGGTGTTGGAACGGGCACCTGCGTCGGCACCTGCGCCGGCCCGGGTGGCGGCACTGGCGTCGGTGTCGCCACCGCCACCGCCACCGCCACCGCCACCGCCACCGGCATCGGCCCGCTCGCGCGTGGCGGCCTCGGCCGTGTGCGCCCTCGAGGTGATCGCGATCACCGGGTGCCCGCGGTCGCCCGCCAAACGGGCCATCTCGACGATTGCCGCGTTGCCGCCGGAGTTAGAGATGATCACGAAGACGTCGTTGGGTCCGATTTCGGCCAGCTCCCAGATGCGCAGGGCCAGCCCCGGTTCCCGTTCGATCTTCGGGTCGAGGATGTCCTGCGGCGAGGCGTCGCCGTAGTAGGCGAGGTCGCGGATGCCCAGCTGGTTCGCGGGCACCAGCCCACCGGCCCGTCCGACCAGCTCCAGCGCGACCGCCCTGGAGTGTCCCGTGCCGAACGTCTGCACCACCCCACTGGCCCGCAACCCGTCGTAGACCAGGCGCCCGGCCCGCCCGATCGCCTCCCGCTCCGCGTCGAGCACCCGCTCGACGGCCGCCCTGGCGACGTCCGCGTACCCGCTCTGGCCGATCACAGGTCCTCCAGCAGTTGTCGCGCGGCCCCAGCCAGTGCCTCGGCGCTGCCCGGAGCCACCTGGCTCACCAGCACTTCGTACTCGGTTCGCCCGTACGCCTCGGCGGTCGGCAGGTAGCCGGGGTACCCGTTGACGTATCCCAGCACCATGACCGGCCCCCCTGGGGTGATGCTCTCCGCCACGGCGAGGAACGGCTCGCCGGGCAGCCCCACCACGGACAACTCCCCGAGGCGGGCGGCGTGCACGTGCACACCGATTGGGCCTTCCCGCCCGCTGCGGTCCGGACGCGCCCGGACCCCCTCCAGCCTGCTGCGGGCAAGCCGGGCAGCGACCGGATCGCCGCTCGCCTCGGCCGCGCGTAGATCAGCGGCCAACGCGGCCAGATCCACGGCCCGATCCCCGGCTGACCCCTCGATCGGATCCACGGCCCGATCCCCGATCGGATCTCTGACTCGGTCCCCGGCCTGGTCCCCGACCGACTCCACGGCCCGATCCACTGGCACGGAGCCGGGCCCTTCGTCGAGCCTTGCCGGGGCGAGCTCCAGCCGTTGCGCTGCCCACGCGATCCCGGAGCCCGCCGACCAGGCGCGGGCTGGGGGTTCCCGCAGTAGCTCCAGGCAGCGGTCGGCGACTATCGCGGCGAGGCGGTTCAGCTCGGCCGCGTCCTGGCCGCGGCGGGTGTGGCGGGTGCTGATGTCGCCCGCCGCGCCGGTGGCGACCAGTGCCCACACGTCCGGACCGAGCCTCGCGTGCAGCGCCCGCCGTACGGCACCGACCAGGTCGGCGCTGACCAGACGGCTGGCGGCGGGCAGCACCGTGGGGTGAACGGGCAGCACCACCAGCACACCGGCGAGCTGCTCGTTCTCGCTCGCCTCGTCACAGCCGACGAGCCGCTCGTCCTCATCCGCAGTGTGGCGGACGGCGATCACGGTGAGGGGGACCACTGCCGGGGCGGACGGTCGGCTGCGGTCCGCGCCTACGCCGTGCAGCTCGCCGTGGTGTGCCTCCCCGTCGCACCGGTGCTCGTCCTCGATCGCCCGCTGTACGGCTGTGCCCACCGCTTCGGTCAGCCGGTCGAGCCATGGGGCGGGCGTCGGCCCTCCGCCAGGTACGCAGCCGGTCTCCGGTCCCGAGTGGGTGTGGCTGGCCGCCAGCCACAGCTCGCAGCCGAGCGAGCGGGCGTCCGATCTGACCCGGTGGGCCAGGTCTTCGTTCACGCAGATGATGTCGGCGGTCGCCAGCGCGAAGCGGCGTTCGCCGTCGAACCAGGTGATCGCGTCCACCGACAGCGGGTCCAGCAGGCCCGCCGACGGGCCGGGGCGGTCGAGGTAGCCGCCCATCGGGGTGTTGTCGGGAACGGGGAGGTTCGCCCTGCCATGGCCCACTCTCATCGCCGCACCGTCCTGATCATCGTTCCGTGGAGTCCCGGTTCTTCGGTGGCGGCCAGCAGGGCGGCGCCCGCGAGGCTGTCGCCGGCCGGTGGCCGGAGGCGGGCCCGGGGGAGGAGGTCGGCCAGTTCCGCCTCGAACCCGGCCCGCAGCGCCGGGTCGCGTAACAGCCGGCCGGTCCACGCCACGGGCACCTCCGCATCGCCGGGGAAGGCGCGGGCGGCCGCCGCCGCCGTGGCCGCCAGCTCGCGGGCCGCCTCGCCGACGATGGCGCGGGCCGTGTCATCGCGGGCCGTGTCGCTGCGGGTCGGGTGGTCGCGAGCCAGGGCGCCGCAGGTCGTGCCGTCGCAAGCCAGGTCGTCACGCGCCAGTTCGAGTACGTGCACGGCGAAGCCCGCCACCTGCGCCACGCCGTCCGGTGACAGGTAGAGCCTGGCGGGCAACCCGGCCAGGTCGCCGAAGACGTCGCGAGCTCGCCGGGTGAGCGGGCCGCCCGGGGCGCGGCCGTCGAATCCTCGGGCGGCCGCCTCCAGGCCGCGCCGCCCGATCCAGTAGCCGCCGCCCGCGTCGCCGTACAGGAACCCCCACCCGTCCACCTGCCGGACGACGGCCGGTCGGGAACCGGGACCGCCGTCAGTGCTCACGCCCAGGGCGATCGCGCCCGTGCCCGCCGCCAGCACGACGCCCGGCCCGCCCGAGAACGCGCCCGCGTGCGAGGTGACGACGTCCGTGGTGACCATCACCCGCCGGGCCGTCCTGAGCAGCCGGGTGGCCAGCCCTTCCGGGTCGTCGAGGATGGTGGTCAGGCCGAGGCAGACGGTGTCGAGGTCGCCCCAGCCGTCGCCGATCCGGGACAGCACCGCCTCCACCGGTGAGCCCTCGGCATAGGACAGGCCGGGCCTCTCGTACACCTCCTGGATACGGCCGCCGGTCGCGAGGGCGAGGCGCAGGCCCGTCTGGCCGCCGTCGATCGCCAGATCCATGCGCCCTCCATGACGAATCACGAGCCGGGCCGGAGCCCGGCCCTTCGGTATTCGGTCGGGGAACACCCGACGTGCCGCCTGAACGCGCCGCGCAGCGCCTTCGCGCTCAGGTAGCCGGTACGGGCGGCGATCACGTCGACGGGCAGCGGCGAGGTGGTCAGCAGCCGGCGCGCGTGCCGCAACCGCAGGCCGGTGAGGTGGCGCAGAAAAGTGGTGCGGCGCTCCTCGGCGAACAGGTGCGAGATGTAGAACGGGCTCGCGTTCACCGCCTCCGCCACCGTCGTCAGGCGCAGCCCGGGATCGGTGTAGTGCTCGGCCAGGTACGCCTCGGCCAGCGTGAGCACGTCGCGACGCGGTGGCGGCGGCATCAGCCGGCCGAGCGTCTCGCGCAGCCAGATGTGCAGGTAGGAGCGCTCGTGGATGTCGCCGACCGAGACGATGTCCTCGATCGGCAGCCGGGCGCACGCCTCCACCCAGTCGGTCGAGCCGTCGGTCAGCCTGGACCGGTTGGCCACGTCCACCACGAACAGCAGCTGTCCGATGAGCCAGTTGCGCAGCGTCCGGGGGTCCACGTCCGACTCGCGGGCGCACCGGTCCACCCATCCGGCGAGCAGCCCGGCCGCACCGTTGCGGTCGCCGGCCCGTACTCGCCTGGAGAGTTCCTGCTCGATGCGGACGGGAGGCGCGAGCGCCACCCGCGCGGGCGGCGGCGGGGCGATCACCCGGTCGCCGCCGAGCACGAGCTTGTAGTCGTTGGCCAGCCTGGCGTCTCGCTCGGCCGCCCCGCGGCCGTCCAGGCTCGGCGAGCCCAGGCTGACGGTGGCGGTCCAGGCCGTCTCGCGGACCATGTGCGCGCGCACCTCCTCCGCCAGCGCCGCCGCGTCGCTCATCAGGGCGTCGGGGTCGGCTCCGGTCAGCAGGACGAGCCACTCCTCGGGCGGCTGCGGGCGGCAGGTGGCCCCGGGGCGGCCGCGGGTGGCCGTCCGCACCACCTGGTCGGCCTGCTGGAGCTGGCGGCGCGCCCACGACCTTCCCCGAGCCTGCTCGGACGCCATGTAGTCGTCGATGTCCACCAGTGCGGCCACAGCGTAGTCCATCCCCCTACTTTAGGCGGACCGAAATTTGACCGTATTTACCAGTGTGCCGACTCCGGCCACCGTCGCCCGCATGGTGTCGCCGTCCTTGAGCGGCGCGATTCCGGCCACGGTTCCGGTCGCGATCAGGTCTCCGGGCATCAGCGTCATCCCGTTGGACAGGTCCTCGATCAGCTGGGGGAGGGCGAAGACCATCTGCTTGGTGTTCGCCCGCTGCCTGACCTCGCCGTCGACCTCCAGGACCAGCTCCAGCGCCTGCGGATCCGGCACCTCGTCCACCGTCGCCAGAAACGGGCCGACCGGGGCGAAGGTGTCGAACCCCTTCGACTGGTCCCATGGGACGTTCCTGGCGATGTTGGCGAGCTGCAGGTCGCGGGCCGTCATGTCGTTGATCACGGTGTAGCCGGCCACGGCCTCGTGCCACCGCTCGGCGGGCAGGTCCCTGGTGACCTGGCCGATGACGACCGCCAGCTCCACCTCGTGCTCCAGGTGGCGGGTACGGGCCGGCGCCACCACCGGCCGGTTGTGGCCGGTGAGCGCGGACGGCGGCTTGAAGAACAGCACCGGCTCGGGCGGCACCTCCATGCCGCTCTCCTCCGCGTGCGCCCGGTAGTTCAGGGCCAGACAGCAGATCTTCGTACAGGTGGCCACCGGCGGTTCGAAGAGCACCGCGCTCTGGTCCAGCAGGGGCCCCGCCGACCGCTCGTCCACCAGCTCGGTCAGCCGGTCGAGCCCGTGTACGCGCAGGGCGGCCACCGGGTCGTCGCCGAGGTCGGCCAGGCTGAGCAGGCCGCCGTCCGGGTGCAGGGCCACCAGCTCGACGGGGCCTGCGGGGGTACGCCGAATACGTCCAAGGAACATGACCGCAACCCCATCAAGGGCCCGCGACCACCACAAGCACCGAAATTTGCGCTGACAACCCGCTTCTTGTCCTCTTTCTTGTGGCCAGGCGACACTTCACCGTTTGATGGCCGACATGACCCGGACACTGGACGTCAGCCGCGACCTGTACACCACCGCCCAGCGTTACATCGCCGGCGGCGTCTCCAGCGACGCCCGCCGCATGGCGGGCGTTCCGCTCTACGTGGACCGGGCGGCGGGCGCGCGGCTCTGGGACGTCGACGGCAACACCTACCTCGACTACGTGCTCGGCCAGGGACCCGCGCTGCTCGGCCACTGCCCGCCCCCGGTGGTGGAGGCGGTCACCGCGCAGGTGGCCCGCGGCATCGTCTACTCCGCCCAGCACGCGGCGGAGGCCCGCGTGGCCGAACGGCTCTGCGCCATGGTGCCCTCGGCCGAGCGCGTCCGGTTCAACACGGTGGGCTCGGAGGCCGTGCACGCCGCCTGGCGGCTGGCCCGCGGCTTCACCGGCCGGCCCAAGATCCTCAAGTTCGAGGGGCACTACCACGGCTGGCTGGACCCGGTCCTCTACAGCGTGCACCCGCCCCTGGAGGCCGCCGGGCCCGCCGACCGCCCCGCCGCCGTCCCCGGCACGGCGGGCCAGCCCGAGGCCGCCGACCTGGTGGTCTGCCCGTGGAACGACCTCGGCGCCCTGTCCCGGCTGATGGACGAGCACGCGGGGCAGATCGCCGCCGTGGTCACCGAGCCGGTGCTCTGCAACACCGGCGCCATCGAGCCCGACCCCGGCTACCTCCAGGGTGTCCGCGAGCTCTGCGACAGCCACGGCAGCCTGCTCATCTTCGACGAGATCATCACCGGTTTCCGGCTCGCTCCCGGTGGCGCCCAGGAGTACCTCGGCGTCTCCCCGGACCTCTCGGTGTTCGGCAAGGCGATGGCGGGCGGGATGCAGGTGTCGGCGCTCGCCGGACGCGCCTTCGTGATGGACGCCATCACCTCCGGCAAGGTCGCGCACGCCGGTACGTTCAACTCCCAGCCCATCGGCATCGCCGCCGCCGAGGCGACCCTGCGCATCCTCGACGAGCAGCGGGACGAGGTGTACGGCACGCTGTACGCCCGAGGCCGGGAGCTGATGCGCGGCCTGGCGGAGGCGGCGGCCAAGGCGGGGGTCCCGATGCTGGTGGACGGGCCGGGGCCGGTCTTCCAGATCTACTTCACCGAGGCGTCCGCCGTGCGGAACTACCGCGACTTCGCGGCGACGGACCGGGCCATGATGGGCCGCCTGCACGCCGCGCTGCTCGACCAGGGGATCAACATGGTGCCGCGCGGCCTGTGGTTCCTGTCGACCGCGCACACCGAGGCGGACGTCGCCGCCACCGTCGAGGCGTTCTCGGCGGCGCTGAGCTCGCTCTGACGCACGGCAGCCCCCCTCTTGCGGATCTGCCGCGCCCGCGGCCATGCTCGATTTCGAGCACGAGTCGATCTCGGGAGGCGCGGTGCACACCCACGATCCTGGCCGCTCCCGCCGGAGCCGGTTATGACGGTGACGGCGACGCCTGCGGTCCGGCGCAAGGAGTCGGTCTCCGGGCGGGTGCGCACGCTGGCCGGGCTGTCCCTGCTGACGCTGGCACTGCTGCTGGCCGCGATCCTGGCCGGCGCGGCGAGTACGGGCTCCAGCCTGCGCACCACCGGGCATGACGCCGGACCGCAGGTGCTCGCCACCGCGGGCCTGTATCGGCAACTGTCGGAGATGGACGCGCTGGTGGCCGAAGCCCTGCTGCTGGGCAGGGAGTACGGCCCGCAGCAGCAGGCCGACCTGACCAGCTATGACCAGCGGCGGCTGGAGATCTCCGAGAGCCTGCTCAGGGCCTACCGGCTGGCCCTGGACAACCCCGCCGAGCAGCGCACGGTCGAGTCGCTGATCGAGGGGCTCGGCCGCTACGAACGGCTGGCGACCCAGGCCCGGCTGCTGGACACGCAGTCCAAGCACACCGCGGGACAGCCGCCCGACAACGTGGTCAAGGCCTATCAGCAGGCCACCGACCTCATGCACCGCGAACTGCTCCCTCAGGCCTACAACCTGACCCTGGAAACCGGGACGATCGTCAGGCGCGCGCACGCCGCCGAGCGCTCGGCCACCTCGCTGGCCCGCTTCGCCGTCATCGTCACCGGGCTGCTCGCGCTGGCCTGCCTGCTGGGCCTGCAGACCTATCTGACCAGGAGGTTCCGGCGGGTCTTCGCGCCGGCCCTGATGGTCGCCACCGTGCTCGCCGTGGCCGGTCTGGTGAGCGGTACGGCCCTGCTCAACCGGCAGGGCCAGGCGCTGGAGGAGGCCAAGCGCGGTGGGTTCGACGCGGTGCTCACCCTGACCAGGGCACGGGCGATCAGCAAGAGCATGTATGGAGACCAGAGCCGCTACCTGCTCGACCGCTTCCGCAAGGACACCTACGAACATACCTTCCTGGACAAGTCCCAGACGATCGCGGCCGTCGAGTCGACCAGCCTGCCCGACTACCAGAGCAAGCTGCATCCGAACTTCCAAGGCCTGCTCGGCAGCCTGACGGGCCAGGACCGGCAACGACTCTTCGCCGTCTACCAGAGGTTCCAGCAGGCCGACGCGCGGATGCGGACCATGCCGGCCGAGGCGGCGATCAAGTTCTGGGACGGCGAGCTCACCCAGACCTACGCGAGCTACGACAAGGTGCTGGAGGAACTGGTCCGGCGGCACGAGTCCGACTTCGAGCGCGCCATCGACAGCGGCGACGGAGCCCTGGAGACGCTGTGGCGGTCGATCCCCGCCGGGCTGGCCGCCGGCGCCCTGCTCATTCTGGCCGGCGTCTGGCCACGGCTCAGGGAGTACCGGTGAGGAAACTGCTGATCTGCCTGATCCTGCTGGTCAGCGCCTGCGGCGCCGCACGGCCGGCATCCCTCGTGGACCACGACGAGCTGATCGTCGCCATCCGCTCCGACGTCCCGCTGATCAGTTTCAAGGGGGCGGACGGCTCCTACGACGGCTTCAACATCGACGTGGCCGAGGATCTCATCTCCCGGCTGGGCAAGCGGATCCGCTGGCTGGAGATCAAGGCCGGCGACCAGCTCACCGTGCTCACGGACGGGCGTGCCGACCTGGTCTTCGCCCACATGTCGGTCACCCCGGAGCGGAAGAAGGTGATCGACTTCGCCGGGCCGTACCACGTCGACTTCCAGGACATCGCGGTACGGCCGGCCGACAAGGGCGTCATCCGCGACGTCCGCGACCTGGAGGGCCGCAAGATCTGCTGGGTGCGCGGCACCAACATCGCCCAGCGGATCGTCGACGAGCGCCGGGTCAAGGCGATCGTCGTCCCGGCACCCGACTACAACGTCTGCCTGGAGATGATCAAGGACGGCAGGATCGACGCCATCTCCACCAACAGCCAGATCCTGGCCGGGCTGCTCACCAAGCCGGGCGTCGACCTGCACCTGGTCGGCGCGACCTTCAACGAGCAACGCACGTCGATCGGCGTGCGCAAGGGCGACGTCGAGGGCTGTGAGGAGCTCAACCGGGCCATCACCGAGATGTACCAGGACGGCACGGCGAACATGCTGCTGGACAAGTGGTTCGGCAAGTCCGGCATCGACCTGTCGGTGGTCGCGGTTCCGCAGTTCGAGGGCTGCTCCTAGGCGGGCGGCCCGGCGATCTCCGCGCTGAACCTGTCGACGAGCGCCTGCTTGGCACGCCCGGCGATCTCCACGTCGTAGGAGACCAGCTTGACCGTCGCCAGGTCGACCGCCTTGGAGTGCGCCGGGACCTTGGTGTTGGTGGGCAGGGCGTAGAACTTCACCAGCGGCCCCAACCGCTGGGACGCCCCACTCAGCGCCCAGTCGACGTACTTGCGTGCGCTGCCGGGGTTGTGCGCCCCGGCCAGCACCGCCAGGCCACCAAGCTCGTAACCGGTGCCCTCCTGCGGGAAGGTCACCTGCAGGTTCGGATAGCCCTGCTCCTGGGCGGCGACGCAGTCATGGGAGAACACGACGCCGACCGCCGCCTCCCCCTTGGCCGCCTGCACGGCGGCCGCGCTGCCAGCGGTGTTGTATCTCAGCACGTTCGGGTGGAGCCTGCGCATGTAGCCGAGTGCCGCGTTCTGATCGCGGCCGCTGAGCTCCATCTGCGTCCACAGGCCGGCGTAGGCGGTTCCGGAGGTGGCCGGATGGGCGATGGCGACGCTGCCGCGCAACCGCTCATCCAGCAGCTCCCGCCAGGAGCGGATCGGCTGCATGCCGCGCTTGGCCAGCTCCTTGGTGTTGTTGCAGAAGGCCAGCACACTGACGTAGACGCCGCTCCAGGCGTTCTCCCGATCAGCCCACCCCTGCCGGATTTCACCGGATTTTTCGGATTTGTACGGCTCCAGCAGTCCCTGACTCTTGGCCGCTACGTAGGAGGCGGCCTCCCCGCCATGCCAGACATCGAACTCCTGCCGCGACCTGGCCGCCTTGATCCGCTCCAGCGCCTCTCCACTCGACAGCCGGACGAAGTCGGCCTCCACGCCGGTGGCATCGGAGAACCTCTTGACCATCATCGCGCACCACTGCTCGCTCGCGCCGCACGCGACCGTGATCTTGTCCCTTCTCGACGTCGAACAGCCCGCCGCCATCAGGACCGCTACCAATGCGATGGCTAAGGGCCTCATTGCCTCTCCAAGGGGTCGCCCGACGTCTCGCCCGTGTGCGCTCCCATTCGACACTCCGTCAGGAGAGTCACGCAACCGATCTCCGCTTGACCGTGAGGGTGGGTGGACGCCGTCGCGTCCACCCACCCGTGGCCTACTGGCCGGTGCGGTAGACGGCGATCTCGGTCATCGTCGGGGTGTACACCTCGGTCGGCACGTGCCCGGTGAGCGCCACCCGGAGCCGGGAAGTGGTCACGCTGCCGAAACCGGTCACGCTCAGGTCGTGTCCGATGCCGCCCGCGCGGCTGGCGAAGGTGACCCAGGCGCCGGTCCCGGCGTCCCATCGCTGCAGCGCGAACGACTGGACCCGGGGGTTGGTGCCGGAGTCGGTGTACTCGTCGAGGTACACCTCGTCGAAGGCGGTGTCCGCGCCGAAGTCGATGTCGAGCGTGATCGGATAGGTCGCGTCGTCGGCCGCCGCCCAGCGGGTCGCCGGGTCGCCGTCGGTCAGCTTCTCCGCGCCGAGCGTGCCGCCCGCGCCAGGGTGGGTCGAGCTCGCGGTGACCGGTTTGCCGAGGGCGAGGTCGACGCGGTCATCCGGCCCGTTCTCGATGGGGTCGTCGTCCACCGGATTGGTGACCTTCGTGCCGATCGGGCTCTCCGCCATGCCGGCGTCCGGTGCGTCGCCGTAGTAGATGTGCGTGCCGAGGAAGTCCTCGGTGCCCAGGTGGGGGTTGTACCGGCCGGCGTCGATGAGCGGTGAGTCGTCGCGCAGCTTGAAGTGCGCCGCGGCCGTCCGGATCTGGTTCACGCCCGCGCCGGTGACGTACTTCGCCGGATCGCCGACGAACCTCGGGTCGGCCCGCGACCCGGCCGGGTCGGCCGGTTCCTGGCCGGAGTGGGAGCCGCTCGCCTCGTAGTAGTCGTTGTTCGAGAAGACCGCCTGCCGCAGGGCGCCGGTCCGGCGGAACCACGGCGTCGACTTCGTGGTGGAGGAGTTGTAGAAGATGTTGTTCAGGAAGTAGACCCTGCTCAGGAACGTCTCGTCGTGGACGTAGCCGAGGTCCGCGCCGTCGTACACGAAGGTGTTGTTGGCGAAATAGGTCGGCGAGTAGTTCGTCGACAGCATGTTCTTCACGAGTACGCCGTTGTCGTTGACGCTCAGGTTGTAGCGGGCGACCGAGTTGGAGCTGTTGCCCATGTACGACATCCAGCCCGCCGCGTTGTCGTGCGAGTAGTTGAACTGGTAGGTGACGTTGAAGTTCGTGTATTCCAGATCCCACGGAGTGCCGTCGAACTCGTTGTCCGGGCCGCCGTAGACCTCGTTGTACTGCATGACCGAGTCGGCGCCCGCCCACAGATAGAGCGCGACGGACACCGCGTTGTATCGCTTGAGGTAGCCGTTGACCTCGTTGTACTCGACCGTCATGTTCTTGGTGTCGGCGAGCTGGATGGCGCCCTGGCCGATGCTCTCGGCGTAGTTGTGGCCGATGTAGACGTCACGGCTGTACAGGTCACGGGTGCGTACCCAGAGCTGCTCCCAGCCCTCGTGGAACTTCCCGTTCTCGTCGTACTGGCCGGCGTCCGCTCCGTCGGCGGCGAACCAGTTGAACGCGAACTGCACGGCGTGCAGCTCGACCTTCGTGAAGGTGTTGTTCTCGATCCGGACGTCCTTGAAGTAGTAGCCGCCGGTGCCGTACGACTTGTAACCGCGGCTGCCGAAGACCTGGAAGTTGACGCCGCCGTAGTGGATCTTCTGCCAGCTGCTCGGGCCGTCGAGATCGTGGACGTACACGTTCGAGACGCGGAAGTGGTCCATGATGCTGTCCGCGCCGGCCGCCAGGAGGTCGGCGTTGATGGAGACCATGATGCCGTCGCGGACGTAGGACCCGGTCGTGATGTCGCTGGCGAAGTTGTCGTCGTTGGACAGCTCGATGTTGTTGATCTCGAAGTACTGCTGGTTGCGCAGCACGATGGCCCCGGTCCGGCCGACCGTGTCGGGGTTCTTCGTGCCGTCGGCCCGGAAGGGGCTCGGCACCTTGCCGTTCGTCGCGATGTACGGCCGGCGGGCGCCCGAGTCGCCATAGGCCGAGATGGTGATCGGCTTGCCCGCGCTGCCCGACCCCTTCGGCCACAACTGCTCGTTGTTCCACTGCTGGCCGGCCTTGAGCAGGATGCGGTCGCCCGGCCGGAACGTCGTCGCGGTCGCCTTGGCCAGGGTGCGCCAGGCGGTCTGCGGCGAGGTGCCGGCCGCGCTGTCGCGACCGTTCGTGGCGTCGAAGAAGTAGTCCTTGCCGCCCGTCGGGTTCGGCGTGTTGCCCGGCAGGTCGGCCTTGACGGCGGCGGGGGAGCGGCCCGGGGCCGCGGCGGCGGACGCGGCGGGCGCGAGCGATCCCGCGAGGAGCGCGGCGAGCAGGGCGGCGAGGCCCAAACGCAGCGCCCGTGTACTGACAGGTTTCACTGGTGTCCATCCTCTGCGTTGATGGCGTCTGCGCTGATGGCGTCCACCGCCGCCGTGTCGACCTCGATGTCGCTGTCGTCCACCCGGCGCTGGAGGAACTGGTGGAACTTCTCCTCGATGAGCGACTGCCGGATCCGTCGGGAGTACTCGGCGAACGCCGCGTTCTCGTCGACGGTCCTGCCGTTGAGTTCGTAGTAGGTGATCTGGCCGGTGCCCGGGACCGGGGCGGAGATCTGGCCCGGTGCGAGCTTGCCGAGCACCGCCATGAGGTCCTGGTCCTGGGCGGCCGAGCCGCCGCCGTGGTGGGTGGCGGTCGTGAGCCGGGCGCCGGGCTCCCGGTCGGCGACCTTCGCCAGCCGGTCCGCCGCGGCCACCCGCCGCTGGAGTCCGGCCGCGAATTTTCCATAAGCGTCTTCCCCGGAAGCGCCGTCGGGCACCGGCACCGCGAGCTTCGCGTACGTGTACGTGGTCGCGTTGGCGCTCCAGGCGTCCCGGTCGGCGTCGAACGCCCGCCGGACGTCGGCGTCGGTGACCTGGAGCGTGCCCTTTCCGTTGAGCCGCTGCGTCAGCGCCGTGGTGAGCTGGGTGAGCCGGTGCGAGTAGTACTCCTCGGGGGAGAACTCCGCCAGGCCGTAGACGACCTCCCCCTTGGCCACGGCGTTGGCCCGCCGCTCGTTCTCGCCGGCCAGCTCGGTGAGGAAGTCCGCGTGGTCGGGGGAGCCGATCAGTCCCTCCTCCCGCGCGAGGACGAGCGTGGTCTTGTCCCGCCGGATCTCGTCGAGCGCACGGGCCGCGAGCCGCTGGAGCGCGGTCCTGTCGCCGGTCCTCGCGGTCCAGTCGGTCGTGTCCTGGAGGTGGTACTGGTTGCGTAACTCGTTCTCCACCTGGGGTGCGAGCCGTCGCATGTGGAACAGCAGCTCGTCACGGGTCACGGCGTGACCGTCGACGGAGGCCACCTCATCGGTGCGAAGGGCGAGAACCACGCCGGTGACCAGCAGGGCGGCGAGGGCGGTCAAGAGCAGGATGCGCTTCATGAGGTCGCTCCGATCACGGCCACGCAGGTGACGACGGGCGTGTCCCGGGCCTCGGGCACCTCGACCAGCACGGCGTCGACCTCGACCGGCGGGAACGTCAGGATGCGCTGGTAGCCCACCGCGCTCGCCCGCGCGAGCGTCAACCACCGGCCGTCCCGGCGACCCCGGACGACGACGTGCTCGATGCGCTGCCCCTGCGCGATGTCCTCGCCCACGGCGACCGCCTCGATCAGGCGGGGACCCGCGAACGTGAGTCGCACGCTGGGCAGAGCGTCGTCCGGCCGCCACGCCGCGCGCCCCCTGCCGGGCCACGCGGTCGCGACGTCGCCCGGGGCCCCGGACGACACCGTCGCGGTGGCCTCGACGCGCCGCGCCCGGAAGTCCTCGATGCGCCGCCCGAGCCGAGCCAGCACCGCGACGTCGGTGTCCCGCAGCCGCCCGTCACGGGCCGGCGGGACGTTGAGCAGGAAACAGGAGTTGCCGCCGACGGCCCGCAGGTAGATGCCGAACAGCTCGTCCGCGGAGCGGACCGCGCCGTCCTCGGCCGGGTGGTGGAACCAGCCGGGACGGATCGAGGTGTTCACCTCGGCCGGGTACCAGATCAGGTCGTCCTCGTGCCCCGCCAGCGCGGCGCGGCTGCCGAGGTCGCGGTCGTCGCTGCGGACCAGCCGGGCGAAGACGCCGTCGTCCGCCCGCTGCGAGCGGTCCGCGATCCGCTCGGCGTCCCGCAGGGCGCGCGGCACCACGCTCCACTCGTCGGGCCGGGTGTCCCCGGCCTCGTTGCCGCACCAGCGGACATCGGGTCCGCACACACTGATGACCGCGTCCGGCTGCAGCTCGCGGGCCATCGCGTAGTACCGCTCCCAGTCGTAGACCTGGCGCCTGCCGTTCGGGCCCTCGCCGTTCGCGCCGTCCAGCCACACCGCGAACACCGGCCCGTACCGGGTGAGCAGCTCGGTGAGCTGGGCGATGTAGAAATCGTCGTACGCGGTCCCGGCGCCGTAGGACGCCTCCGTGCGGTCCCACGGCGACAGGTAGATCCCGAACCGCAGGCCGTGCCGCCGCGCCGCGTCGGCCACCTCCGCGACCACGTCGCCCCGGCCGTCGCGCCAGGGCGAGGAGGCGACCGTGTACGTGGTGACGTCGCTCGGCCACAGGCAGAAGCCGTCGTGGTGCTTGCACGTGAGGATCACACCGGTCATCCCGGCGGCCTTGAGCGCCGTGATCCACTGATCGGCGTCGAGTCCGGCCGGGTCGAAGGCGGCCGGGTCGTCGTGCCCCTCGCCCCACTCCCGGTCCGTCATCGTGTTCATGCCGAAGTGGATGAACCCGTAGAACTCCATCGCCTGCCAGGCGAGCTGGCGCCCGCTCGGCCGGACCGCGGCCAGCGCCCGCCCATCGAGCACCTCCCCGCTCATCGGAAGCGCCGGTTGTACGAGGCGAGAACGGCCAGCAGCCCGGCGAGCCCGGCGAGCATGATCGCGAGGCTGCCCCACCCGACCGTGGTGCGCGCGGTGACGACGACGGCGACGCAGCCGGCCGCGGTTAGCGTCCGCGCGGTGACGAGCAGGACGCCGCGGGTCGATTCCTTCATGAGCCTTCCTCCGTGTCAGCCCTTCACGCCGCCGGACGCCATGCCTTCGGTGAGCCGGCGCTGGATGAACGCGTACAAGATGAGGACCGGAACGATCACGATGACCATGCCGGCGTACAGCCGCCCGTAGTCGGCCGCCGCCTTCTGCGCGGTCATCAGGTTGAGCAGACCCACCTGCAGCGTCTTGCCATCGCCTGGGAGCAGGGTGAGCGCGATGATGAAGTCGTTCCAGTAGGCCAGGAAGTTGAACAGGATCACGGTCGTGAGCGCCGGTCGCGCCATCGGCAGCATGACCCTGACCATGACCTGGAAGCGGGAGGCCCCGTCCAGGGCCGCGGCCTCCTCGAAGTCGGCCGGTATCGACCGGAAGTACGCGGTGAGCAGATAGATGGTGAACGGGATCGACGTGGCCGCGTAGACGAGCGAGAGGACCGCGGGGTTGTCGATGAAGAAGCCGCCGGGCAGCACGTCGACGAGCGCGCGGTCCCAGCCGACGAGCATGAGGAAGATCGGCACGACGATGTAGTTGACGTTGACGAACAGCCCGCCCAGCAGCGCGACCTCCACGAGGCCGCGGCCGCGGAAGTCGTACCGGGCGATGACGTAGGCCGCCGGCACGGAGACCGCCACGACGAACACCAGCCCGAGCAGCGTGACGAACACCGAGGTGAAGAAGTACTGGCCCATGCGCGCGGTGACGAACGCGTCGACGTAGTTGCGCAGGTGCAGGCCCTCCGGCAGCACCCAGGGGCTGCCGTAGAACTCGCTCTTGCGCTTGAGCGAGGCGAGCAGCACCCAGCCGACCGGCACCGCGATGGCCAGGGCGATCGCGGTGACGAGGACGTAGGTCAGCGCCCGGCGTGGGTTGATGGCGGTCATGGTGGCCGTCCTCAGAACCGGAGGGGCTCGCGCCGCGTCGCGCGGCTCACCAGGAGCGACACGAGGAAGGAGAACGCGAAGATGACGACGCCGATGGCCATGCCGTAGCCGTACGACGAGTTCGTGTACGCCTGCCGGTACATGTAACTCAGCAGGACCTCGGAGGAGCCGTCGGGCCCGCCGCCGGTCATCGCGCGGACGAGGACGAAGCTCAGGTTGACCGCGCTCATGACGAAGAACGTCAGCGTCGTGCGGAGGTTCTGCCAGATGAGCGGCAGCGTGATCGCGAAGAACTGCCGGCCGGCGGACGCGCCGTCGAGCGCGGAGGCCTCGTACAGCTCCTCCGGGATGCTCGACATCGCGGACATGTAGAGGACCATGTAGTAGCCGAGCGACTGCCAGACCATCGCGATCGCGACGGACCAGAGCACGAGGTCCTGGTCGCCGAGCCAGACCCGCTGCAGGGTGTCGAGCGACAGCAGCCGCAGCGTGCCGTTGAGCAGGCCGTTCTCCTGGTCGAAGACGGCGGAGAAGATCGCCGCGATCACCACCACGGACAGCACGCTGGGGACGTAGAGGACGAACCGGTAGAAGACCCGCCCCCGCAGTCGTTGCCGGGTCATGATGGCGGCGAGGAACAGGCCCATGCCCATCGTCACGACCGTGACGACGACCAGCAGCGCGACCGTGTTCTGGAAGGCGCGGACGAACTGCGCGTCATCGAGGAGCCGGGTGAAGTTGTCGAGCCCGACGAAACGCATGTCCGGCGAGAAACCGCTCCAGGTGTAGAAGGACATCCGGAACACGTTCACGGTCGGGACGATCATGAACACCGCGAAGAGCACGAGCGCGGGCAGGAGACAGGCGAGCACGAAGACGCCGTTGCCGCGCCGGCGCGCCCCCGTGCTCAAAAGGCCGCCGCCGGGCACGTCAGCCACCGGCCTGGCGCAGTTTCTCGCTCGCGGCGTCGAGCGCGGCCTGCCACTGGTCCTCGGTCTTGTCGCCGCTGATGATGCTGTTGGCGGTGTCGAAGAGCGTGGCCTTGATGTCGACGCCCTCGACGGGCGCGGTGCTGGCGAACCCGCCGACGAGCGCCTCGACCGACGTCTCGTCGTAGATCTTGTAGAACTCGGCGTTCTCCCCGGACAGGCTGCTCGCGATGCCCTTGATCGGCTGGATCGCGTTCGACCTGGCGAAGATCTTCGCCGCCTCGTCGGAGTACAGGTAGGCGACGAACTCCTTCGCCGCGTCCTTGTTCTTGGCGGCGCTGGGGATCCAGACCGACTCGACCGACGTCGTGAGGTAGCGCTTGGTGCCCACGACGACCGGCGGCAGCGGCGTCAGGCCCCACTGGAAGCCCTTGGCGCGCGGGGCGTCCTTCATCTCGCCGACGACCCAGGTTCCGTTCGGGATGAACAGCGTCTTGTTGTCGAGGATCGACTGCTGGTTCTTGGTGAAGTCCTGTTCGTTGGCGTATCCGACCGTGGTCGGCGCGGCGTACTTCAGCAGCCGGGTGGTGATGTCGAGAGCCTGCCGCGCCTGCGGGGTCTTCCACACGCCCTGCTTGTACGTCATGACGTCGGTGTAGAACTGTTCGCCCCCGACGTCGGCGAGGAGCGCGAAGAAGTACGCGTCGAGGTATCCGGCGGTCGGATAGGTGAACAGCGAGAGCCCCTGCTCCTTGACCGACTCGCCGAGCGCGAACATCTCCTCCCAGGTGGCCGGCACCTTCCAGCCCTTCTGGGCGAACAGCCCCTTGTTGTAGAAGAGCCCGCTCGGCGCGTAGTACATCGGCATCGTGTAGGTCTGGTCGGTGCCGTAGGGGTTGGTGTTGAGGTTCCCGACGATGCCCTGGATGAGCTTGTCGCCCACGGTCTTGTCCTCGCCGGGGACCTTCGCCTTCAGCACGGGCGTGAGGTCTTCGAGGGCCTTGTCCTTGATAAGCGTCTCGGTGAGCGCGGCCTTGCGGCCCTGGCCGAGCACCACGACGTCCGGGAACTTTCCGGCCTTCATGTTCGGGGAGATCTCGTCCTCGATGCTCTTCGAGATCTGTAAGCGCACGTCCACGTCGGGATGCGAGGCCTTGTACGCCTGAATGACCTGGGCGTACATGTCCCGGCCGTAGCCGCCTTCGAGAGCGGCGACGCTCAGGGTCGTCCGGCCGGAGTCCGAGCCGTCCCCGTCGGCCGAGCAGCCGGTGAGCAGCCCGAGCATCGCGGCGGCGGCGCTCGCGAGGACGAGTGGTCTCCTCATGGTTCTGGGGTCCTTCCCGTGGGGGGTCTGGATCGCTCGGCAGGGTCCGGACGTTGTTACAGTGGCATCGATAACATGGCGGCGCAAGAGGCACTTTACGGCCGGGCCGGCGCAGCGGTTCAGTGACGACGGGGCGGTGCGGTGGAGTCGCGGACCGTCAGTGACACGGTCGACTCGGCGGCGTCGGCGCCGGCCTCGTGCAGCAGCAGGGCGACGGCCGCCGCGCCGGAGCGGTAGAAGTCCTGCCGCACGGTGGTCAGCGGCGGGTGGCAGTAGGCCGCCAGGGCGATGTCGTCGACGCTCACGATGGACACGTCGCCGGGCACCGAACGGCCACGCTCGCGCAGGGCGCGGATCACCCCGAAGGCCATCTCGTCGCTGGCGGCGAAGACGGCGGTCACGTCTGGGATCATCGCCAGGACCTGCCCCTGCCGGTGTCCCGAGTCGGGCGACCAATCCCCCTCCAGCGGGGGCGGCGCCTGGATCCCGGCCGCGGCCAGGCACTCCTGCCAGCCCTGCCGCCGCTGGCGCGCCTCGATCCACTCGTCCGGGCCCGAGACGTGCCACACCTGGCGATGCCCGAGGTCGAGCAGGTGCTGCGTGGCGATGCGGCCGGCCTCCCGCTGGTCGATCCCGAGCACCCGGGCGCTCGCGGTGCGGGAGCCGTCGAGCGTGACGGTGGGGATCTCCCGGGTGATGTCCTCCATCTTCTGCGTCACCGAGATGAGCGGCACGGCGATGACGATGCCGTCCACGCCCTGGTCGGCGAGCTTGGACAGGGAACGCTCCATCAGGCCGGTGTCGAGCCCGGCGATGGTCGCGATGCTCACCGCGTAGCCGGCCTCGCCCGCGGCCGCCTCGACGCCGGCGGTCACCGCCGAGCGCGAGTAGTAGCCGCCGGACTGCAGCAGCACGAGCCCGATGGTGTGGCTGCGCCCGGAGGAGAGCACCCGGGCGGCGTTGTTGAAGCGGTAGCCGAGCTGGCCCACGGCGGCGAGCACGCGCTTCCTGGTCTCCGGGTTGACGTTCGGCGAGTCGCGGAGCGCGCGCGAGACGGTCTGCGCCGACACCCCGGCGGCCCTGGCCACGTCAGCCATGCTCGGCTGCCTCGCAGGCCGCTCGGTGGCCTCGGTCATCGCGCTCCTCCAGCCGTCGCCTTCCTTCGCTGAATCATACTGCCTTTGTTACGTATGGCATCGATAACATAGGCTGCCACCGTGATCGAGCTGCCCGCGCCGGACACCGCTCCGGCCCCGACGACCACTTCCGAGGGAGCGGCGCTCACCTGGCGCGGGCGCCGCCTGTACCGGTACGGCGTGCCCCACAGCATCCTGTCCGGGGGGCTGCACTACTTCCGCGTCCACCCCGAGCTCTGGCGGGACCGGATCCGCCGGCTCGCCGACCTCGGGCTCAACACGATCGACACCTACGTCGCGTGGAACTTCCATCAGCCCCGCGAGGACGAGGCGCCACGCTTCGACGGCTGGCGGGACGTGGAGCGGTTCATCCGCACGGCGGGGGAGGAGGGACTCGACGTCGTCGTCCGGCCCGGCCCGTACATCTGCGCGGAGTGGTCGAACGGCGGCCTGCCGAGCTGGCTCACCGGCCGCGACGTGGCGATCCGCAGCTCCGACCCCGCCTTCACCGCCGCGGTCGGCCGCTGGTTCGACGAGCTGGTCCCGCGCATCGCGGCGCTCCAGGCCGCCGAGGGCGGACCGGTCGTGGCGGTGCAGGTGGAGAACGAGTTCGGCAGCTACGGCGACGACCATGCCTACCTGGGCTGGAATCGCGAGGCGCTGACCGCGCGCGGCATCCGGGAGCTGCTGTTCACCGCTGACGGGCCCACCGAGCTGATGCTGGACGGCGGCACCCTGCCGGGCACGCTGACGGCCGTCACCCTGGGCTCCCAGCCCGACGCCGCCCGGCGCCTCCTCACGGCGCGGCGGCCGGACGAACCGTTCGTCGTCGCCGAGTTCTGGAACGGCTGGTTCGACCACTGGGGCGAGCGGCACCACGTCCGCGGCGCCGGCAGCGTCGTGCCCGCCCTTGAGGAGATCGTCGCCGACGGCGGCAGCGTGAGCATCTACATGGCGCACGGCGGGACCAACTTCGGGCTCTGGGCGGGCGCCAACGAGCACCAGGGCCGGTTGCAGCCCACCGTGACCAGCTACGACTCCGACGCCCCGGTCGCCGAGGACGGCACGCTCACCGCCAAGTTCTTCGCCGTGCGGCAGGTGCTCGGCGCGCGCGGACCCGTAAGGATGCCCGCGCGGATCCCGACGTTGCCGGCGGCGCGCGTCCCGCTCGTCCACCGCGCCGGTCTGCTCGCCGGACTCCGCGCCGTGCCCGCGCCCGCCTCGACGGGCCCGCGCCCGGCCTCGTTCGAGCGGCTCGGGCTCGACGCGGGAATGGTTTTGTACACCGCGCGTCCGCGTATCCCGGCGGGCGAGCACCGGCTCATCCTCACCGACGTGCGCGACCGGGCCCTTGTCTTCGGTGACGGCGCCTTTCTCGGCGTCGCCGACGCCGGTCACCAGGAGCTTCCGATCCGTGGAACCGGCGCCGTCGTACGCCTGGAGGTCCTGGTCGAGAACCTCGGCCGGGTGAACTATGGGCCGGGCATCGGCCGCCACAAGGGCCTGCTCGGTCCGGTCCTGGTCGACCGGCGGATCGTGCAGGGCTGGGACAGCACGCCGATCGCCTTCCAGGAGTGGTCCACCACGGAGCTGACCCGCGCGGTCACCGCCGGCCCGGCGTCCGCGGACGCCGGGTTCGCCGTCGCGACGGTGCGCGTCGGCACGCCCGCGGACACCTTTCTCGCGCTGCCGGGATCGGGCCGTGGCCTGGTCTGGGTCAACGGGTTCCTGCTCGGCCGCTACTGGGAGATCGGGCCGCAGGTCACGCTGTACTGCCCGGCACCGCTGCTCCGCGCGGGCGAGAACGTCGTGACGGTCCTGGAGCTGGAACGGCCCGGCGGAATCCTGGAGCTGCGGGACCGTCCCGAGCTGGGACCTCCGGAGGAGTACGTCGAGGAGTTCGGCTGATCACGACTGGAGCCGGGCATCGGCCGCGGCCAGGAAGACATCGAGCACCCCGTCGCCGACCTGGGGCTGGGCCGCGCCCCAGCGGTTGCGCGGCGGGCTGACCCGGACGGCTCGGGCCTGCCGCTGCAGCTCACGCGACTCGGCGAGCAACGCGCCTGCCTTGGTCTCGTCTCCGGCCTCCTTGGCCTGGAGCGCGTCGAGCATGGTCACCATCGCCCGGCCCCACAGCTCGGTGGCGTCCAGCCAGGACGCGGCGTCGTCGGCGAAGCCCTTCTGCACCGATCCGCCGCGGATGGTGGCCGGCGCCGTGGCGATGGCCTTCGCGTACGGACGCATCGCGGCGATCGCGCCGGCGCGCCGCCCGCCGTCCCACGCCCGCCAGAACTCGGCCACGCGCGCGGCGAGCTCGGGTGCCTGGGGTTGCCACGGGGTGCCGCCGAAGGTCGGAGCGATGTGCTCCAGGTCGCCGAAGACCAGCAGGGCCTCGGTGGCCGCCTTGTCGCCGCCGGCCAGATAGGCCATCGCGCGCGGCCAGCTCTTGCCCGCGTCGTACGCCCTGTCGTTCCAGGTGAAGTCCGCGGCGCCGAAGACCGCGACCTTGCTCGCGTACGGCTGGTTCATCGGGTTGGCCACGATGCCGGACAGGTGCGCGGCCAGGCCGCCCTCACGCTTGTCGTAGGGCGCCAGGAGCAGCCGGCCGCTGGTGTTGCCGTAGTCGTTGACCGGGTAGTTGTCCCAGACGAAGACCTTGCGGCCGAACAGCTCCGCCGCCTTCTCGGCCTGCGCGTTGGTGATCTCCGGCGGCACGGTGTCGGTGCCGGTCCACATCACCTCGATCGCGGGATCGAGGGATGCCCGTATGGTCTGCTTGTACGTGGTGTCGGTCAGATCGCCGTACTCGGTGGGCACCATCTGCAGCCGCTGGGCGCCGTCGTGGCCGGCGATGAAGTCGCGCTGCAGGTCGTTGAGCAGATCGACCTGGGCCTTCGCGGCGGCGGTGCGGCCGGCCGTGCCGTAGGCGGTCTCGTCCGCCGCGCAGTTCCAGCGGGTGTAGCTGATGTCGTCCAGCGGGATGGAGAACGCCCTGGCGCCCAGGTCGTAGAGCGCCTGCAGCTTCCGCTTGAGGATGTCGCGGTCCGCCTGGTCGGAGTAGCAGATCGACACGCCCGGGGACAGGGCGAAGGTGAAGCGGACATGGTTCGCGTCGGCCCGTGCCACCAGCTCGCCCAGCTCGGCGAGCTTGGCCGCCGGGTAGGGGTCGCGCCACTTGTCGCGGTGGTAGGGATCGTCCTTGGGCGCGTAGATGTAGGTGTTGGCCTTGACGTCGCCGTAGAAGTCCATCTGGTCGAGGCGTTCGGCATGTGTCCATGGCGCGCCGTAGAAGCCCTCGATGGTGCCGCGCAGCGGCATGGACGGGAAGTCGCTGACCTGGACCCCCGCCACCTTCCAGCCGCCACCGGAGGGGACGAACAACTGGCGCAGCGTCTGCACGGCATAGAACTGGCCCCCGGCGTCCTTGCCGCCGAGCGCGATCTGACGGCCTGAGACCCGTAACGCGTATCCCTCGGCCTTGTCCGGCACGACCGCGTCGCCGAGCGCCCGCGCGATGTCCGGGCGTGCGGCGGGGCCGAGGCGCACCGTGAGCAGGCCGGCGGCGGGGATCCGGTCAGGGGCGACGATGTCCACCCGGGTCGCGCCATGTGCCTTGAGTTCCCGTACGAGGCGGTCGCGAGCGGCGGGGTCGGTCTGGTCGTCGGCGACCACGAGCACCCGGCTGGTGACGACGGCGGCCGCGCCGACGCCGCTCAGCGATTGGGGCGTCGGCGACACCGAGGGTAAGGAAGGAGCGGCATAGGCCGAGGGGATGGGCCCGGCACACAGGGTGGCGGCCAGCGCGAGGGCTGCGGTGGGGGTGCGCATTTTCACGAAACTCTCCATTCGTCGATATCGGCTGGAGGTGCGGTGCTGGCGCGTATGACGAGGTCGGGAGTGGGGGCCTGCACCGCGCGGGGTTCTGGACGCTCGGCCATCACGTGCAGCAGTTCGGTCGCGGTGAGCGTGCCGAGCGCGTACGTGTCGCGGGTCAGCGCGGTGATCGGGGGATGCGGCAACTGGGTGAGGATGGAGTCGTCGAAGGACACGATGGAGACGTCGCCGGGGACCCGCACGGACCTCTCGGTGGCCACGCCCAGTCCCGCCGCCGCCATGACGTCGCTGTCATAGATGATCGCCGTGCACCGAGGGCTCGCCTCCAGCAACTGGCGCGTGGCCGACGCCCCCTGGGTGTCGGAGTAGTCGGTCGCCACGCTCACGATGTCGACGCCGAGCGATTCGCGCGCGTCGGCGACGGCCTGGAGACGGCGTTGTGTGTGCTGGTAGGAGGGAATGCCGCTGACATGGCCGAGGAACCGGTGGCCGAGCGCGGCGAGATAGGCGAGGACGCGGGTCATCGCCGCGTGGTCGTCGACCCAGACGCTGGTCAGCGGCAAGGGAGCCCCGTGGCCGCCCAGGATGACGGCGGGAATGCCGAGACCGGCGATGAGCCGCGGCCGGACGTCGTCGACCGTGAGGTCGAAGAGCACCAGCCCGTCGACCCGGTTCTCGGCGGCCCAGCGGCGGTAGACCGCCACCTCCGCCTGGGGGTCCTCGACGATGAGGAGCTGGGTGGCGATTCCCTCATTGGACAGGCGGGACTGCAGGCCGGACAGGACATGCGCGAAGAACGGCTCGACGCCCAGCGTGCGGGCCGGACGGGCGAGGACGATGCCGACCGCGTCGTTGCTGGCCCCTTTGAGGGAGCGCGCGGCCCGGTGCGGGCGCCAGTTGAGCTCCTCGGCGACCTCGAGGATGCGCTTGCGCGTCGCGTCGCTGATGCCAGGACGGGCGTTGAACGCCAGTGACACCGCCGAGACGGAGACGCCCGCCAGCCGCGCGATGTCGGTGCTCTTCAGCCGGGCCGGTGGGGCGGGCACCGAGGTCTCGGGGGAGCCGGTTGAAGCAGGCGGAATCTCGTCGTTCGGCGGCATCGCTCCTCCATCGTCGTTATGCAAACGAGATGATCCTCCCGCGTGACCATGAGAACTAAACCGTATTAGTCTTCGGTCACTTGCCACAACTAAAACGTTTCAGGCATATTGTCACACCTCCGCTACGGAGAGGTACGGGATGCACAACCACCTCAGCCGCACGCTCGAGCGGCTCGCCCGCGTGCGGCGGGATCGGATCCTGCCCCGGATTCACACCCGGCTGGGCGGCGTCGAGGTCGAGGCGTGGACGGTCGCGGACGACGGGGAGCCGGTGAGCGCCCGGCACGCCCTCGGGCTCGCCCACGACCCCGGCCGTACCGCACCCGGCTACCGCCCCTTCCCTCTGGGCGCCGCCTGGGGACAGGCCTGGGCCACGACCTGGTTCCGGATCCGCGGCACGGCCGGGCAGCAGGCCGGTCCCCTTGACCTCGTCCTCGACCTGGGCTGGTTCGACCACTCCGTGGGCGGCCACTGCGAGGGCCTGGTCTTCACCCCGGACGGCGCGATCGTCAAAGGACTGCACCCTCGGCAGTTCGATGTCCGGTTACGGGGCGACGGAGCCGTCCCCGGTCTGCTCGATGCCGACGGCTCGTTCCTGCTCTACGTCGAGGCGGCGGCGAACCCCCTGCTGCTCGGGTTACCGCCGTTCGTCGTCACCGATCACGGTGAGAAGGGGGCGGAGGAGGCGTTCGAGCAGTTCAGGCTGCGCCGCGCGGAGATCGCCGCGTTCTCGCCCGAGATCCACGCCCTGTCCTGCGACCTGGACGTCGTCGGCGGACTGGCCGCCGAGCTGAGCGCGGACGAGCCGCGTCACTGGCGGCTGCTGCGCGCGACAGAGGAGGCCCTGGACGCCTACGACGAGGCGGACGCCGAGGCCGGCGCCCGGCGGGCGCGCGCGATCCTCGCTCCGCTCCTGGCCGCGCCCGCGCACGCCAGCGCCCACCGGATCACCGCCGTCGGGCACGCGCACATGGACACGGCGTGGCTGTGGCCGCTGCGCGAGACGGTACGCAAGCTCGCCCGTACGGTCTCCAACGCGCTCGCCCTGCTCGACGCCGACCCCGCGCTGGTGTACACGATGTCGGCGGCACAGCACTTCAGCTGGCTCGAAGAGCATTATCCGGAGCTGTTCGCGCGCGTGCGGGACCACGTCGAGCAAGGCCGACTCGTCCCGGTCGGCGGCATGTGGGTCGAGGCGGACGGCGTCATTCCCACCGGCGAATCGATGGTGCGCCAGCTGACCTACGGCAAGCGCTACTTCATCAGCCGATTCGGCCGCGAACCACGGGAGATGTGGCTGCCCGACTCGTTCGGCTACTCGGGCGCCCTGCCGCAGCTGGCCCGCCGGGCCGGGTCCCGCTGGTTCCTGACCCAGAAGATCTCCTGGAACGACACCACGGTCTTCCCGCACCACACCTTCTGGTGGGAGGGCATCGACGGCACGCGGATCTTCACCCACTTCCCGCCTGCGGAGACGTACGCGGCCGAGGTGACCGCCCGCGAGCTCCGTCACGCGGTCACCACCTTCAAGGACAAGGCGATCGCCTCCCATTCGCTGCTGCCCTACGGGTACGGCGACGGAGGCGGCGGACCCACCAGGGAGATGGCCGAGCGGCTGCGCCGCTTCGCCGACCTGGAAGGCGCGCCACGGGTGATCTCCAGGTCGCCGGCGGAGTTCTTCCAGGAGGCCGAGGCCGAGTTGCGGGACGCCGGATCTCTGGAGCCGGTCTACCGTGGCGAGCTCTATCTGGAGCTGCACCGGGGCACCCTGACCTCGCAGACGGCCATGAAGCGGCACAATCGGCGCTGTGAGTCGCTGCTGCGGGCGGCGGAATATCTCAGCACGGCGGCGAGCGCACTGCACGGTACGCCCTACCCGCGTGCGGACCTCGACGAGATCTGGCGCACCGTGCTGCTGCACCAGTTCCACGACATCCTCCCCGGAACCTCCATCGCCTGGGTGCACCGCGAGGCCCGCGACACCTACCGGGCGGTCGAGGAACGGCTGCACGATCTGATCAAGCAGGCCACGGCGGCACTGGCCGGTGAGCAGGTCGGCGCCGTGGGAAGCGTGCTCCCCCCGTTCGCCGCGGCGGAAGCGAGTGCGGCCGTCGTCGAGGTCACCGACGGAGAGGCCGGCGGCACCGTACTGGATGACGGCCTGCTGCGGGTCGTGGTGGACGGCGGTGGCCACGTCGTCTCCCTGCTCGACCTGCGCGGGGGCCGGGAGGTCGTCCCGCCCGGACGGCGCCTCAACGAGCTGCAGCTCTTCCGCGACGAGCCGGTGCGCTGGGACGCCTGGGACGTGGACCGGCACGTGCTGCGCCACCCCCAGGTGCTCGACGAGGTCACGAGCCGGAGAGTGATCCACGACGGGCCCGACGCCGGCGTGGAGGTGGTCCGGCGGACCGGCACGTCGACGATCACGCTGACCATGTGGTTGCGGGCCGGCACCGGGCGGTTCGAGACCGAGTGCGCCGTCGACTGGCAGGAGCGAGAACGCCTGCTGAAGGTGGCCATCCCGGTGCGGGTCAGCGCGCGGACCGCGCGGTTCGAGACCCAGTACGGCTACGTCGAACGCCCGCTGCTCACGAACACCGCCTCCGAGGAGGCGATGTTCGAGGCCGCGATGCACCGCTACGTGCAGGTGGCCGACGGTGACTTCGGCCTCGCGATCGTCAACGACACGATGTACGGAGCCGACGCCCGCGCCGACGGCGACTCCACCGTGGTCCGGCTGTCCCTGCTCCGGAGCGCGCGCTTCCCCGATCCCCACGCCGACCAGGGCACGCATGCCTTCCGCTGGGCGGTGCTGCCCGGTGCGGACGTGCCGGCCGCCGTGGAGGCCGCCTACGCGTTCAACACACCCGACATCGCCGGGCCGAAGCGGCTGGCGCCGCTGGTACGCCTGGAGCTCCTGGCCGGGCACGCGCTCATCGACTGGGTGAAGCAGGCCGACGACGGCTCCGGCGACCTCGTCGTCCGGGTGTACGAGACCCAGGGCGGACGGGCGCGCGCACGGCTGCACTGCCGTGAGGAACTCGGCGCCGGAGCCGTCGCGTGGGAGACCGACCTGCTCGAACGGGAGCTCGCCGGCGACGAGGACCTGCCCCTGGCCGTGGGGCCGACGCGCCGTGCCGTGAGCGAGGTCCGGCTGGATCTCGGCCCTTTCCAGGTGGCGACCCTGCGGATCGCCGCCCCTGCATCACCCAAGGAGGACATCCAATGAAAAAATGGACCGGTGTCGCGGCACTCGCCCTGGGATCGCTACTGCTGTCCGGGTGCGGCGGCGACCCGACGCCGCAGGCCTCTGGCGGGGCGCTGTCGGGAACGATCAAGTTCCAGACCTGGAACCTGAAGAACGACAAGTTCACGTCCTACTTCACCGAGCTGATCGCGGCCTTCGAGAAGGAACACGCCGGCACGAAGATCACCTGGGTGGACCAGCCCGCCGAGGGCTACCAGGACAAGCTGTCGGCCGACGCCGCGGCAGGGGCGCTGCCCGACGTCGTCGACATGGGACCCGAGGCCGCCTACACCCTGGCCCAGGCGGGGGTCCTGCTCGACCTCACCAAGGCCGACCCCCAGGCCAAGAGCCTGTACCTGGACAAGGCGTGGGAGGCGATGACGTTCAGCGGGCTCGGCGGCGGAACCTACGGCTACCCGTGGTACCTGAACACCGGGCCGTCGTTCTTCAACACGGCGCTGTTCAAGAAGTGCGGTCTGGACCCGGCCAAGCTGCCCGCCAATTATGACGAGCTCTTCAGCCAGGCCGAGACCATGGCCAAGAAGTGCTCGGACGTGTCGATGCTCGCGCGGATGCCGGTCATCGAGATGTTCGGTGAGGCCGGCGTGCCCCTCATGGACGCCGCGGGCAAGCAGTTCACCTACAACGACGCCAAGGGCGTGGAGTTCGTCGAGCGCTTCAGGAAGCTGTACGCCGGCAAGGGCCTGACCCAGGAGTCGCTGAACAACCTCCAGACCAAGGAGGTGGAGGAGTTCAAAGCGGGCCGGCTGGCGTACCTGTCGGGCAGCTCCTACACCCTCAACGACCTGAAGGAGACCGCGCCCGACATCTACAAGGCGCTCGGGATCGGGCCGCGGATCAGCACCGCCGCCCCCAACATGTACATCGAGTCGCTCGTCGTGAACGCCACCGGCAAGAACCAGCCCCTGGCCACGGCCTTCGCCAAGTACGTGACCAACACCGCCAACCAGCTCGCCTTCGCCAAGAAGGCCTCGGTGTTCCCCTCGTCGGCGGGGTCGATGGACGACGAGTACTTCACCAAGGACGACGGCGACCCCGCCACGAAGACGCGGCTGGAAAGCGCTGCCCAGGTCAAGAAGGCGGTCGTGTGGTGGCCCCCGGCCTTCTCCGGCTCGGCCGACGCCGACACGCTCCGCGAGCAGATCGCCCAGGCCCTGCTGGGCAAGAAGTCGGTGCAGCAGGCGCTGGACGAGTCGGTCAAGTACTCCAACGACCGGCTGGCCTCGCACGGATGACCGACTCCACCCCCGCTACCCACAAGTGGCGCGTGACCCCCTGGTTGTTCCTGGTGCCCGGCCTGGCCGTGGTCGTGCTCCTGGTCCTCGTGCCGTTCCTGAACACGCTGAGGCTGGCGTTCACGGACTCCATGCTGCTGCGGCCCGGGGACTTCGTCGGGCTGGACAACTTCCGGCGGATGTTCGCCGACGAACGGTTCGGCACCGCGCTGCTGAACTCCAGCCTGTACGTGGTGTGCGTCGTGCCGTTCATGGTGGTGCTGCCCCTGGTCCTGGCCTCGCTGCTCAGCGGGGCCGGGCGGCTCATGGGGTTCTTCCGCACCACCATGTACCTGCCGGTGATCATGTCACCGGTGATCGTCGGCCTGATCTGGACGAACCTGCTCGACAAGCGCGGCCTGGTGAACGAGCTGCTCGGCACGCTCAAGGTCGCCGCCCAGCCCGTGCCGTTCCTCACCGACCGCTGGCTGCTGCTGTTCAGCGCGATGTTCGTCACGGTGTGGACGGGCCTGGGCTACTACATGGTCATCTACCTGGCCGCGCTGGCGAACATCGACCCGAGCCTGTACGACGCGGCGGCCATGGACGGCGCCGGCCCGGTGCGCGCCTTCCTGAACGTCACCGTCCCGGGCGTGCGCTCGACGATGGCGCTCATCGGCGTCCTGTCGTCCGTGGCGGCCTTCCGGGTCTTCGGCGAGATCTACGTGCTCACGAACGGCACCGGAGGGGTGGGCGGCGGCGATCTCACCATGACGATGCTCATCCAGCGCGAAGGCACCGGCCTGCAGGCGCGTACCGGATACGCGGGTGCGATCAGCCTGGTCATGTCCGTCATCCTCGGCGCCCTGCTGATCGCGCAGCTCGTCATGCAACGCAAGCAGAGGACCGGCTGATGCCCGCGCGCCGCCGCGTCTCGCCCGGTCTGGTCGTTCGCTACCTGGTCCTGCTGCTGATGGCCGTGCTGCTGGCGGGCCCGCTGCTGTGGCAGCTCTCCCTGTCGCTCAAGGGCGCCGGCGACGCGCTGTACACGCGGCCGCCCGCGCTGATCCCCGGCCATCCCACGCTGGGGAACTTCTCGACGGTGCTCGATCGCATCCCGGTGCCCCACTACCTGCTCAACTCCCTGATCGTGGCCGCCATGGCCGTCACCGGCAACGTCGTGGGCGCCACCTGCGCCGGTTACGCGCTGGGCAAGCTGCGCTTCCGCGGCCGCGGGGTGGCGACCGGCATCTGCGTCGCGGCCCTGCTCGTCCCGGCCGAGACCGTCCTCATCTCCCAGTTCCTGCTGGTCAGGGGGGCCGGTCTGGCCAACACCCTGCTGGGCGTCGTCCTGCCGACGATCGTGGCCGCCCTGAACGTGCTGCTCATGCGCAACGCGTTCGCCAACCTGCCCGCCGAGTTCGACGAGGCGGCCGTCATCGACGGCGCCAACGCCTGGCAACGGTTCATCCGCGTCTCCGTCCCCCAGGTCAAGGGCGTCATCACCGTCGTGGCGATCTTCGCCTTCGTCGGCTCGTGGAACGACTTCCTGTGGCCCCTCATCGTGCTGTCCGACGAGGACAACTACACCCTCACCGTCGGACTCAACCGTCTGCGCGGCACCTTCTACGACGATCCGCGCCTCATCGCGGCCGGCACGATCATCGCCCTGGTTCCCATCGTCACGTTCTTCGCCGTGCTGCAGCGCTACTTCTTCCGCGGGCTCGAAGCGGGAGGCTTGAAAGGGTGAAATGCTGAGATTCGGGGTCAACTACACGCCCTCCCGGGACTGGTTCTACTCCTGGCTGGATCCGGACTGGGCGGTCACCCGGCGCGACATGAAGGCCCTGGCCGATCTCGGCCTGGATCACGTCCGCGTCATGCCGCTGTGGCCCGTTCTGCAGCCGAACCGGACGCTGATCCGCCGCCGCGCCCTCCACGACGTGCGTCACGTCGTGGAGATCGCCGGCGAAGCCGGCCTCGACGCCAGCGTCGACGTCCTTCAGGGACATCTGTCGGGCTTCGACTTCGTGCCGAGCTGGCTGACGGACTGGCACCGGCGCAGCATGTTCACCGACCCCGACGCGATCGGCGCGCAGGCCCGATTGGTCGAGGCCCTCGACGAGCACCTGCACGACCTGCCCAACTTCCTCGGCCTGACCCTGGGCAACGAGGTCAACCAGTTCACCTCCGCCCTGCACCCGAGCCCGATGCCGGCCACCGCGCAGCAGGTCACGGCCTGGCTCCGGGCGCTGCACGGCGAAGGTCCGCGCGACCGGCGCCATTTCCGGCTCAACGCCGAATACGACGCCGTCTGGTACGCCGACGGTCACGCCTTCACCCCCGCGCACTCCTCCCGGCACGGCCAGATGAGCGTGATCCACTCGTGGATCTTCAACGGCACGGCGCAGGGGTACGGCGCGATGTCGCACGAAAGCGTCAGCCACGCCGCGTACCTCATCGAGCTGTCGCGCGCCTTCGCCCTCGACCCGGCCCGCCCGGTGTGGCTGCAGGAGGTCGGCGCGCCGCTCAACCACCTCACCGAGGACCAGGCGCCCGGCTTCTGCGAGGAGACCGTGCGGGCGGCGGCCGACAGCGACGCCCTGTGGGGTGTCACGTGGTGGTGCTCGCACAACGTGGAACGCGGGCTGGCCGACTTCCCCGACCTGGAGTACAGCCTCGGCCTGATCGGCGCCGACGCCACCGTCAAGCCGATCGGCAGGCGCTTCGCCGAACTGGCCGCGGAACTGCGGCACCGGCCACGCCCCTCCCCACGACGGGAGGCCGTCGTCGTCCCGGTCGACGCCGAGGACCTCCCCGTGTCCCGGGCGGAGCTCTCTCCCGGCGGCGGCGTCTTCGAGACCTGGATGAGCCGCGCCCGCGCGGGAGCCCGCCCCGCCGTGGTCACCTCCACGATCGCGGGCGACCCGGCGGAGCTGCGCGCCCGCGGCATCGAACGGCTCGTCCACGCCGAGCCGACGGGGCGCACGTTCTACAGCTCCGTCAGCGACGTGGAGGTACTCAACAGGACGGCCGCGCATGCTGAGCGTTGACCCCGGCAGCGGCAGCGGCGTCGTGGAACTGCTGCTCTCCGAACTTTCCTTGCGGGAGAAGGTCGGCCAGCTCAACCAGCGCCTCCTCGGGTGGCAAGCCGTCGAGCGGGCTCCCGGGGGCGGCTTCCGGCTCACCGACCTCGCCCGTGCCGAGCTGGACCGGTGGGGCGGGCTCGGCGCCCTGTACGGGGTCTTCCGCGCCGACGCCTGGTCGGGCCGGTCGTGGGCCGACGGCATCCGGCCGGAGGAACGCGCCGAGGTCGCCGCCCTCATCCAGGACGAGGTGTCGCGGGCCGGCGGGCACCGCATCGGGGTGCTGCTGTCCGAGGAGGCCCCGCACGGGCACCAGGCGCTGGGCGGGACGCTGCTGCCCGCCAATCTCGCGGTGGCCGCGGGGTGGGATCCGGCGCTGTTGGCCGAGGCCGCGGCCGCCGTCGCGGCCGAGCTCGCGGCCAGCGGGGTGCACCTGGCCCTGGTATCCGCGCTCGACCTACTGCGAGACCCACGCTGGGGCCGGGCGGAGGAGTGCTTCGGAGAGGATCCGCTGCTGGCCGCCGAGCTCACCAGGGCGTTGGTGATCGGCATGCAGGGCCTCGACCGCGCCGAGGTGGGGCGCGGGGGAGTCTCGATCGTGCTCAAGCATCTGGCCGCCCAAGGTGAAGCGGTCGGCGGGCGCAACGGACAATCCGCCGTCATCGGCCCCCGCGACCTGCGCGAGCTGCACCTCCCCGCCGTCCGGGCCGGGGTGGAGGCCGGGGCGCTGGGATTCATGGCGGCCTACAACGACATCGACGGGGTGCCGTGCTGCGCCAACCGCGACCTGCTCACCGGCTTCCTGCGGGCTGAATGCGGCTTCGACGGCATCGTCATGGCCGACGGCCTGGCCGTCGATCGGCTCACCGCGATGACGGGCGACGCGACGGCCGCCGCCGTGGCGGCGCTCGAGGCCGGCGTGGATCTGTCGCTCTGGGACGAGTCCTTCGGCCTGCTGGAGCAGGCCGCCACCGAGAACCCGAGGGTGGCCGAACTGGTCGACACCGCCTGCCGCCGGGTGCTCACGCTCAAGCAGCGCGTGGGCCTGCTCGCGGAGAGCCCACCTGCGGTCACCGCGCCCGGGGTCACGCTCGCCCTGGCCGGTCGCACCGCCGACGGCCTGTCCCGTCGGCTGGCCCGGCAGTCCCTGGTCCTGCTGCACAACGGCGGCGGGTTCCTGCCCCTCGACCGGCGGGCGCTGACCAAGGTGGTCGTCGTCGGCCCGAACGCCCGCGACGTCACCGCCCTGCTGGGGGACTACGTGCCGCCCCTGCCCGAGGGGTCGGCCGCCTGCCTGGACCTCGCCCTGCGGCAGGCGCTACCCCACGCCGAGGTGAGGTGCGTATCCGGAGCGCCGACGGCGGCCGACCTGAGCGGCGCCGAGGTGAGGTGCGTGTCCGGCGTGCCCACGGCGGCTGAGCTGAGCGGCGCCGACGCCGTGATCCTGGCGCTCGGCGGGACGAGCCACCGCACGTACGCGGAGGACTTCGCCGCCAACGGAGCGATCGCCGGCCCGGCGATCGTCGCCACCGCCGGGGAAGGCGTGGACCTGGCCGACCTCTCCCTGCCCGGCGGTCAGGACGACCTGGTCGCCGCCGTCCGTGCGCGGGCCCGCTGCCCCGTGGTGGCCGTCGTCATCGCCGGCCGTCCGCATGTGCTCACCGGTGTACTGGCCCACACCGACGCTCTGCTGTGGGCCGGCTACCCCGGTCCGCACGGAGGCCACGCGATCGTCGACGCGCTGCTCGGCGGCTACGAGCCGGTCGGCCGCCTGCCGTTCACCGCGCCACGCCATCCGGGGGCCGTGCCGGTTCGCCACAACGACCGGCACCCGGCCCACGGTGTCTACCAGGACGCGCCGGACCCGGTGCTCTTCCCCTTCGGCTCCGGCCTGCGCTACCGGCCCGTGCTGTTCGACGGCCTGACGGCATCAGCGGAGGCGGCCACGGTCCGGGTGAGTGTCGAGGTCGTCAACCCCGCCGACGCCGATGCCGAGGTGGTCGTGCCGCTGTTCGGGCGCCGTACCGGAGGTGTCGTGCTGCCTCGCCTGCGCGAGCTGCTCGCTTTCCGCAGGGTCACCGTCCCGCCGGGCGCCCGCGTCACCGTCGTCTGGAACCTGCCCGCGGCGCGCTGCTTCGCCGAGGGCGCGGCGGACCGGGCCGTCACCGACCTGTACGTCGAAGACCTCCACGAGACCATCAGTCCGCTCAGCAACCCAGCTCATTCTCAACAGTGAGGAGTTGTGATGGCCCGTTCACATCGCACCGGCAGACGGGTGACGACCCGCGCGGGCACCGCCGCCCTGGCCGCGATGCTCACCGTCGTGCTCGCCGCCGGAGGCGCTGCGGCCAGCGACACGCTGCCCTGGCCGGGTGACAGCGCGGCCGGCGCCGACCAGCCCTACCAGCACGGCTACTCCGTCACCGACCTGCTGCGCTGGAACCCCGCCGACGACGCCCACGCCGAGCTGTTACGCGCCAAGGTGCCGCTCCAGAAGCGCAACGCCGCCAACGCCGCCACGCAGCGCGTGCCGGCCCTGCCCGCCGACACTCAGCTGCTGACACTGGCCGGTGACTACGGCAACGCCTTCTTCGAAAGCCACCCTTACACCAACGAGTTCAGCCAGTACCTCTTCAACTACTGGCAGTACGCCGACTTCTACGCCTCCTGGCACGGCATGCCCACCGAGGGGGTGCCGGTGAGCTACTACGACCCGACCAAGGACTGGCGGGAGAAGTGGTTCGAGTTCGGGATGCTCAACCTGCCCAACCCCGGCTACACCAACGCGGCCCACGCGAACGGGGTGCGCTCACTGGGGTGCGTCTTCTTCTCCGACAACGACCGCGGCGACCAGACCTACGCCGAGCTCCTGGTCCGCGACGCCGACGGCGGCTTCCCCGTCGCCGCCAAGCTCATCCAGCTCGCCAAGTTCTACGGCTTCGACGGCTACTTCATCAACCAGGAGGCGAAGCTCGCGCCGGCCGACATCCCGGCCTACAAGCAGTTCCTGCGGCAACTGCGCGAGGGCGGCGTCTATGTGCAGTGGTACGACTCGATCAACAGCTCCACCGGCGCCATTTCGTACCAGAACGAGTTCAACTCGGTCAACGGCCCGTTCGTGCGCGACGCTCAGGTCGGCGACGTGTCCGACTCCATCTTCCTCAACTACTGGTGGAACAAGACCAAGCTCACCAACTCCAAGAGCTACGCCGCCGGCCTCGGCCTGAACGCCCGCAAGAGCGTCTTCGCCGGCGTCGAGGCCGGGCAGTACCAGTTCAACCAGCCGTACAACCTCGATGACAATCTCGACGCCGCCGGTGCGCCGATGAACGCCATCGCCACCCTCGGCGCCGACTTCGTCTCCTCCGACTACGCCGGCAAGACCGACGACGCCGCCCAGCGAGACGTCTTCGACCGGGAACGCCGCTGGTGGACCGGCTCCTCACAGGGCGCCACCACACCAGAGGGCACCTGGAAGGGAATCTCGAAGTACATCGCCGAACGCTCCGTCATCGGCGGCACCACGTTCGCCACCTCCTTCAACACCGGCCACGGCCTGTCCACCTGGACCAAGGGCCGGCTGTCCAACCCGAAGGAGTGGGGGAACGTCAACCTCCAGGACCTCCCGGTGACCTGGCAGTGGTGGATCGACGCGGCCGGAACCCCCCTCAGCGCCGACTTCGACTACGGCCCCGCGTACACAGCGGCGAGCCGGTTCTCGTACCAGAAGATCGGCGCCTACAACGGCGGCAGCTCCCTCGTCCTCAGCGGCACCCTGGACAGCGACAACACCGCGCGCCTGTACAAGACGGACCTGCAGCTCACCAAGCGCTCAACCCTCGACCTGACCTACAACAAGCCCTCGGCGAGCGACGACTCCGAACTCCGGCTCGGCCTCGTCCTCGCCTCCGACCCGGCCAAGGTGATCCAGCTCCCGCTGACCGGCTCGGGCCGGCACACCACGGGCTGGACCACCGGGACGGCGGACCTGTCGGCGTACGCCGGTCAGCGCGTCGCCGCGCTCGGCCTGGTCGTCGCGGCCGGCGCCCGCCCCATCCCGGGATATCAGGTCAACCTCGGCTCCCTGGCCCTGCGCGACGGCAAGGACAACACCCCTGTCATGCCGCAGGACCTGCGCATCACCGAACTGCTCCCCGAGACCGGAGAGCTGTTCCTGTCCTGGAAGCGCTCCGGTTACGACAAGGTACGCCGCTACGACGTCTACCTCGACGACACCTATCTCGGCGGGGTCTACGACGACGTCTACTACGTCAAGCGGTTCACGGCCACGTCGGGAACGATCAAGCTGGTGGCGGTCGGCCCGGACGGGTCGGAAAGCCCGGCGGCGACCACGACGTTCGACCTGTCCACGGCGCCAGGTGGGGTGAAGGCGTCGGCGAAGCCGGACGGCACGCTGACGGCAAGCTGGACCCCACGGGCGAACGGCGAGCCCATCACGCTGAAGGTGCAGAGCCTCGACACCGCCCACCCGTACACCAAGGAGGTCGCACTGTCCGGAACGAGCACGGGCACGACGCTGACCGGCGTACCCGTCAACGGCGGCGATCACCTCCTCACCCTGCGGTCGGGAACGGGCACGACCACCGGGGTACGCGGGACGTTCGCCGACACCGAGATCAGCCCCTATCCGGCCTCGGCGGTGGCGATCAACGGGAACACGTTCACCTTCTCCCGGCCGGCCCTTCCGGACTGGCACACCCTGACCATCCTTGAGGACGGCCAGGCGAAGTCGTTCGCGACGACCTACGGCTCGGGCGCCAAGCCGTACATCATCCGCGGCCGCACCACCCGTGCCGCCGAAACGGTGACCATGTCCGGTGCCACCAGCAAGGTGGTCGCCATCCTGGAGGACTACGCCGGCAACAAGGCCACGACCGTCCTGCGAGGCAACTGACCGCGAAAGCCCGCCCCCTCTCCGGGCACAAGGAGAGGGGGCGGCCGGGTCAGAGCCAGCCGCGGGCCGCGGCTTCCGCGCCGGCCTGGAAGCGGGTCGTCACGCCGAGGCGCTCCACCATGACGGCGATCTTGCGGGTGGCCGTCCGGGCGCTGACCCCGAGGTGCCGGCCGATGGCCTCGTCCTTGAGCCCGGCGTTCAGCAGGCGCAGCACGAGCAGGTCCTCCTCGGCCGGCCGCTCCTTCGCCGCGTCCGGAAGCCTGGTGCGCGCGAGCCCCGTGTCCGGCATGCCGGCGCCCGGAAGGCCCGCCAGAGGCCGCCCGCGCTCCCAGTAGAAGTCGAACAGTTCCACCAGCGCGTCGAGCAGCCGCGAGGGGTGCAGCAGCGCGATGTTGTCGTAGACCCCGTCCACCAGCGGGAACAGGCCGGCCTTGCGGTCGACGATGCGTAGCTTGAACGGCAGGTGCGCGACGAACCGGGACCGCTCTCCCTCTTCCGCGAGTCGTACCAGCGTCTCCAGACGGCCGGGGCGGTCCAGGGACTCGGGGCAGTAGACCACGCGGATGTCCACCCCGCGCGCCAGCAGGTTCCGCGTGCCGTCCAGCTCTGACTGGTTGGTGTCCTGAGAGTCGTCCGGGCGCCCCAGGTACGGCGGGCGGTCGAAGCCGAGCACTTCCACGCTGACCGTCCGCTGCAACTCGGTCATGACCCGCTTGACGGCCTCCTGCCCGGCCAGGATCTCCACGACCCCGTTCGGCGCGGCCGCCATCCGGCCGGAGTGGTAGAGCTGCTCGAAGTCCGAGACGACCGTCCTGACCTCGGCCAGCCGGGCCTCGGTCTCCAGGCGCCGCCGGTCCACCAGCCACTTGATCGCCGCCTCCGGCGGCACCGCCTCGTACCGGCCGGGTCCGGTACGGCGCAGCAGCCCGCCCTCGACCAGGCGGGCCAGCGCGGGGCGCACCCTTGCCGGGCCGACGCCCAGCCCCGCCGCCAAGTCCCCCGTCCGCCGGCCGGGCATGCGCAGCAGCAGCCGGTACACCCGCTCATCGAAGTCCGTGATGCCCACCGCGCCGAGCACGGACCCATCTACCAACGAGCACCTGCCGAAAATGTCGTTTTTAGTCATGTGGCCGAAAATGTCAGCACTATATCTCGACAGAGATCTTCACTGGGCGTTGACTCCGTATCGGCCCTCCGGCTGATCATCCCCGGACGGGTGACCAGGCTCATCCCCCTAGAGGAGCGATGTCCCCCAACCTCCGCGTTCACCGCGCGCTGGCGCTGGTCGCAGCACTGGCGGTCACCGCCGCCGCTCCGGCCGTCGCCCCACCCGCCGCGGCGTCGGCACCCTCCGCCACGGCTTCACCCGCCACCCCCACCTCGTACATCGTCACCCTGGCCGAGCCGCCGCTGGCCACCTACGACGGCGGCGTGGAGGGCATCGCGCCCACCAAGGGCGGCGAGGGCAAGAAGGTCGACACCTCCAGCGACCACGCCGAGCGCTACCGCGAGCGCCTGACCAAGCGACAGGACGAGGTAGCCCGCAGTGTCGGCGCGGTGGCCATGGTCCACCTGGCGGTCGCCTCCAACAGCTTCACCGCCGAGCTCACCCCGGCCCAGGCGCTGCGGCTGTACACGACCCAGGGGGTGGTCTCCGTCGTCCCGGACACCCTGCACAAGGCATTGGACGACCGCAACTCCACCGACTTCCTCGGCCTGTCCGGTGACCGCGGCCTGTGGACCAAGCTGGGCGGGACGGGCAAGGCGGGCAAGGGCGTGGTCGTCGGCGTCATCGACACCGGCATCTGGCCGGAGAACCCCTCCTTCGCGGGACCGGCCCTCGGCACGAAGCCGCCCACGTACGCCGACCCGTACCGGCCCTATCTCAAGGACGGGGTCACGGTCATGAAGAAGGCCGACGGCTCCAGCTTCACCGGCCTGTGCCAGAGCGGCGAGGAGTTCGCCGCGAACCTGTGCAACCAGAAGATCATCAGCAGCCGCTACTTCGGCGAGCTGTGGATGAAGTTCAACCCGCCCGAGCAGCGCGACGACTACATCTCCCCGCGCGACGCGCAGGGCCACGGCTCGCACACCGCCGGCACCGCGGCGGGCAACCACGCCGTCCCGGCCGCCGCCAACGGCATCGACTACGGAACGATCTCCGGCGTCGCGCCCGGCGCGGCCATCGCCGTCTACAAGGCGCTCTGGAAGGGCAAGGACGGTGGGACGACCGGCGGCTACACCTCCGACATCGTCGCGGCCATCGACCAGGCGGTCGCCGACGGCGTCGATGTGATCAACTACTCGGTCGGCAGCCTGTTCGAGTCGGCCGCCGACGCCCCGGTGCAGCTCGCCTTCCTGGCCGCCGCCGGGTCCGGCATCTTCGTCTCGGCCGCGGGCGGCAATTCCGGGCCCATCCCGTCCACGCTGGACAACACCTCGCCGTGGGTCACTACGGTCGCGGCCGGCACCATCGCGCCGTACCGGGCCGAGATCCAGTTGGGCGACGGCAGCCGTTACCGCGGTACGAGCACCACGGTCGTCGCCCCGCTCGGCCCCAAGACGCTGGCCACGGCTGTGTCGGTGAAGACCGGCACGGCCACCGACGGCGACGCGCGGCTCTGCGTGGCCGGCTCGCTCGATCCCGCCAAGACCGCCGGGAAGATCATCTACTGCGAGCGCGGGACGACCGCCCGCGTGGACAAGTCGGCCGAGGTCAAGCGGGCCGGCGGCGTCGGCATGGTGCTGGGCAACCCGTCCGACCAGGACACCGAAGCCGACCTGCACGCTGTGCCGACCGTGCACGTCAACACCCCGGACACGGGCAAGATCGCCGCGTACGCGGCCACCGCGGGCGCCACGGCCACCCTGCGCCCGATCTCCTCGGACAGTGTGCCGTACCCGGCGGTCACGAGCTTCTCCTCGCGCGGTCCCTCGGTCTCCGCCAAGGGTGACCTGCTCAAGCCGGACATCACCGCGCCCGGCGCGGCCATCCTGGCCGCCGTGGCGCCCCCGGGCAACGCCGGCAAGAACTTCGACTTCTACTCCGGCACCTCGATGGCCGCCCCGCACATCGCCGGCCTGGCCGCCCTCTACCTCGGCAGACATCCGCTCATGTCACCGATGGCGATCAAGTCGGCCATGATGACCACCGCCTACGACACCAAGACCCCGGACCTCTTCGCCCAGGGCTCCGGCCACGTCGACCCGGCCCGCATGCTCACGCCCGGCCTGGTCTACGACGCCGGCGCCAAGGACTGGTACGGCTTCCTGGAGGGCCTCGGCATCAAGACCGGCACCGGCGTCAAGCCTCTGGCCGGCTCCGATCTGAACTATCCGACCATCTCCGTCGCAGCGCTCTTCGGCTCTCGTACGGTCACCCGCAAGGTCACCGCGGTCAAGCCGGGCGTCTACCGGTCGGAGATCGAGCTGCCCGGCTTCAGGACCAAGGTCAAGCCGTCCGTTCTGGTCTTCAAGAAGGCGGGTGAGACCAAGGAGTTCACCGTCAGCATGGACATGCTGCCGGAGGCCACCGCGGCCACCGTCACCGGCAAGCTCACCTGGACCGGTGTGGGCACGAGCGTGCGCAGCGCGATCGTGGCCACCGCGCTGAGCGCGCGGGCGCCCACCGAGGAGAAGGGCACCGGCGCCGATGGCTCGCTCACCTTCGAGGTGACCCCGGGGGTGCGGAAGTTCTCGGTCAGCCCGTACGGCCTGGTGTCGGCGGACGACGTGCCGGGCAGCGTCAACGAGAGCGAAGAGTGGGGTCGCGAGGTCCCGTTCACGGTGCCCGAGGGCGCCAAGGCCGCCGCGGTCAAGATCCGCGCGGTGGACCCCCGGGCCCAGGTCGGCGGCGCGCTCATGTACGAGGAGGAGAACGGCACGCGCCAGTTGCTGTCCTGGGTGTTCAGCCTGGACGGCGACCACCGCCTGGTGCTGGGCGATCCGCGGCCCGGCAAGTACATCCTGGCCGTGCTGACACTCGGCGACCTGCCCGGCACCACGTCCACGGCGTTCACGACCCAGACGAACGTCGTGACCTCGAACAACGCGCGCGGCACGCTCACCGTGACACCCGCCGATCCGAAGGTGACCGTTGGCACGCCGTTCTCGCTGACCGCGGCTTGGACAAAGGCGACTGAGCGCACGAACACCGGCTACATCGAGTACCCCAACGGCAGGGGGACGATCATCACGATCAACTGATCTGTCGCAGCCGCTCCCGGTGACGCCCGGTCGTCGCCGGGAGCGGTTGCGTGCCGCCGATTCGACCATCCGCGGACCCGGCAGCGGGGGAAGGCGCCGCGTCTGCGACTTCCGTGGTAGACCGCGTCCCGGTGTAAGCGAACGAGGTGGCAGCGGCTACCGCGGATGGTGGACCGCCGGTTCAAACCGGGGGTTGAAGACTGGTCGCCGATCTCTCCATACATTTTGAGCACTGTTCCCCGCCGCACGCGGGGAGCCTTGCGCTCCACGAAAGGTACATCCTCGCCACTCGCGCCAGCGGTCGTGTCCGCGGCGCCGCGAGCATCTCTGCCTACGACGTAAGGAGAGCTTCATGAGGCGATTAACCATCGTCACGGCGGTCACCGCGGTGATCCTGCCCCTGCTGGCGGTCCTTCCCGGGCAAGCGGCTGCCGCCACGACGGCGGCGGACAGCGACCAGCCCGTCGGCCCCGGCCAGTACTTCTCCGACACCAAGACCTTCGAGCTCAACGAGATCGACGCCTCGGCGGGCGCGATCGGCCGCAAGCACGGCGTGGCCGCCGTGGACGGCAGCCTGGCCCAGCCGAAGGCGGTGCCGGCCTCCCGCGCCGACCTGTCGGTGTTCGGGCCGGGCTGGCAGGCCGAATTCCTCGGCGGAACGACCGGCCGGAAACTCGAGATTCTCAGCGACGCCGTCCAGGTCACCGAGCTCGACTCGGGGGAGAAGACCCGATACGCGCTCAAGAGCAGCGCCTCCTTCCCCGACGGCGGCGAGGTGCGGCGCTATGAGGCCGAGAACGGCTCCAAGCTCACCGAGACCACCCGGTGGGACGCGACGGCCGCCGCGATGCGCACCACCATCAGCGAGACGATCGCCACCGGCCTCGGGACGACGGAAGCGGGCGACGACGGGTTCATCGACGACAGCGGCAACCCGATCACCTCGGCCAACCTCAACCAGGTCTACACCTGGCAGCAGACGGGCGTCTCCCAGGGCGACACCTGGAGGGTGACGCGCGTCGGCACGAACGCCTTCGGGACCTCGACCGTGCAGTACGACGCGCAGGGCCGGGTCGCCACCGTCACCGAGCCCGCCCTCGGCGAGGAGCCGGAGAGCGTGCTGGCCTTCATCTACGCGACCTCCACCACGGCCACCGGCACGGCCTTCGGCGACTACGCGGGCCGCCTCAAGCAGATCACCCAGACATCCGGTTCGGGAACGCCGGAAACCGTGGCCGGCTACGGATACGACACCGCCGGTCTGCTGCGCAGCATGGCCGACCCGCGCGAGAGCGCCATCCCGCCGGCGACCTATGGCTACGACGCGACCGGGCGGCTGACCACGATCGACTCGCGCCTGTCGGGCGCCTGGGCTCTGGCCTACACCGGCGACTCCGCGCTGCCGGCCGCGACCGCCACCTCCACCACCCGGTGGCCGGACGCCTCCGCCAGTGCGCCGCCGGCGCTCGACTCAGCCGCTCCGGGCAGTGTCCCCAGCGGCGGCGTCGCGGGCCCGCTGTCGTACCCGGCCTCCTGCTGGGCCGCCGTGCACTGGCTGTACTACAGCCGCAACTGCTCGGCCTGGGCGGCGCACTACGGCTGGCACAAGCCGCTGTGGCGGCAGTTGCCCACCCACCGCTGGGTCGTCGGCATCGACCACGACCAGTGCACCAGTTCGCCGGATGCTCCGTCGGGATTCAATTTCCGCTCCGCCTGCGACATGCACGACTACGGCTACGGACTCATCGGGAACAACCTGAAGAGGTGGTATTACCCGTACTACCTCGACTGGAGCCGTAAGGACGACGTAGACGTCCTCTTCTACACCACTCTGCGCGACTGGACCTGCACCGCGTACAACAAGTTGGTGCGGCCGCTCTGCAGGAACATCGCGTGGACCTACCGGCAGTTCGTGCGCAAGGGCAATCCCAGGAACGGCGCGAACGCGACCAGGGATTAATGGCCTGGGCCCGCGGACGCCACCACCGAAGAAGAGCGATGCCGGTCATCGGCCGCCTTCTCTCGGTCGTGGTGGCGTCCGCGGCCTGAAACGGACAGCTCTCCCGGACCCGCCGTGATTCAGGCGTGGATGTTGTGAAGCTCCTTCGTTGTCCTGAGCGGAGACCGTAATGAACCGACGTCTGATTCGCCGCATCATCGCTGTGGCGGCGATCCTGCTCTCCTCGATGGCGGTCGCCGTCGACGTCTCCGCCTCGGCGCTGAGCCCGGAGACGCCGGCGGGCCCGTGGGTGGAGCCCGGTCTGGCGCAGAAACTCGCAGGCGGAGCCCGTACCAGGGTGAACGTGGTGACGAAGGCCCGCGCGGACCTGCCGGCCGCGGCGAGCGCCGGGCAGGTGCTCCAGACGTTGTCCGTCTTACCCGTGGTCACGCTGCGCGCGGACCAGGCGGCACTGGAACGGCTGGCCGCCCAGCCCGGCGTGGTCAGCGTGTCGGAGGACCGGCCGGTGCCGCCGACGCTCGGCCAGAGCACCCCGCTCATCGGCGCCGACCGTACGCGTGCGGCAGGTCTGACGGGCGAGGGAAGCGCGGTGGCGGTGCTGGACACGGGCGTGGCGGTCAACCATCCCTTCCTGGGCGGCCGGGTCGTGGCCGAGGCGTGCTTCTCGCCCATCGACCCCGACTACTCGGCCACCAGCCTGTGCCCGAACGGTACGGTCCAGCAGGACGGGCCGGGCTCGGCGGACTCGGAAAGCGGCCCGTGCGCGGACGTCGCACTGGACTGCGACCACGGAACGCACGTGGCCGGCATCGTCGCGGGTGACGGCGAGGGCGTGGACGGCGACGATGGCAGCGGCGTCGCTCCGGGGGCTGACATCGTCGCCCTTCAGGTCTTCAGCAAGTTCGACACCGAGGACTTCTGCGGGGTGGGCGGGGCGCCGTGCGTGCTCAGCTTCACCAGCGCCCAGCTGGCCGGGCTGGAGAAAGTCCGGGAGCTGAAAGGTGAACTACCCATCGTCGCGGCCAACCTGAGCCTGGGCGGCGGCAGATACACCGCGCCCTGCGACGGCGACCCCCGCAAGCCCGTCTTCGACAACCTCCTGGCCGCCGGGGTGGCCACGGTGATCGCCGCGGGCAACAACGGCTTCACGGACGCGATCAGCGCCCCGGCCTGCGTCTCCTCGGCCGTTGCCGTGGGCAGCACCACCAACGAGGACACGGTCTCCTCCTTCAGCAACCGCGGCCCGCTCCTGGACCTCTTCGCTCCGGGATCCGACGTCATCTCCTCGGTGCCCGGCGACGGATATCGCTCCATGAGCGGGACGTCCATGGCCGCCCCCCACGTCGCCGGCGCGCTGGCGGTGTTGCGCCAGGCCTTCCCCAACGCGGGCGTGGCCGAGCTGGGGTCGATGCTCAAGGAGACCGGCAGGAGCATCAGCTATACCGGCGCGACGACCCCACGGATCCAGCTCGACGACGCCGCCCTGGGAGCGAACCCGAGACCGGGGCCCGACCAGTACTTCCACACCCGCGGCCGGATCCTCGACAACGTCCAGCTCAGCGCCAACTCCACCATGGCGGTGCAGGTCGCCGGGGTGGCCGGACTGCCCGCTTCGGGGATCCGCGCGGTCGCGCTCAACGTCGCCGCCAAGGGTGACTGGTTCAACTCGGGCTCGCTGGCGGTGTACCCCTCCGACGAACAGGAGCCGGAGGGCAACGCGCTCTTCTACGACCCCAATCGCTACACCTCCACCATGGTCATCGCGAAGGTCGGCACGGACGGGAAGATCAAGGTGGTGAACAGGAGCACCGGCCCGGTGCGCGTGACGCTGGACGTCCACGGCCACACCCGCGCCCAGGCCGACGCCGCCGTGGGCGGCACCTACCTGCCGATCTCCCCGGTACGGCTCGCGGACCGGACCGTCATCCCGGCATGGGGAAACGTCCAGCTGGCGACCTCCGACATGACCGGCGTCCCCACCTCCGGCGTGAAGACGGTCGCGCTCACGGTGATGGTGAAGAGCGCCGCCACCGGAACGATACGGGCCTACGCCGCCGGCGACATCTACCCCGTCGACGCCAACATCGACTACCCGGCCAACACCGCGACGCAGTTCTTCACCATCGTCAAGCCCGGCACCGACGGAAAGATCAACCTCCACAACCTCGGCTCCAACACCGTGGAGATCTCCGTCGACGTGAGCGGCTATTACACCACCGCCCAGCGGGGATCGACCGTCAAGGCGATCCGTCCGACGTCGGTGGCCAAAGCCGTCACCATCACCGCGGGCGGCACCCGCGTGCTGACCTTCACCGGCGTGCCGGACATCCCCTCCTCCGGCGTCTCCGCCGTGGGCTTGACCGTCGCCGCGAAGGCGACCGCGAACGGGATCGTGTCGGTGGTCCCCCAAAGCGGACCGAGCACCGCCCGGGTGGTGGCGTACCCGGCGGGCAAGGACACGACCGGCTTCACGACGGCCGCGCTGCGGCAGGACGGAACGGTCGTGCTGAAGAACGAGGGCACCTCACAGGTAACCGTCTCCGTGGACGCCTACGCCTACTTCCCCGCCCGATGAACTGTCGCGCGGCCCCCGTGGCCCCGGGCGGCCGTTCGGCCGTACCACCAGGTGAGGGCGGCCGCGGCCACGGCGAGCACAGCCGCCAGCGGCGGGAGCAGCGCGGCGCCGGCGGCGTCGAGGGCGATCCCGCCGGCCGCGCCGGACAACGAGACCGCCAGGTACACCGCGGACTGATTCAGCGAGGCGACCATCGGCTGCGTGCCCGCCGGGGCGTAACTCATGATCAGGTGCTGCTGCGGCGTGGTGACCGTGAAGGAGAACACGCCGCAGGCCGCGACCGCCGGCAGCGCCGTCGCGTACGAGCCGCGCAGCGCCGGCACCAGGAGGAAGACGACGGCCAGGAGCAGCGTGCCGGCGATCACGACGCGGCGGGGCCCGCGACGGTCGGTGAAGTGCCCGGCCACCAGGTTCCCCACCGTGCCGGCCACCCCGAACACCAGCAGCAACACCGCCAACCGGCCGCCCTGACCGCCGGTGGCCGGCTCGTACACGGCGCTGAGGTAGGTGTAGGGGACGTAGATCCCGGTGAACGCCACGACCGTGGTGGTGAGCACGCCGAGCACCCGCCGGTCGGCGAGCGGGGCGAGTCGCCGCCGCCACCCGCCGGCCGGGCCGTGGCCGACGTCGGGCAGGCGGCCGGCGATGACCGGGATCACGACCAGGGCCAACGCCGTGACCAGCCACATCGTGGCCCGCCAGCCGAGTGCCGCGCCAACCGCGGTGCCCAGCGGGGCGCCGAGTGCCAGCGCCGACGTGAGTCCGAACATGACGATCGCGATGGCCCGGCCACGGCGCTCGTCCCCGGCGAGCGCCGCCGCGGTCGCGCTGGCGGTCGCCGCGTAGAGCGACGCGCCGCCCGCGGCGACCACCCGGGCCGCCAGCACCAGGCCGTACCCGGGGGCCAGCGCGGTGATCACGTTGCCCACGGCGAACAGCGCCAGCCCGGCGGGCAGCACGACCCGCCGCGACCAGCCCGCGGTCAGCGTGGCCAGCACCGGGGCCAGCACGGCGTAGGCGATGGAGAAGACCGTGACGAGCTGGCCCGCCGCGGCCACGCTGACGTCCAGCGACCGGGCGATCTCGGGGAGGATGCCGGCGATGACGAAGGCGTCCGTGCCCACGGCGAAGGTTCCGAACGCCAGGATCGCCGCGTACCCCTGCCATCGCCCGGTGGGTTCTCTCCTCACGATTGCCCCGCCCTCTCGGTACCCACGCGGGCCTGCGTGGAATGCGGCGCGGTCACCCGGACCGACGCCGCGTCGACGAGGATCTGCCGGCCGATCGGGCAGGCAGGAGCCGTAATAACGATCACAGAATCTCCATGACGGATTGTTCGAGGCGGGGGAGTGTGCCGATGCGACCAGACCGGTCGTCGGCGGGCGGCCCAGCCTGTCGGCGGGACCGCACGGCTCAGTCAACTCGGCCCGGCGGTGAACCTGAAGGACCGATTGGATCACCATTGATACCCTTGCGGATATGAATGATCTCGAGGTGCGGCAGCTCCGCTACTTCGTGGCGGTCGCGGAGGAGCTGCACTTCGGGCGGGCGGCCGAGCGGCTGGGCATGGCGCAGCCCCCGCTGTCCCGGGCGATCCGGACGCTGGAGCGCCGCGTGGGCGTGCGGTTGCTTGAGCGCACCACACGTCACGTCGCGCTCACCACGGCGGGCGAGGTCTTCTTGCGGGACGCGCGGACCGCCCTCGACGCGATCATCGCGGCCGGCCGGCGCGCCCGGCACGCGGGCCGGTCCGAGCCGCGGCTGCGACTCGCGCTCAAGGCCGACCATGACGCCGGGCTGCTGCCGCGGATCCTCTCCGCCTACCACGGCGAGGAAGCGGCGCTCGCGGTGGAGTTGGTGCTCGGCGGACGGGGAGAGCAGGCGCCGGCGCTGCGCGACGGCCGGGCCGACGTCGCGCTGGTGAGCGGCCCCTTCGACGAGCGCGGCCTGGACCACCAGCCGCTGCTGACCGAGCCCCGCCTGGTCGCCCTGGCGGCGGCCGATCCGCTGGCCGCCCGGTCACACCTGCGCCTGGCCGACCTCACCGGCCGCAAGCTCCCCAGCGGAGTCCCCGCCGACCAGGGCGGCTTCCCGTCGCCGTACGCCGCCGTCGCCCAGAGCGACAGTGAGCGGCCGTACGCCGCCATCGCCAAGTGCGTCAGTGAGCGGCCGTACGTCGCCATCGCCCAGAGTGATGGTGAGCGGCCGTACGTCGCCATCGCCCAGAGCGACGGGGAGCGGTCGCAGTCGACGCAGCGCGGGCTCGTGACCGCGTCCGGGCAGAGCGCCACGGACATGACGCAGATCTTGAAGCTGGTCGAGCTGGGAAGCTTCGTCTGCTTCCTCCCCGCCTCGATCGCACGAATCTACCCGCGGCCCGAGATCGCCTACCGCGCCGTCGACGACCTTGAGCCGATCACGCTGGCCGTCGCCTGGCCGCAGGACGCGCGCTCGGCGGCCGTCGCCGCCTTCGTCCGCACGGCCGCGGCGGTCGCGGAAGCCGCTCACACGGAGACGGGAGTGCCGCAGCGGGCGGCCACCTGATCACGGCAGTGACGGGCGGGTCCCGGGCTCAGCGGGGGCGAGGGTGGGGTGGGCGCCACTGAACACCGTCGAGAGGCGTAGCAGGCGGTCCGCCAGTTCCTCGGGGTCGAGGGGGTCGTCGGCGTCGATCAGCCAGTCGTTGACGATCGCGCCGGTCCCGCCCGTGATCAGCGTCGCGAAGTCCCGCACCGTGGCGTCGTCGAGGTCGCCGAACAGCTCCCGCACGCCGGCCATGGTGATGAGCGAGCCGAACAGCCTGTTCAGGGCCCGGGTCATGAGGAAGGCACACGATCCGGTGAGCATCGCGCGGTAGAAGGATCGGTGCCGGGCGAAGTGCCGGGCCATCGCCAGCGTGCGCGCGCGCCGCGATGCGCCGCCGTCCCCGACCTCGGGCATGAGCTCCCGTTCGACCAGGTCGGCCGCGGCCGCCACGAGGAGCGCGTCACGGTCGCCGAACTGCAGGTAGACCAGTTGCCGGCTGACGTCCGCGGCGTCGGCGAGGTCGGTGATGGGCAGCGCGGTGGTGCCACGCTCGGAGACCAGGCGTACGGCGGCGGCCATGAGGGCGGCACGGGAGCGGAGCACCCGGCGGTCTTGTCGATCCTGCATACCCCGAACACTAGACACGTGTTAAAAAATAGACAACTGTTAAGTCACTCGCCTGACGTGTCCGGAGCAAGGAGCCGCCGATGTCCGCACTCGAGTTCCCCGAGCCCGAAGTCCGTACCACCGCCGGTGTGGTGCGCGGCCGCACGGAGGACGGCCTGGTCGTCTTCCGCGGCATACCGTTCGCCGAACCCCCGATCGGGGAGGCTCGCTTCCAGGCGCCGCGGCCCGTGCGCGGCTGGGACGGCGTGCGGGAGGCGTACGCCTTCGGTCCGCCCGCCCCGCAGGACGCGAGCATGGCCGGCCGGGGCGGCGGCGGGTTCCTCATGGACACGGGCGACGACTGGCTGACGGTCAACGTCTGGACGCCCGACCCCGACCCGGCCGCCCGCCGTCCGGTGATGGTGTGGATCCACGGCGGCGCCTACAAGCTCGGCTTCTCCGGCAGCCCCGGCTACGACGCCCAGCACATCGCCCGCGACGGCGACGTGGTGTTCGTGTCGCTGAACTACCGCCTCGGCATCGAGGGCTTCGCCCGCATCGACGGCGCGCCCGCCAACCGGGGCCTGCTCGACCAGGTCGCCGCCCTGGAGTGGGTGCGGGAGAACATCACGGCGTTCGGTGGCGATCCCGGCCAGGTGACCGTGGCCGGTGACTCGGCCGGTGCCGGGTCCATCGTCGCGCTGATGGCCATGCCGAGCGCGGCGGGGCTGTTCCAGCGGGCCGTCGCGCAGAGCGTACCGGGCACGTTCTTCTCCGACGCCCTGGCCCGGGACGTCGCCACGGCCCTCGCCGCCGAGGCCGGCCTGCGCCCGACGGCCAGGGAGCTGTCGGGAGTGGATCCACGGCGACTGCCGGAGGTCGGGCAGGCGCTGGAGTCGAAGATGCGGCAGTACGAGGACCGCTGGGGCGCATTCGCGCACACGCTGTCCCTCTTCTCCCCGGTCGTCGACGGCGAGGTGCTGCCGGCCGCACCCTGGCAGGCGCTGGCCGGCGGCGCGGGACGGGACGTGGACCTGATCGTCGGTCACACCCGCGACGAGTGCCGCACGTTCCTCCTCCTCTCCGGGCAGCTCGGCAAGATCACCGAGGAGCAGGCGGCGGAGGCGCTGCGCCTCTTCGGCCCCGGCGAGGACGGCGAACGGGCCTACCGCGCGGCGTTCCCGGACGCCTCCGCCGAGGAACTGTACGAAGTCGTCCAGAACGACTGGCTGTTCCGCATGCCGACGCTGCACCTGGCCGACGCGCACACCGCAGGGGGCGGGCGGGCGTACCTGTACGAGCTGACCTGGCAGTCCCCGGGCAACGGCGGAATGATGCGCGCCTGCCACGGCCTGGACGGCCCGCTGCTGTTCGGCACCTACGACGCCCACCTGGGCCCGGTGGCCATCGGCCCCGAACACACCGCCGAGGCCCGCGACCTGACGACCCAGATCCGCACGGCCTGGACCGCCTTCGCCACCTCGGGCACCCCCGGCTGGCCCGCGTACGACTCCCGGCAGCGCCTGACCCGGATCTTCGACACGCCCGGGGCGGTCACCGCCTACCCCGAGGAGACGTCACGCCGCTTGTGGCAGGAGCACGTCTTCGAGACCCTTCCCCTGCTGACCGGCTGAGCGGAGCGTGCATCGAGGTCAACTTCTGCGGTATGGGACAACCGGCGACCACTCTCGCAGGCCCGGCATCGTACGGCAAAAGTGTACCCGGATATCCAACCGCAGACTGATTGCCAGGACGGAGGCAAATCCTACGCTGAGGCCGTCGGTGGCCGACCTGGAAAGTCGCCAGGTTCATTCGGACCTCAAGAGGAGATTGCTTGATGGCATACGACCTCACCATCAAAGAGCGGGCCAGGAAAGAGCTGTACCATCTGCCCTTCCGCCTCGGCCGCTCCTTCCTCGATTTCGAGGAGCACCGTACGATCGAAGAAATAGCCGACCTCCGCCAGGAATACGCGGCGCTGCCGGACCAGGCCAAGCCCTTTGGCTATGCCTTCCAAACCGTGTTCGGCCCGGACCTGCTCGTCGTGGAGACGCAGGTGCTGGAAGGCGTAGGCAAGCAGAAGTACGATCCTGACGCCCAGATCTGGGGCACCTCGCACCAGCGGATCGACATGAGCAACATCTGGCTGCCGACTCAGTTCATGACCGGCACGGTCTACAACTGCTCGCCGGACTCCAAGTTCGACTCCAGGAACGACTCGGCCTGCTGATCGCCGACGGACCGGGCCTGCCCGCGAGGGCACGCCCGGTTTCCTTGCCCCCTTAGACAGAGCAGAGGAGCGATTCTCATGCCTCGTTCCACCGTCATGATCCTCACGCAAGAGTTCGACGTGACCGCCGACTGCGTCGTCAAGGTATTAAGTCAGCGGGAGGACGTGGAAGTCTTCCGCTATGACACGAGTTATTTCCCGGTGGATTCGTGTCTTTCCTACGCCAGTACCGGGTCCGGCTGGCTCACAGAGCTGACGGACTACAAGTACGCGGAGCGCAGGCTCGACCTCGAAACGGTCCGCTCCATCTGGTACCGGCGGCCCACGGATTTCCGAGCAGCTGATTTCCTGTCGGCTCCGCACCGGGAATTCGCCCTCAGCGAGAGCCGGCACGCCGTGGGCGGCATCATGCTCGGCCTGCCCACCCTCTGGGTGAACAGACCCGACCACGAGGCGCGCGCGGATTACAAGCCCTTTCAACTGCGCCTGGCCCAGGAACTCGGGCTGCGCATCCCCGACACGCTGATCAGCAACGATCCCGCTCGCGTCCGCGCGTTCTATGAGCAGTGCGACGGTCGGATGATCTATAAGGCGCTCAACAGCGGTCTGATCGAAGACCCGGGCGGCTGGCCCGGCGGCCTGCTGACCAGTGACGTCACCAGCCTGCCGGATGAGCTCCTGCAACGGGCCCGCTACGCGCCCGGCATCTATCAGAGGCGGGTGGACAAGGCGTACGACCTGCGGATCACGGTCATCGGCGATTCGGTGACCACGGTTCGCGTGGACACGACGCCTGCCGATGGCAGTCCGGCGGCGACCGACTGGCGGGGTTCGGTGGAATCAGACGCGACGTGGACACTCGCTACGCTGCCCGGCCAGGTGGAAGCCGCGCTGGGCAGGCTCATGGGCGCACTCCGGCTCAATTACGGCGCCGTCGACATGGCGGTGACCGAGGCGGGAGAGTATTACTTCTTCGAGGTGAACCCCTCCGGCCAGTTCGCCTGGCTGGACGACGAGATCGCCGGGCTCGGACTGGTGAAGACCATGGCCGACTACCTCGCGGCGGGTAAGACGGGGTGAACGTCGCGCCGGCCGCCAAGCGACGAGGCATCGGGCTGATCGTTGTCGACACAGTCGTCCTCACGTGGCGGGCTTCGCGATGGATGATGTGCGGTCCCCTGCTCTTGACCGGTGCCCAGAGCGGGATTCTGGCTCTGCAGCTGCTGGTGGCGGGCCATTTGCTCGACACGGTGACGCGGGGGGCCGCCGGCCCTCCGCCGGCCGCGCAACTGGCGCCCTGGATCCTGGCCGCGGCCCTGCTGTTCGGCGGAGACACCCTCGTCAACGCCGTGCTGCGCGAGCGTGAGTTCATCCTGGGCGAGACCGTCGGACGGTTCGTCGAGCGGCACGTCCTCCGCATCAGCACGGAAGTCGAGCTTTCCGCCTTCGACGACCCGGATTTTCACAACCGGCTGAAACGCGTGGACATGGGGACCGGCCAGCCGGTCATCCTGCTGCAGAACGCCTTCTCCCTGTTGTCGTCCGCGGTCACCGCGCTGGGCGCGATGGCCGCCCTGTTCCTCATCAACCCGTGGTTGGGGGCCGCGATCCTCCCCATCGCCGTCCCGGCGGGGCTGCTCTCCTCGAAACGAGGGCGCGAATTCTTCGATTTCCTGTACGGCTTCACACCGCGAGATCGAGAGCGTGAATATCTCGGCTCGGTCCTGCGCAGCCGGGAACACGCCAAGGAGATCCGGGCGTTCCAGCTCGGGTCCTTTCTGCTCGGACGGCACCAGCGCATGCATCGGGAGAGGCTTCACGAGCTGCGCCGGTTCGCCCGGCGCCACATCGCGCGGGCGGTGGCGGCGGCGGGAGCGGCGGCCGCCTGCGTGGGGATCAGCTTGGGCCTGGTCACCTGGCTGAGCGCGCGGCGCGAGTTGAGCCTCACCGAGGCGGCTCTCGCCATCGCGGCCCTTGCCGTGCTGAGCGTGAAACTGAGTCAGGTCGGCAGGGCTGCCGGGATGCTCAAGGAGTCCTCGCTCTACCTGACCGACTATGCGGAGTTCGCCAGGCTGCCGGTTCCGCTCGCGAGCCGGCGTGCGGCGGCGCCGTCCGCTTCCGGATTCGCGGAGATCGTCGTCGACCGGGTGTCCTTCGGCTACCCGGGTTCGGGGCGCGTGCTGCGCGAGGTATCCATGCGGATCCCCGCGGGTGGCGTCGTGGCCGTCGTCGGTGAGAACGGATCGGGCAAGACGACCCTGGTCAAGCTGCTGTGCGGGTTGTACGAGCCGTCGACGGGATCCTTGGCGTGGTTGGACGCCCACGGTGCCGAGACCGCTCCGTCGGCCTCGGTTCTCTTCCAGGACTTCGGCCAGTATCTCGTATCGGCCCGGGACAACATCGGCTTCGGCGACAGCGTCTCGATGGACGACGGAGACGCCATCCGGCGCGCCGCCCGCGCGGCCGGTGCCGACGGCGTCATCGACAGGCTTCCCGCCGGCTACGACACGATCCTGGGACCGGAGTTCATCGGCGGGACCGACCTGTCACGCGGCCAGTGGCAGCGGCTCGCGCTGGGGCGAACCCTGTTCCGGCGATCCAGCCTGGTCATTCTCGACGAACCCGCCGCGGCGCTGGATCCACGGCGAGAGTACGAGTTGTTCGCGAACCTGCGAGCCAGCCTGGGCGGGCGGACGGCGCTGATCATCTCTCACCGGTTCTCGAACGTCCGCCACGCGGACCGGATCTACGTCCTCGAACAGGGCCGGATCGTAGAAGAGGGCTCGCACCTTGACCTGATGCGACAAGCCGGAATGTACGCCGAGCTCTTCACCATGCAGGCGAAGGGATATCGCGACGTCGGCGCCCCGGCCGACCACACCGCTGTGGGAGGGCCTTGATATGCGAAGCGCGTGGCTGACCGGAGATCCGGCTCCGGCCGCCGAGCCGATCGACCACCTGATCCGGCAATGGGCCCGCAGCACCCCCGAAGCGCCCGCGATCGTCGGCGAGGAAGGCGCGATCTCGTATCGGGAGCTCGACCGCCGCGCCGACGCCTTCGCCACGATCTTGCATCGTCGAGGACCGCGGTGGCCGGGAGACGTCGTGGGAGTTTTGTCGCCCCGCTCGCCCCGCACGGTGATCGCTCTGCTCGGAATCTGGCGGGCCGGCTGCGCCTATCTGCCGCTGGATCCCGATGCTCCGCCGCTTCGCCGGCGGGCCATGCTGCGAGCGGCCTCGTCGGTCGCCGTCGTGGGGCAGGAGGAGGCGTACGGGCTCGATCTGCCCGTCATCTCGATCGACGCGGCCGAGCACCCGGCTCCCAGCCCGCCTGCGAGCGCGGCGGACCCGGACCGCCCGGCCTGCGTCATGTTCACATCGGGCACGACCGGTGAGCCCAAGGGGGCGTTGATCACGCACCGGGCCGTCCACCGGCTCGCGTACGGAGTGCCGCAACTCGACGATTTCGGGCCCGGGGACGTTGTCCCGCAGTTCGCCCCGCTGGCTTTCGACGCCTCCCTCTTCGAGATCTGGGCCACGCTGGCGCGAGGGGCGTGCGTCGCCGTAGCGCCGCCGGGACCGCTGGGACCGGCGGAGATCGGCGACACCATCGGCCGGTACGGGGCGTCCACCGCGTGGTTGACGTCGTCGCTGGCCAATGAGGTCATCACGGCCAAGCCGGAGGCGCTGGGCACGCTGCGCCACCTGCTGACCGGCGGAGAGCCGTTGTCGCGCGCCCACATCGTCGCCGCGCACCGGTGCCACCCTGGCCTGCGGATCACGAACTGCTACGGTCCCACCGAGTCCACCACGTTCGCCACGACGTTCACCACGTCCTCCGAGCCCCGCGCCGATACGCCGAATGTTCCCATCGGGACGCCCCTTCGCGGCACCGACGTCGGCATCGTGCACGAGGACGGGAGCGTCGCGGTCGCGGGCGAGGTAGGAGAGATCTGGATCGGCGGGTCGGGGTTGGCACTGGGCTACTGTGCCGATTCTGCGCTGACCGGTCAGCGCTTCGTCCCCCATCCTCTTCATCCGGGACGCCTGGCCTACCGCACCGGAGATCTGGGCAGGCTGCTCGCCGATGGGAACCTGGACATCCTGGGCCGCAACGACGACCAGATCAAGATCTACGGCCATCGCGTGGAGCCCCGCGAAGTGGAAGCCGTACTCCTGGCCTGCCCCGGCGTGTCGGCCGCTGCCGTGATCGCCCGCGATAGGAGGCTGGTCGCGTACCTGGTCGGCTCGGCCCGCGACGCGCGGCGACACGTGACCGAGCGGCTCCCGTCCTGGCTGGTGCCCAGCGCCTTCGTCGAGCTCGCCCGTCTGCCGTTGACCGCGAACGGGAAACTCGACACCGTGCTGCTTCCCGCACCGGTCCTGACCGGCGATCGCCCGTCCATCCCCCCGGCCACGGAGGACGAGCGGCTGCTGGCGGCGATCGTCGGAGAGATCCTGGGCGTCGAGCGGGTAAGCGTACGCGACGACTTCTTCGCGCTCGGCGGCGATTCCTTCCTCGCGATGCGGGTCGCGAGCCGAGCCGGGGCCGAGGGCCTCGGCTTCCCCACCCGGCTCCTGTTCCAGCATCCGACGATCGCGGCACTCGCCGTCGCCGCACGTCACCACCGTGCGAGCCATGATGTGCCGCCGGAGCCGCCCGACGAGGGCGGAGGCCTGGACAGCATCCCGATCATCAAATGGTTCCTGGGATCAGTCACTGAATTCCGGAACCACTACAACCAGGCCATGCTGCTGTCCCTGCCGGACCCCCTCGACCGCGGTGCCCTACGGGCCGCGCTCAACGCGCTGGTCAGGCACCACGAAGCGTTCAGGCTGAGAGTCGACGGCGGGCGCGTCGAGATCGGCGACTTCGAGCCGTGTGACGACCTCCTGCTGGACGACACGACCAGCCAAGCCGTTCAGGCCGGCCTGGACGTGGAAAAGGGGCCGCTGTTGCGGGCGGGAATCGTCCAGGGACGCGCGCTTCTGGCGGTGCACCGCCTCGCGGTCGACATCGCGTCCTGGCCGGTCGTCATCGACGATCTGAACGCGGCGTACGTCGGCGCGGCGATCCCCCGCCGCACAGGAGCCACTCTCGGCGAGTGGGCGCGCGCGATCGACGGCTACTCCCGCAGCGGCGTCCCCTTGCACCAGCGCGCCTTCTGGGAAGAGATCTGCCGTACGCCAAAGGGCTCACCGGCAGCCGCCACCGGCACCTTCCGTGATGCCGACTCACTGTCATCGGAGATTCCGCCGCACGAGACGGAGCATTTCACCAAGCTGGTCGAAGCCCACGGCGCCTCTCTCCACTCGGCGGTCCTGGCGGTCGTGGGCGGAGCGCTATGTGACTGGTCGGCCCGCCGTGACGTGCTGATCACGGTAGAGGACCACGGCCGCACGGCCGAGCCCTTCAACGACATCGATCTGTCGCGGACCGTCGGCTGGCTGACGCTGCGGTACCCGGTGCGCCTGGCCCTCGGCGAGCGGCGCTCGTGGGACGGGAAACTCAAGATGGTCCAGGACCGCCTCGCGAAGGTGGCCGATCGCGGACTCGGCTATCAGTTGCTGGGACTGCCTCTTCCCATCGAGGTGGGTTTCGGGTACTTCGGACGGGCTTTAGACGCCCTAGGGCAGCGCGGCGCGTCGAATCCGTTCCGCCCGGTTCCCGGGCCTACGGGTGAGCCGGTTGATCCACGGATCAACCGGCCTTATCAGCTCTACATCACGGCTCTGCTGACCGGCGGAAGCCTGGTGTTGACCGTGGAGTACGCCCGATCCCTCCACCGGCGAGACGACATCGAGGGCCTGGGGGAGGCCATGCGGCAATCGTTCGAGGCGCTCCGGTCGTCTTTGGAGGCCGGTAGGTGAGTGCGGACGTCATCATCGTTCACGGACCCGACAGCGGCCGGAACGCCCGGTCGGCCCGGCGCCTCGCCGATCAGGTGAGCGACGGGGGCGGGTTCATGACCGTCCAGGGCCGGACCAGCCCCGACGAACTGCTGGCGTCAATGGCAAGCGCTCCGGGCCGATCAGCCGACGTCGCCGCCTTTCTTCGCAACATGCGCCACCCCTGGCAGCCGCGCTTGGCTGTCGCCGCGGCGGCCGGATGCCACGTTCTGCTGCTGACCGGCTTCGAACGTAACCTCAAACCGTCCGCCGGCCGCCGCCACGTGATAGCCGATCAGGAACTGGAGCAGTTCCTCGATCGCTGGCACGGCCCTGTCGTCATCGCCAGCCGCCATGCCTTCCGGCTGGCGGGAGCGCGGCTGCCGCAGCGGCGTGTGCGAGCCGCTGCCAAGACCGGCCCCCGCGTCGTACCACCTCCCGAAGCCCACCTGGCCGTCGCCGAACGCTGGACGCGCGTGGCGCAAGCCGCCGACACGCCTTGGCCTACCGTCGCCGCCCTGCTGGAGGCCCGGTACCGGTTCGCCCGAGCGGGTGATTCCGCGCGGGCGTATCAGGTGACGATGTCAGCGGTTCGGGTGCTGAATCGCCACGGTGCGGTGTCCTGGCGCGAGCACATCCTGCGCGAGGCGTACGACGACGTCGAGTGCGGCAGCCGTGAGGCCGCTGACCTGCTCTGGGAGCTGGGGTTGAGCGCACAGCAGCGGCAGGATCACGAATCCGCCCGGGCCCTTTATCTCCAGGCCCAAGCGCTCTTCGACGAGTGGCAGGACGAAGCGGGACGTGCCAGGAGCCTGCACCAACTCGGCATGCTCGCCGAAGCCGAAGGCCGGCTGGATCACGCGAGAGCCTTGACGTTGGAGGCCATGGCCATCTTCGACAGCCTGGGCGAGCGAAGCCGAGTCGCCGCCGGCCGGCGAGAGCTGAGCCGGATCGCTTCCGCGAGAGGCGACTCCGTACAGGCGGCAGATCTGGAGCGGCAGGCGCTCACAGACTTCGAACGTCTCGGCGACACGTTGAACGTGGCCCGCTGCCGACAGCGACTCGCCCAGCTGGCGCATGCCGCTGGAGACTCCGGCGAAGCCATCGCCCAGCTGCGGACGGCGCTCAAGGACTTCGAACGTCTCGGCGACACCCTGAACCTGGCACGCTGCCGGCAGCAGCTCGGTCAGCTGACTGATTCGAAAACCCACCTCGACCTGGCGGCCAGGGAATTCCAGCAGGTCGGTGACGCGGCGGCTGCGGCGGTCTGCCACTACGAGATTGGCATGAGCGAATGGTTACAGGGAAATCACTCCCAAGCCATTGCCGGCACCCGGGCGGCGCTGGCCGCCTTCGACCGGATCGGCGACCTCGCCGGCATGGCCGACTGTCACCAGCAACTCGGGGGGCTCCTGACCACGAGCGCCCGTCCCCGCGAGGCCGTGCCCCACACCCTTCAAGCGCTGCTCCTGCACAGCAGACTCGGACTGCCCGTCGATGTCGACGAGGAGTGGTTGAGGCAGCAACGAAGCCAACTCGGCGCGGAATCCTTCACCACGATCGCGGGGGAGGGCGTCGATCACCTGAAGTCATGAGCCCGGCGGTCTTGAGGCTTCCGCTGCCGAGATGCCGAGGGCGGACAGGAACGCCGCGGCGGCGGGGGATGGCGGGAAGCTGCTCCAGATGAGGTGCTCCATGCGGGCGGGGGCGTCGCGTAGCTGGAGGACGGGCAGGTCGGGGAGCTCGGACACGAAGGCGGCGGGCAGCATCCCGATGCCCAGGCCCTGCCGGATCAGGCGAGCCATGAAGTCCACGGTCGTCACCTCGAAGGCGACCTCGCGCCGGACCGCGGCCGCTGTGAACGCCTCGTCCGACTGGGCCCGCGCGGCGGTGCCCGGGGGGAAGTCGACGAACGGTTCGTCCGACAGCTGGTGCAGGTCCACGCGTTCCTCGTCCGCCAGGGGGTGACCGGGCGCGACGACGGCGACGAGGTCGCCGCGCGCCAGTTCGTGGCCGCGAACGCCCTTGGGTCGTACGCCCACGGGCAGCCCCAGGAAGGCGACGTCCAGGGTGCCCTGTCGTACCCGTTCGATCAGCTCTTCGCTGGCGCCCGAGCGGAGGCTGATCCGCACCTGCCGATGCCGCAGGTGGAAGCGCTTCAGCGCGGTCGGCAGATCGATCGCCGCGACCGTGGGGATGGCGCCGATGGCGAGCCGGCCGCGGATCTCGCCGGCGACGGCGGCCACCTCGGCGCGGGCTCGTTCGGCGGCGTCGAGGGCCTGGCGGGCCGCGGGGAGGAACGCCTCGCCGGCGGGGGTCAGCCGGACACGGCGGCTGGTGCGGTCGAACAGTTTGGCGCCCAGCTCACGTTCCAGGCGGGCGATCTGGTGGCTCAGCGCGGACTGGACGACCAGGCACTGTTCGGCGGCGCGGGTGAAGTTGTTCGTCTCCGCGACGGCGACGACGTAGCGCATTTGCTGGAGCTCCATGGATCAATCGTGATACACGATCGTTGTCGATGACAAACATGTGTTGGACTCATTGATCGTCTGTCGTCGAGGCTGGGCGCATGATGACGACGAGACCTCACATGGACGGCGGCCTGTCGCGCGGGCTGCTGCTGCTCATGTCGACGGCGACCGGGCTGGCGGTCGCGGGAAACTACTTCGCGCAGCCGCTGCTCGACCTGATCGGCCGGGAACTGGGGGTCGGGCCATCGTCGGCGGCGCTGGTGGTGACCGCAGCGCAGAGCGGGTACGCGCTGGGGCTGATCCTGCTGGTGCCGCTCGGCGATCTGGTGGAGCGGCGGCGGCTGGCGGTCTCGCTCTACGCGGCGACCGCGGTGCTTCTGCTGGTGTCGGCCTCCGCCGCCAACGGCATGGTGCTCTTGGCCAGTACGGCGCTGACCGCGCTGACCTCGGTGGGAGCGCAGGTGGTGGTGCCGTTCGCGGCGACGCTGGCCGACCCGGCCGAGCGCGGCCGGGTGGTCGGCACGGTGATGACCGGGCTGATGCTCGGCCTGTTGCTGGCGCGGACCGCGTCCGGAGTGCTGTCGGAGCTGGGCGGCTGGCGGACGATCTACTGGGTGCACGCGGTCCTGATGGCGGTGATGGCCGTGCTGCTGCGGGTCTTCCTGCCCCGGCTCGGTGGCGACGGCCGGCACCTGTCCTACCTGGGGCTGCTGCGCTCGACGGTGGCGATGTTCCGGTACGAGCCGTTGCTGCGGTGGCGGTCAGGCATCGGCGCGCTGAGCCTGGCCTCGTTCAGCGTGCTGTGGACGGCGCTGACCTTCCTGCTGGCGCGCTCGCCGTACGGCTGGTCGGAGTCGGCCATCGGCCTGTTCGGCCTGGTCGGTGTCGTGGGCGCGCTGACCGCCACGGTGGCGGGGCGGCTGGCCGACCGCGGGCACGTCCAGAGGGTGACCGGCGGCGGGACGGTCCTGCTGCTGCTCTCCTGGTCGGCGATCGCGGCGGGGGCACGCTCGCTGGTCTGGCTGCTCGTCGGCGTGATCGTGCTGGACCTGGCGCATCAGGCGCTGCTCAACAGCAGCCAGAACGTCCTCTACGTGCTCCGGCCCGAGGCCCGCAACCGGATCAACTCCGCCTTCATGACCTCCTTGTTCCTCGGCGGCGCGGTGGGCTCCGCGCTGACGTCGGTGGTCTGGGTGAACGGCGGCTGGAGCGGCGTGTGCGTCCTGGGCGCCATCCTCTCGGCCGGCACCGTCGTGCTGTGGGTCCTGGAGCGCGTCACCGTCAACCGGGCGGCACGGAAGCCCCTGGTCCGAATCCCCGTCACCACCACAGGAGAATGAGCGTGTCACGAACCGTACTGATCACCGGAGCCACCGGAACCGTGTCCACCGCACTGATGAAGGCGCTGGACGGGGCCGAAGTGGACCTCCGTGCTCTCGTCCGCGAAGAGTCCAGAGCGGACGGCCTTCGCGAGCGGGGCGCCGAAGTCGTCGTCGGCGACCTCGATGACGCCCGCTCGCTGCCGCCCGCCTTCGAGGGCGTGCAGGACCTGTGGCTGCTCACCCCGAACGGCCCGCGCGCTCCGGAGCACAACATGAACGCCGTGTGGGCCGCACGCCAGGCCGGTGTGGAGCGCGTCGTGCGCTTGTCCGTCGTCGGCGCGGCCCACGACGCGCCGAACCGCAGCGGCAGACTGCACGCGCTGTCCGACCGGGAGACCGAACGGTGCGGCCTGCGCTGGACGATCCTGCGCCCCCACTGGTTCATGCAGAACCTGCTGAACGAGGCGGGCGACATCTCCGCCACCGGCACGTTCTCGCTGAACCTGGCCTCGGCGCGGATCGGCATGATCGACGTCCGCGACATCGCCGAGTGCGCCGCCCGCGTGCTCCTCGACGACCCGGACCGCCACCACGGCGAGACGTACACCCTCACCGGGCCGCGCTCGCTGACGTTCGACGAGGTCGCCGACCAGTTGGGTCACGCTCTCGGCAGGTCCATCACGTACCTGCCGGTCAGCGACGACGCCAAGCGCAAGACCCTGCTCGGCTACGGCGTCCCGGCCTGGATCGTCGACATGCTCGAGGAGTACGCGCGGGCGTATGCCTCCGGCTGGGGAGATCTCACCACCGATACGGTCGCCGGCCTCCTCGGCCACCCCCCACGCGACCTCGCCGACTTCGCCCGCGACCACGCCGCGGCCTTCACGCTGAGGCACCTTCCCTCAATATGACAGTACGCTAAGATGTCAGGACAAAGTCTTGACGCAGGGTCTATCGGCAAGGCAGGCTGAATATCATCGCCGACCATCTTGACCTGGGGCGGACCGCGGCGCGCTGGTGTTGTGGAGCCGGGCGATCTGTCGAGGGCCCGTACCGCTTTTCGTGATCGAAGGGATCGAGCAGCCATGACCACTCCGTCCACCCCGCCGGTGGCCGCACTCCATCCGAGCGCCGGGCACCGGCTCGCCTGGGCGCGCGCGGCGGGGGCGTAAGCGATGGCGCAGTCATACGACCTGGTGTCCATGGGCCGGTGCGGGGTGGACATCTACCCGCTCGACCACGGCGTCGGCCTGGAGGACGTGGAACGGTTCGGCAAGTTCCTGGGCGGCAGCGCGACCAACGTCGCGGTGGCCGCGGCCCGGCACGGACGCCGCGCGGCGATCATCACGCGTACCGGGCGGGACCCCTTCGGCCACTTCGTCCGGCGGGAGCTGCGCGGCTTCGGCGTGGACGACGTCTTCGCCGGTGAGGTCGACGGGCCGCCGACCCCGGTGACGTTCTGCGAGATCTTCCCCCCGGACCATTTCCCGCTGTACTTCTACCGCTATCCGATCGCGCCCGACCTGCTGATCGAGCCGGAGGAGGTTCCGATCGACGCCGTGCGCGAGGCCGGGGTCTTCTGGGCCACCGTCACGGGGCTGTCGCAGGAGCCGTCGCGCTCGGCGCACTTCGCCGCCTGGCGGGCCCGCGGCCGCCGCGCGCACACCGTGCTCGATCTCGACTACCGGCCGATGTTCTGGCCGGACCCGGGCGAGGCGGGCGCGCAGGTGAGCCAGGCGCTGGAGCACGTCACGGTGGCGGTCGGCAACCGGGAGGAGTGCGAGGTCGCGGTCGGGGAGGCCGACCCGCGGCGGGCGGCGGACGCCCTGCTGGAGCGGGGCGTGGAGCTGGCCATCGTGAAGCAGGGACCCAAGGGGGTGCTCGCCGCGACCGCGGACGAGCGCGTCGAGGTGCCGCCCTTCCCGGTGACGGTCGTCAACGGGCTCGGAGCAGGCGACGCCTTCGGCGGCGCGCTGGTCCACGGCCTGCTGTCCGGCTGGGACCTGACTCGCATCCTGCGCTTCGCGAACGTGGCGGGCGCGATCGTCGCCGGCCGGCTCGAATGCGCTGACGCGATGCCGACGGAGGCCGAGGTCGAGGCGGTACTGAAGAGCGCGGAGCTGAAGAGCACCATGCCGAACACTGAAGAGGACGGACGATGACGATCCAGACGCCGAGTCGCCCCGGCATCGCCGATCTGACCGAGATCCGGGTACGCGAACCGCGCCGGATCGCCGAAGGCTGGGCCGCCCGCCGGCGGCGCGACCTGGTGGGCGCGGACGGCAGGCTGCTCATCGTGGCCGCCGACCACCCGGCCCGCGGCGCGCTCGGCGTCCGCGCGGACGCCAGGGCGATGGCCTCGCGCAGCAACCTGCTGGAGCGCCTGACGACGGCGCTGTCGCGCCCCGGTGTGGACGGCGTGCTCGGCACCCCCGACATCCTGGACGACCTGCTGCTGCTGGGGGCGTTGGAGAACAAGGTCGCGATCGGCTCGATGAACCGGGGCGGTCTGCAGGGCGCGGTCTTCGAGCTGGACGATCGCTTCACCGCCTACACCGCGGCGGAGATCGTCGCCCGCGGCCTGGAGGGCGGCAAGATGCTCACCCGGATCTGCCTCGACGATCCCGGCACGGCCGCCACGCTGGAGGCCGGCGGCCGGGCGGTCAGCGAGCTGGGCGCGCACGGCGTCATGGCGATGGTGGAGCCGTTCCTGTCGGTCCGCCGCGAGGGCAGGGTGCACAACCTGCTCGACCCCGACTCGACCATCACCTCCGTCCACATCGCCGCCGGGCTCGGCGCCACCAGCCAGCACACCTGGCTGAAGCTGCCCGTGGTCGAGGAGCTGGAGCGGGTCATGGACGCCACGACCCTGCCGACCCTGCTGCTGGGCGGCGACCCCGGTGGCCACCCCGACGAGACCTACGCCAAGTGGGGGAGCGCCCTGCGGCTGCCCGCCGTGCGGGGACTGGTCGTGGGCAGGGCGCTGCTGTTCCCGCCCGACGGTGACGTGGCCGCGGCGGTGGACCTCGCCGCGGGGCTCGTACACGGAGGCGGTTCATGAACGACAACGAACGCTGGGTCCGGCCGTACGGCACGGCCGCCGACGGGCCCTTCCAGGTGTCGATCACCGACGCCGTGCCCGGGTGGGCCCGCACGAGCCTGCGCGTGGCCACGCTGGCGCCGTTCGAGCGGGTGGAGCTGGACACCGGGGACAGCGAGGTCATCGTGGTGCCCCTGCGGGGCGGCGCCGACGTCACGGCCGTCGACCACGCGGGACGGCACCACAAGGCCCGGCTGGCCGGACGCGACAGCGTGTTCGCCGGGCCCACCGACGTCGCCTACGTTCCCAGAGACGCCGCCCTCACGGTGACCGCCGGCGAGCGCCCGGCGAAGATCGCGCTCTGCGGAGCCAAGGCCGCAGAACGCACCGAGCCGCCGCCGTTCCGGCACCTGGCCGCGGCCGACGTCCCCGTCGAGCACCGCGGCGCCGGCGCGGCCGCGCGCCAGGTGCGGAACTTCGGGATCCCGCAGGTGCTCGACGCCGACTCGATCATCGCCTGCGAAGTGATCACACCCGCCGGCAACTGGAGCTCCTACCCGCCGCACAAGCACGACGAGGAGCGCGACGGCCTGGAGACCGAGCTGGAGGAGATCTATTACTTCGAGGTCGAGGCCCGGCCGGACGCCCCCGACGGCGCGGACCCCGTCGGCTACCAGCGCGTGTACGGCACCACCGAACGCCCCATCGACGTCCTCGCCGAGGTCCGCACCGGCGACGTCGTCCTCGTCCCGCACGGGTGGCACGGCCCCGCGATGGCCCCGCCCGGCTACGACCTGTACTACCTCAACGTGATGGCCGGCCCCGGCGCCACCCGGGCCTGGCTCATCTGCGACGACCCCGCCCACGCCTGGATCCGCCGGACGTGGGCCGAGCAGCCGGGAGGAACCCGATGACCGGCACGGTACGCCTGACCGTCAGCCAGGCCGTCGTGCGCTTCCTGGCCGCCCAGTGGAGCGAACGCGACGGGCGGCGGCAGAAGCTGTTCGCCGGGTGCTTCGGCATCTTCGGCCACGGCAACGTCGCCGGGCTCGGCCAGGCGCTGCTGCAGGACGAGCTCGCCGACGACCATCCGGACCGCCTGCCGTACGTGCTGGCCCGCAACGAGCAGGCGATGGTGCACACGGCCGTGGCCTACGCCCGCCAGAAGGATCGCCTCCAGACCTGGGTCTGCACGGCGTCCGTCGGCCCCGGCTCGACCAACATGCTCACCGGGGCGGCGCTGGCCACCATCAACCGGCTGCCGGTGCTGTTGCTGCCCTCGGGCACGTTCGCGACGCGGGTGGCGGGGCCGGTGCTGCAGGAGCTGGAGGCGCCGTACGCGGCGGACGTCACCGTCAACGACGCCTTCCGCCCGCTGTCGCGCTTCTTCGACCGGGTCAACCGGCCCGAGCAACTGCCCTCGGCGCTGCTCGCCGCCATGCGGGTGCTGACCGACCCCGTGGAGACGGGGGCGGTGACGATCGTGCTGCCGCAGGACGTGCAGGCGGAGGCGTTCGACTGGCCGGTGGAGCTCTTCGCCCCGCGGGTCTGGCGAGTGGGCCGGCCACTGCCGGAGACCGCCGACCTCGCCGAGGCCGCGGCGCTGATCGCGGCGGCCCGGCGGCCGTTCGTCGTGGCGGGCGGCGGGGTGCACTACTCCGGCGCCGAGGACGCCCTGCGCGCGTTCTGCGAGGCGACCGGCATCCCGGTGGGGGAGAGCCAGGCCGGCAAGGGCGCGCTGCCGCACGGCCACCCGCAGGCGATGGGCGCCGTCGGCTCGACGGGCACCACCGCCGCCAACGCGCTGGCCAGGCAGGCCGACCTGGTGATCGGGATCGGCACCCGCTACAGCGACTTCACCACCGCCTCGCGCACCGCCTTCCAGGACGCGGGCGTGCGCTTCGTCAATATCAACGTCGCGCGCTTCGACGCCGGCAAGCTGGCCGGCCTGTCGGTCGTGGCCGACGCCCGCGAGACCCTGACCGCGCTCACCCAGGCGCTGGACGGGCACCACGTGGACCCGGCCTGCCGGGAACGGCAGGCCCGGCTGTGGCACGAGTGGGACGACAAGGTGGAGGCGGCCTACAACCCGCCCCCGGAGGTCACCGGCGCGCTCGCCGACGGCGTGCTCACCCAGGGCACCGTGCTCGGCAGCGTCAACGAGCTGTCCGACCCCGCGGACGTGGTGGTGTGCGCGGCCGGCTCCATGCCCGGCGACCTGCACAAGCTGTGGCGGGTACGCGACCGCAAGGCCTACCACGTCGAGTACGGCTACTCCTGCATGGGCTACGAGATCCCGGGCGGCATCGGCGTCCGGCTGGCGGACCCGGGCCGGGACGTCTTCGTCATGGTGGGCGACGGCTCGTACCTGATGATGCCGACCGAGTTGGTCACCGCCGTCCAGGAACGCATCAAGATCATCGTCGTCCTGGTCCAGAACCACGGCTTCCACTCCATCGGCTCGCTGTCGGAGGAGCTCGGTTCGCAGCGCTTCGGCACCAGCTACCGCTTCCGCGACGAGGCCACCGGCCGGCTGGAGGGTGACCGGCTGCCGGTCGATCTGGCCGCCAGCGCCCGCAGCTTCGGCGCCACCGTCATCGAGGTGCGCGACCGGCGGGAGCTCGAACAGGCGATCAAGGACGCCAAGGCCGCCCCGGCGGACGGCGGCCCCGTCGTCATCCACGTCGAGACCGACCCGATGGTGCACGCCCCGGACAGCGAGTCCTGGTGGGACGTCCCGGTCAGCCAGGTCAGCGAGCTCGGCACCACCCGCCGCGCCTACGAGCGCTACACGACGCACAAGGCCGCGCAACGCCCCCACGTGGCCCCGACACCCCGCGACCCGGAAGGACCAGTACGTTGACCACCCGCATCACCCACCTCATAGGCGGCCGTTCCTGGGAAGGCACTTCCGAGCGCGCCGGTGACGTGCACAACCCCGCGACCGGCGCCCTCACCGGCCGCGTCGACCTGGCCTCCGCCGACCTCGTCGGCCAGGCCGTCGCCACGGCCAAGGCGGCCTGGACCGGCTGGTCCGAGACCTCGCTGGCCAAGCGCGCCCAGGTGCTGTTCGCGTTCCGCGAGCTGCTGCACGCGCGCAAGCACGAGATCGCCGCGCTGATCACCGCCGAGCACGGCAAGGTCCTCGACGACGCGCTCGGCGAGGTCACCCGGGGGCTGGAGGTCGCCGAGTTCGCGTGCGGCATCCCGCACCTGCTCAAGGGCGGGTTCAGTGAGAACGTCTCCACCCGGGTCGACGTGTACTCCATCCGGCAGCCGCTCGGTGTCGTGGCCGTGATCTCGCCGTTCAACTTCCCGGCGATGGTGCCGCTGTGGTTCGTCCCGATCGCCATCGCCTGCGGCAACGCGGTGATACTCAAGCCCTCCGAGAAGGACCCCTCGGCGGCCGTCGCCATGGCCCGCCTGTGGACCGAGGCCGGCCTGCCCGACGGGGTCCTGAACGTCGTGCACGGCGACAAGGAGGCCGTGGACGCCCTGCTCACCCATCCGGACGTGCGGGCCGTCTCGTTCGTCGGCTCCACCCCGATCGCCCGCTACGTCTACGAGACCGGCACCGCGCACGGCAAGCGGGTGCAGGCCCTCGGCGGCGCCAAGAACCACATGCTCGTCCTGCCCGACGCCGACCTCGATCTCACCGCCGACGCCGCCGTCAACGCCGGCTTCGGATCGGCCGGCGAACGCTGCATGGCGATCTCGGCGCTCGTCGCGGTCGACACCATCGCCGACGAGCTCGTCGAGAAGATCAAGGACCGGATGCGCAAGCTGCGCACCGGCGACGGCACCCGGGGCTGCGACATGGGCCCGCTGGTCACCCGCCAGCACCGCGACAAGGTGGCCGGGTACGTCGAGGAAGGCAGCGCCGCGGGCGCGACGCTCGTCGTGGACGGCCGCGCGGGGGACTTCGACGGCGGCGAGGACGGCTTCTGGCTCGGGCCCACGCTGTTCGACGACGTCACCCCCGACATGTCCATCTACCGCGACGAGATCTTCGGCCCGGTGCTGTCCGTGGTCCGCGTGCGGTCCTACGACGAGGGCCTGGCCCTCATCAACGCCAACCCGTACGGCAACGGCACGGCCATCTTCACCAACGACGGCGGGGCGGCGCGGCGCTTCCAGAACGAGGTGGAGGTCGGCATGGTGGGCATCAACGTGCCCATCCCGGTGCCGGTGTCGTATTACTCCTTCGGCGGCTGGAAGAACAGTCTGTTCGGGGACACCCACGCGCACGGCACCGAGGGCGTGCACTTCTTCACCCGTGGCAAGGTCGTCACCTCCCGCTGGCTCGACCCTTCGCACGGCGGGCTCAATCTCGGTTTCCCGCAGAACGACTGACCGCCCATCGCGAAAAGAAAGGACAAGGATCTCTCATTAAAGGGTAAATCCGAATTCCCGGAAACCATTACGTCATCCGGCGGTCCGCGGGGAAAGGCCGGTGCTGCCACGGACGATCAGACGTGTGGGAAGCAGGATCTCGCGGCGTTCCTGATGTGCGCCGTCCAGCCGGTCTATGGCCGCCCGGACGGCGAGCCGGGCCTGCTCCAGCGGTAACTGGCTCACGGTCGTGAGGGCCATGCGGGGGTGCCGCGCCATGAGGCTGTCGTCGAAGCCGGCCACCGACACGTCGGCCGGTACGCTGCGGCCCCCGCTCTCCAGCGCCTCGATCAGCCCCAGCGCGGTGCGGTCGTTGAACGCGACGATGGCGGTGACGCCCGCGCCGGAGTCGAGGTGCCGCAGCGCCTCCGCCCCGTGACGCTCGGTGAGCCCACCGGGCAGGACGACGGCCTCGAGCCCGTGGCGTTGCACGGCGGCCTGGTAGGCGCCCCGCCGGACGGCGGAGATGTGCCCCGATCCGCCGTCGACGTGCGCGATGCGCCGGTGGCCGAGCGCCACCAGGTGATCGACCACGTCGGAGATGCCCTGCTGGTCGTCGGCGCGGACCACGTCCACGTTCGGCAGGTTGAGCGGGCGTCCCACGCAGACCGTCGGGACGTCCTCGATGAGGGCGGCCAGCTCGGCCTCGGGCATCGTCGGCCCCAGCAGCAGGAGCGCCTCGCACCGGAAGTCGATGAGCGTCTCGATGGCGCGCCGCTCGTCGTGGGTGGCGGTCATGGCCCCCAGCACGGTCTCGTACCCGGCGGCGTCGACCGTCGACTGGATCTCCTCGGCGAGCTCCCCGTGGTAGACGTTGCTCGGCAGAATGGTCACGCCGATGAGCCGCGTCCGCCTTTTGGCGAGGAGCGTGGCGTTCCTGTCCTTGCGATATCCCAGGCGCTCGGCGACGGCCAGGACGCGCTTGGTCGTGGCGGCGCTCGGTCCCGCCGAGCCGCTGAGCACCTTCGAGACCAGGCCTTTGGACACGCCCGCGGCGGTGGCGACATCAAGGATCGTGGGCCGGCGGCGCCCTGGCCGGGGCGGTGTCGGAGCGGTGTGGTCGGCCATGCGGTCACCATAATGCCGAAGGCTTTGTCAGCACAAACCCTTGACATATGCCTGTAACAAGTCGCATGCTCGGCGCATTCACTTAAACCGGTTTCCAAACCGGCTGTGCGGGCGGTTTACGCGATGCGGACGCCCCTATTCAGTTACGCCCATGATCCAAGGAGCTGGCATGCCCAACGACCACATCGGCGTCGCCGTCATCGGTGCCGGGATGGCCGGCAGATCGCACGCCGCCGGCTATCGCAGCGCCACGACGACGTACGACTCGGGTCTTCCCGACGTGCGGCTGGTGGCGATCGCCGACGTGAACGAGCACTTCGCGCGGGAGACCGCGCGCCGGTTCGGGTACACGCGAGCGGAGACGTCCTGGCAGGCCGTCGCCGAAGCCCCCGACATCGACGTCGTGAGCGTGGTGGTCGCCAATCATCTGCACCGGGAAGTCGTCGAGGGGCTCCTGGCGGCGGGCAAGCACGTCCTGTGCGAGAAGCCTTTCGCGCCGACCCTCGAGGAGGCCGCGGCCATGGTCGCCGCGGCCCAGGCCAGGCCGGAGCTGCAGACGGGGGTCGGCTTCACCTTCCGCCGTTCGCCCGCGATCGCGGCGGTCAAGCGGCTGGTCGACGACGGGTCGACGGGGCGGCCGATCCACTTCAACGGCCACTACTGGTGTGACTACGGCGCCGACGCCTCGGGGCCGATGAGCTGGCGCTACAAGGGCGGCCCGGGCTCGGGCGCGCTCGCCGACATCGGCAGCCACCTCGTGGACCTCGCCGAGTTCCTCTGCGGCCCGATGCGGTCCGTCCGGGGGACGACGCTGTCGACGTTCATCACCGAGCGCGCGCTGCCGCTGGGCGCCGCGGTCGGGCACGCCGCGGCGACGCTGAGCGACGAGCGCGAGCCGGTCGAGAACGAGGACCTGGTCACCTTCACCGCGACCTTCGAGTCAGGGGCCACGGCGACCATGTCCGCCTCCCGCGTCGCGCTCGGTCTGGCGAACTCCCTCGGCTTCGAACTGTTCGCCGAGAACGCCGCGGCGACCTTCGACCTGCTGCGGGCGGGCGAGTTCGGCTACATGGACCGCGCGGTGGACGGGCCCACCAAGGGCTACCGGCAGGTGGCCGTCGGCCCGGACCACCCCTACCTCACCGGCGGCCTGCCCATGGACTTCCCCGGGGTCGGATACGGCCAGAACGACCTGTTCGTCTTCCAGGCCCGGGCGTTCCTGGAGCAGGTGGCCGGGCTCGACCGGCTGCCCAGGGTGCCCTCGTTCGAGCACGGGCTGCACAACCTGCGGCTTCTCGCCGCCATCACCGAGTCGGCCCGCAACGGCGGCGCCGAGGTGAAGATCTCCTCACCCGCGTCCGCCCTCTGATCCACCAGCCATTTCAGCGAAGAAACGAGGACCCATGAAGCTCGGCGCCTACACCGCCTGCCTGCACGACAAACCGCTGCCCGAGGCCTTGGCCATTCTCAAGGGAATGGGTCTGGACAGCGCGGAGATCAACTCCGGCGGGTTCATCCCGGAGCCGCACCTCCCGATCGACGAGCTGTTCGCCAGCGAGCAGGCCCGCCAGGACTACCTCGGGCTCTTCGCCGAGCAGGGGATCACGCTCACCGCGCTCAACTGCAACGGCAACCCCCTGCACCCGAACCCCGTCGTGCGGGAGAAGCACGCGAACGACCTCCTGCGGTCGCTGGAGCTGGCCGCCCTCCTGGGCGTCCATCGCGTGGTCGCCATGTCGGGCACGCCCGCCGCCAGCGCCACCGGGACCAACCCGGCCTGGAACGTTCTGCCCTGGGACAGCGCCTACCTCGACGTACGGGACTACCAGTGGAACGAGGTCGCGATCCCGTTCTGGAAGACGGTCCAGTGGCGGGCGGCCCACTTCGACGTCAAGGTGGCCATCGAGATGCACCCGCACAACGTCGTCTACAACCCGGCGACGATGGAGCGGCTCGCCGAGGAGATCGACGCGACCCACGTCGGCGCCGAGATGGACCCCAGCCACCTGTTCTGGCAGGGCATCGACCCCGTGGAGGCGATCGGCCACCTCGGCTCGCTGGTGTACAACGCCGCGGCCAAGGACACCAGGATCAACCCGGCGGCGCGGGTGAACGGCGTCCTCGACGACCGATTCGGCCGGGTCCACCCGGACGAGCCCGGCGCCGTCGGCCTCGGCGGGCCCTACACCCTGTCCCGCTGGCCGGAGAACTCCTCCTGGGACTTCGTCGCCGTCGGCCGCGGCCACGACGTCACCTGGTGGACCGCCTTCCTGCGGGCGCTGGAGAAGGTGGACCCGGACATGGCCGTGAACATCGAGCACGAGGACCAGGAGCTCGACCAGCTCGAGGGCCTGGCCGCCGCGGCCAAGACCCTGCTCGAGGCCGCGGGCCGCTAGACCGCACGGCCCTCGTGGGAACACCGAGCGGCCCGCACCATCGGTCACATCGGCACCACCAAAGCCACATCCCCGACCGCTTCGCGTGAATCGGCGTGACCCGCTGTGAACGCGTGAGCGCGCACTCAGGCCCGCGATCGGCCTCGCCGGTCGGCCATCCGACATACCCCCCGATATACCGCGCGCTCCGACCGAGACATCGGTCACGCCGGCGCATCACACGAAGGAGTACCGCAAAATGGAAGGCACACGAACCCGGCGTCCGTCCGGCCGCCCCAACCGTCTCCCGCTGACGGCGATCGGCCTGTTCGCCGCCCTGGCCCTGACCGCCTGTGCCAGCGGCAAGGCCACCACCGGCGCCGAGAGCCAGCCCGCCGCCGGCGCGTCCAGCGCCGCCGCGGCCCCCGCCGGATCCGGTGGCGGGAAGGTGTCCCTCTTCGTCATCGGCGGCAAGTCCGACGACCCGTTCTGGTCCGCGGTCAAGCGGGGCGTGGACGACGCCGCCAAGGTCGTCCAGGCCAACGGCGGCAAGGTGACCTGGCTCGGCCCGCAGAACTATGACAACCTCGGCCCGGACGCCGCCAAGCTCATCCTCAGCGCGAAGAGCCAGGGCGCCACCGCCATCATCGGCGCCGACTGGGTCCCCGAGGCGCAGAACGACGCCTTCAAGACCGCCTCCAGCGGCGGCGTCCCGGTCTTCCTGTTCAACGCCGGCGGTGCCGAGCAGGCGAAGAACGTCGGCGCGCTGACCTACACCGGCTCCGACGAGCAGTCGGCCGGCAAGGCCGGCGGCGAGTACTTCGCCAAGAACGGCGCCAAGAACGTCCTGTGCGTCAACACCCTTCCCGGCGCCGTGAACACCGAGGCCCGGTGCAAGGGCGTCGCCGAGGGCATGAGCAGCGGCGGCGGCAAGTCCACCCAGCTACCGCTGCCCTCGTCCAACTTCGGCAACCCGACGGCCGTGACTCAGGCGATCAAGTCGGCCCTGCTCAAGGACGACTCCATCGACGGCGTGGTCACCATCAGCACCGGAGACGCCGACAGCTCGGCCGCCGCCATCGACCAGGCGGGCGCCGGAGCCAAGATCAAGCTCGGCACGTTCGACATGAACGAGGCCCAGCTCAACCGCATCAAGGCCGGCAAGCAGCTCTTCTGCATCGACCAGCAGCCCTACCTGCAGGGCTACCTCGCCGTGTCACAGGCCTACGCCTACAACGCCTACGGGCTTCTCCTCGCGCAGAACACGTTGATGACCGGGCCCGCCATCATCAACGCCGACAACGTCAGCGCCGCGATCGCCGGTGTCCAGGCCGGCGTCCGCTGACCCGCCTGGCACCGCCCGTCACTCCTATGAGGTGGTAGAGCAATGACCGTCCAGATCTCCGACACGGCCCGACCGGCAGCGGCCGGGACGTCGTCGGGACGTTCCCTGCGCAATCTGACGTACCGTCCGGAGGCCGGTGCCCTCATCGGAACCTTGGGCGTCTTCGTCTTCTTCGCCATCTTCGGCGGCACCCACTTCCTCGCCGCCGCCGGCACTGCGGCCTGGCTGAACGTCGCCGCCGAACTCGGCATCATCGCCCTCCCGGTCGGCCTGCTCATGATCGCCGGCGAGCTCGACCTGTCGGTCGGCTCGGTGCTCGCGGCGAGCTCGATGACCATGGCCATCGTCTCGGGCTACTGGGGCGCCCCGATGATCCTCGGCATCGTGCTCGCCCTCGGCGTCGGCGTGACGGCAGGAGCGCTCAACGGGCTCATCGTGACGCGGACCAACGTGCCGTCGTTCGTCGTCACCCTGGCGACCCTGTTCGGGATGGCCGGGCTGACCCTCGGGCTGTCCCGCGTGATCACCGGTACGACCAGCGTCGCCCTCAACCCGGACCCGGGGTCGAAGGCGGTCTTCGGCACCCTCATCGCGGGCCAGTTCGAGGTGGCGATCCTCTGGTGGATCGTGGTCGCGCTCGGCGTCGGGTGGATGCTCCAGATGACCAAGTACGGCAACTGGATCCTCGCCGTGGGCGGCGACAAGGAGAGCGCCCGCGCGGCCGGGATCCCGACCAACGGGCTCAAGATCGCGCTGTACATCGGGAGCGGGTTCGGCGCCGCCCTGGTCGGCGTGATCCAGACCATCCTCTACAACGGCGCCCAGGTCGCCAACGGGCAGTCGTTCGTCTTCAACTCCATCATCGCGGTCGTCGTCGGGGGCGTCCTGCTGACCGGCGGCTACGGATCCGTCGTCGGAATCGTCTTCGGCACCCTCACCTTCGCGATCGTCAACCAGGGCATCTACTACACGGGATGGAACTCTGACTGGGCGAGCTTCATCCTCGGCGTGCTCATCCTCGCCGCCGTCCTCATGAACAACACGTTCCGCCGGTTGGCGCTGTCGCACGCGCCGCGTTCCGGAAAGAAGGCCTGATCATGACCCAGCCACTCCTTCGCCTCACAGACGTGGGCAAGTCGTTCGTCGGCACGAACGCGTTGGCGGACATCTCCCTGGAGGTGCACGCGGGACAGGTGCTGTGCCTGCTCGGCGACAACGGGGCCGGCAAGTCCACCCTGATCAAGATCCTGTCCGGCTTCCACGCCCCCACGAGCGGCACCATCGAGGTGGACGGGCAGCCTGTCGTCTTCAAGAGCCCGCGCGACGTGAGCGCGTACGGGATCGCCACGGTCCACCAGTTCGGCGGCACCTTCCAGCTCATGAGCGTCGGCCGGTCGTTCTTCGTGGGCGTCGAGCCCACCAAGGGCTGGGGACCCTTCAAACGCTTCGACAAGGGCCTGGCCGGGGAGATCGCCGTCCGGGAGATGCAGTCCCTCGGCATCACCCGGGTGACCGACGGCAAACGGCTCGTCGGAAGCCTGTCCGGCGGCGAGCGCCAGGCCCTGGCCATCGCCCGGGCCGTCTACTTCGGAGCCAACATCCTCATCCTCGACGAGCCGACCGCCGCGCTCGGCGTCAAGGAGGCCACGCACGTCCTGAGGATCATCATGCAGGCCCGCGCGAAGGGCGTCGCGGTCATCTTCGTCACCCACAACGTCCTGCACGCCATGATGGTCGGCGACCACTTCGCGGTCCTGATCCACGGCCGGAAAGCGGACGACTTCCACAAGGGCGAACGGACCCGCGAACAGATCACGGATCTGATGGCGGGCGGCGAGGCCATGGCGGACCTGGAAGCGGAACTCGCCGCGCTGGAAGCGTCGGCGGGATCGACCGGAAGGAGCTGAGATGAAACTCGCCCTCGACCCGTACATGCTGCGGTCCGTCCCGCTGCTGGAGCTCCCCGGCGTCGTGGCCGATCTCGGCTACGAGTACATCGAGTTGTCGCCGCGGGAAGACTTCATGCCGTTCTTCCTGCATCCCCGGGTGGACGACGCGGGAGTCAGGGCCTTCAAGCGGGCCCTCGACGGCGCCGGCGTGCAGGTCGCCTCGATGCTGCCGCTCTACCGGTGGTCCGGCCCCGACGAGGACGAGCGCGAGGCCGCCGTCCGCTACTGGAAACGCGCCATCCAGATCACCGTCGACCTGGGCTGCACCGTCATGAACAGCGAGTTCAACGGCCGCCCCGAGCAGGCGAGCCTGTCGGAGGCGAAGTTCTGGAGGTCGATGGACGAACTGCTGCCGATCTTCGAGCGTGAGGGGGTGCGGCTCCGCCTCGAACCGCACCCGGACGACTTCGTCGAGGACGGCAAGGTCGCCGCCGACATGGTCCGCGGCATCAACTCCTCGCTCGTGTCGTACCTGTACTGCGCCCCGCACACCTTCCACATGGGCGGCGACATCGCCGGGATCATGCGGTACGCCGGTGACAAGCTCACCCACCTGCACGTCGCCGACTCCTACGACCACACCGGCTCCAGCGGCCTGCGCTACATCACCAACCCGCCCGGCAACCCCGTCCGGGTCCACCAGCACCTCGACATCGGCCAGGGCGAGGTCGACTGGGACGAGTTCTTCGACACCCTCGGTGCCATGGACTTCGCCCGCACCCCTGACGCGATCATGACCGTCTGCGTCTTCGCCTGGGAGGAACGCGCCCGCGCGTCGAGCGTCTTCATGCGCGAGGAGATCGCCAAGCGCACAGCGAACTGGTGACCCGCTCAGTACGAGCGGGTTCCGGCGGGTGGCCTCGGCCCGGGTGAGTTGCAGGTTCACGATCCTCCAGCGGCCGTGCCCGCGGACGGCGACGACCGTGCAGACGAAGTCCCCGCTCCAGTCCGCGCCCCGGTACCGGGCGCGCTGCGACTGGATCCCGCAGCCGACGGCCATCTGCCGGTTGCCACGCACGGTGTTCGCGGACATCGGCCAACTGGCCGAGGCTTCGTCAGGTGGCAGAATTGTCCGGCCATGACCAGCGACACGACGCGTCAGCGCCCGGACGGTCGAGCATCGATCCTGCCGACCGGCACGGTGACGTTCCTCGCGACCGACGGAGAGGTCGCCGTGTTCGAGTCGGCGGCCGAGGCGGTGGCCGCCGCCATGGACCCTCGGCACGGTGACCGGCGCGTCGCGCTGCACACCGGCGAAGGCCATGTCAGGGACGGCGGCCGGTACACCGGCCCGGCGGTGCGCCGGTGCGAACACCTGGCGGAGCTGGCGCACGAAGGCCGGACGCTGCTGTCGGCGGCGGCCGCGTCCGCTGTCGCCGAGTCCCTTCCGGCCGGGGTGTCCCTGCGTGACCTTGGCGTGCACCGGCTTCGGGACCTGTCGTCGCCGACCCGGGTCTTCGAGCTGTGCCACGGCGATCGCGCTGAGAGCCCGCCGGTGCGCTCGCTGGACGCTGTCGCCAACAACCTGCAGGTCCAGCTCACCAGCTTCGTGGGCCGGGAGGCCGAGATCGACGCGGTGCGCACGCTGCTGGCCGGGCAGCGGCTGGTGACGATCACCGGCACCGGCGGCTGCGGCAAGACCCGGCTGGCCGCGCAGGTCGCCGCGCACACGGCCGAGCACTGGCCGGGCGGCGTGTGGTGGGTCGATCTGGCCGGAGTCACCGATCCGGGGCTGGTCGCCGAGGTGACCGCCCAGGCGACCGGAGTGTTCGTCGAGCCGGGTCTGGGCGCGCTGCGGTCGCTGACGCTGCGGTTGCGAGACCGGACCACGCTGGTGTGCCTGGACAACTGTGAGCAGGTGCTGGACGGCGCGGCCGAGGTGGCCGACGCGCTGCTGCGCTCCTGCCCTGAGGCGGTGGTGCTGACGACCAGCCGCGAACCGCTCGGCGTACCGGCGGAAGCGGTGTGGCGGCTGCCGCCGCTGGCTCAGGACGAGGCGTTGACCCTGTTCGTGGAGCGCGCCAGCCTGGTCCGGCCGTGGTTCACGCTCGACGCGTCGAGCGAGTCCGCGGTATGCGCCATGTGCGCGCGCCTGGACGGCATTCCGCTCGCGCTCGAACTCGCCGCGGCGTGGTTGCGGACCTTGACCCCGCAACAGATCGAGGGGGAGCTTGATGACCGGTTCGCGCTGCTGGTGCGCGGGCCGCGCGGTGCCGTCGCCCGTCAGCAGACCCTCGCCGCGTCGATCGCGTGGAGCCACGACCTGCTGGACGAGCCGGACCGGGTGGCGTTCCGCCAGCTCGCGGTGTTCCCGGGCGGGTTCACCCACGACGCGGCCCGCGCGGTGAGCGCGGGCCGGCTGGACGCGCTGGCCCGGCTGGTGGACAAGTCGCTGGTCGTCGCCGAGGAGCGGGACGGCGGCGCCCGCTACCGGATGCTGGAGACGATCCGCCAGTACGCCGCCGAACGCCTGCGCGAGGCCGGTGAGGTCACGGCCACCCGTGATCGTCATCTGGACCACTACCTCGCCGTCGCCGAGGCGGCCGAGCCCGAGCTGGAGCGCGACGCCGACGCGTGGCGGGTGCGGTCGCAGGCCGAGCACGACAATCTGTGCGCGGCCATCGACTGGGGGCTGTCGGCGGCGGACCCCGAGCGCGGCCGCCGGCTCGCCGCCGCGCTGCCGTGGCTGTGGCACCTGAACGGGCACGGACACGAGGGCATCGAGTTCCTGCGGCGCGCGATCGGGCGTGCGCCGGACGACCGGTCGGTCCTGCAGGCCCGGCTGCTCACCGGCATCGCGCTGGTCGCCGACACCGCGAGCCCGCTCGACCTCGAACTCCAGGCGTCGCGGCGGGCGTTGGAGATCGCCACCGAGCGGGGCGACGAACGGCTCCGCTGCCTGTGCCTGGTGCTGGCCGCGGTCGGGCAGTTCTACACGGACTTCGACGCGGCCTGGGAGCTCGCGCTCGAATCGGCCGACTCCGCCGAGATCATCGGCGACGGCTTCGTCCGCCACGCGGGGAGCGCGCTGCGCGGGATCATCCTGCACCTGCGCGACCAGCACAAGGAGGCGACGCCACTGCTGCACGAGGCCGTCGAGGGGCTGGTGCGGCGGCACCGGGGCGTGGCCGCCACGGCAGCCGCCTTCCAGGCTTCGAGCGCGCTGTGCACCGGTCAGGTGTCCGAGGCCCACCGGCTCGCCGAACGGGCGGTGCGGTTGGCCGAACCGCTCGGCGACGTCCACCGGGTCGGCGCGACCCGCTGCGTGCTCGCGCTGGTCCACGGCGTCGAGGGCGAGATCGACGCGGGACTGCGGCTGATGGAGCCGGTGCTGCGGTTGGTGGAGGGTGCCGAGAACGAGGTGTTCGTGCCCGGCATGGCGGGGGTGCTCGGCACGCTGCGGCTGTGGCGCGGCGATCTCGACGAGGCCGTGCGATGGCTGGAGCGCGCGGCCGGGTCCACCGACAGCGGGGTGGAGACGTATCTCGCGGCGCAGGCGCTGCCGCTACTCGGCGGGGCGCTGCGGCACTCCGGCAGGTTCGAGGAGGCCGGCGGTGTGCTGGAGCGGGCCGTCACCGTCGCCCGCCGGCTGGGCATGCCCCGCGCGCTGGCCGACGCCTGCGAGCAGCAGGCGCACCTGGCCGAGGCCGACGATCCGGCCCGGGCGGCCGACCTGCACCACCAGGCCCTGGCCGCGCGGGTTGAGCATGGGCTGCGCACCCAGTGGCCCGACAGCCTGGACGCGCTGGGCGCGCTCATGGCCCGGACCCGGCGGTTGGTCGAGGCGGTGCGCGTGCTCGCCGCCGGCGCGGCCGCCCGGGAGACCATGGGCTGTCCGCGCCACCCCGTGGACCAGCCCGCGCACGACGCGGCGGTGGCGGGCTTGCGCGAAGCGCTGGGAGACGACGCCTTCACCGAGGCGTGGGCCGCGGGCACCGGCCTGCCCCTGGACGAGGCGGTCGCCTACGTCCGCCGCGCCCGGGGCACCCGCGCACGACCGTCGACCGGCTGGGCCAGCCTCACGCCCACCGAGCTGAACGTGGTCCGGCTCGTGGTGGAGGGCCTGAACAACCCCGAGATCGGCGCCCGGCTGTTCATGAGCCGTGGCACGGTGAAGATCCACCTGTCACACGTGTACGCCAAGCTCGGGGTCGGCAACCGGACGGAGCTGGCCACGCTGGCCGGCCCTCGGCTGGTCAGAGACTGACTCCCGCGGGGTGCTACCCGCAGTTGCCCCACTTCTGACGGCCACCGCTGGCGACGGCCGGGTCGTGACCGAGCGGCTTGATCGTGCCCCAGAACTTCACGCACCTGCCCTGGGCCCAGTACTTCACCGGACCCGCGTAGGACTTGAAGTCGCCCTTGTCCGTGCGCACGGTCGGGTCCTGCTTCGTGTCCTTGATCGGCTTGGGCATGACCGTGAGCTGGGCGCTGACCGGTGTCTTCGTGCCGACGAAGCTCGACTTGATCGTGACCACGCAGTTGTACCCGTTGCCGCGGTTGTAGAGCAGGTAGACCGTGCCGTACTGGCGGCCGCTCGAGGTCTTGACCGGCTGTGAGCCGCCGGTGATGCGCGCGAAACCGGAGCCGCAGATGCTCTCCGGGCTCGCCGCCGCGGCGGCGTTCGCGGGGCTCGCCACGACACCGCTGAGACAGAGTGCCGCTGTGAGGAGGACTGCCTTTGCCGGCATTCGCACCTGATCGTCCCTTCGTAGTTCTTGACCAAAGATCTCGACAAGCATGCCCGAAAATTGGTTATCGGTCCAGGCATTAGGGACAAACGGCAGATCTCTCCGCTAGCTGTCGTTGAGGAGCCGCCATGTGGTGAGGGCGAGTCTGGCGCGTGTCAGTCCGGTGGGGTGGGTGAGGTCGATGTTCAGGGTTTTGGTGAGTTGTTCGATGCGGCGGGCGACGCTGCTGTGGTGCAGGTGGAGGAGGTCGGCGGCTTGGCGTAGGGAGCCGGTGGTGCAGTAGGCGTCGAGTGTTTCCAGATCTTCTGGGTTGTCGGCCATGCGGATGATGGCGGCTATGTCGGTGTTGTCGCGGGCGGTGTCGGGGGGTATTTCGGCCAGGAGGGTCAGCGCGCCCAGGTCGTCGTAGTGGATGACCGGTTCGCGTGGGGTGGTGAAGCGCAGGGCGGTGCGGGCTTGCTGCCAGGATCGGCTGGGGCTTTCCGCGGCGCCGATGCCCGCGCGTACACCCGCCGGGAGTCGGGCCGGGTCAACGGTGGTGGCCAGGATGGCGCCCGCGTCGGCGAGTGGTGCGGCTTTCACTGGGCGGGCCGGGCAGATGAGGCCGGCGATCCGGTCGAGGGGGAGGTGTGAGCGTACGGCGAGGACGTGAATGGGCAGGTCGGCGGCGAAGCCCAGCAGGCGTAGTGCCCGGGCGGTGGCGGGGTCGTCGCTGTTGGTGCTGATGGCGAGTTCGACGAGCGCGGGGTCGGCCATGGTGGTGCGGGCCGGGCCGTATCTCTCGACGACGGCCGCGGCGGCGATCGCGAGCCGGTCCAGGAGCATGTCGTCGAGGGGGACGGGCGCACCTGGGCGTTCCAGCCACACCGTGCCGATCTCCTCCTCGTCGAGGGTGATCGGCATCGTGGTGGACGCGGGTGCCGGCGGGGTGGATGCCTGCATGCCGTCGCACGAGACACGGATCACGCGCCCCGTGCCGTGGAGCCGGATTCCGGCCACGCATTCGGCGAGGACCGCCGAGGCGCGGGCGAGCGCGGGGAGATCCACCCGCCGGCGCATCAGCGTGTCGTAGAACATGACGACGCGAATCGCGCCTTCGGCCTCCGCGTCCAGATGCGACAGCCGTAAGGCCAGTGCCTCCATGAAAAAGAGACTATGCGCCGATCGGCGCACTATTTCGACAGAACACACGACGGATGGCGGATGATCGCGACGGGTGACGACCATGAGGATGGGCGCCATGGACCCCGAACTGGAAGCCTTCATCCCCTTGTTCCCCTCGGCCGACCTGACCGACCCGGTCACCGCGCGCAAGAACCTCGCCGAACTGGCCGGTGCGGCACCGGTGCCGGACACGGCGGGAATGGAGATCGAGGACCGGATGGTGCCCGCCGATCCGGACGTGGCGGTGCGGATCTATCGCCCGCGCCAGGCACTGGGCGCCATCGTCTGGCTGCGTGGCGGTGGGTTCGTCATGGGCGACCTGGACACCGAGCACCCGTGGGCGTCCCGGGCCGCGGCCGGCTCCGGCGCGGTGGTGATCTCGGTGGGCTACCGCCGGGCTCCCGAGCAGCGGTTCCCGGCCGCGCTGGACGACGCCTACGCCGTACTGACCTGGGCGGCCGAGCACGCGGCCGAGCTCGGCATCGACCCGGCCCGCATCGCGGTCGGCGGTCACAGCGCGGGCGCGGGGATCGCGGCCGCGGTGGCGCTGCGGGCGCGCGACGAGCAGGGGCCGCCGATCCGCTTCCAACTGCTCAACCAGCCCGAGCTCGACGACCGCCAGGTGACCTGGTCGGCACGGAACTTCACCGATACGCCCTGGATGACCCGCGACAAGCTCGCCGCGACGTGGCGGCACTATCTGGGCACCGCGCCGGCCACGCAGTACGCCGCCCCGGCGCGGGCCACCGACCTGTCCGGCCTGCCGCCCGCCTACATCGCCACGGCGGAGTTCGACCCGCTCCGCGACGAAGGCATGGGCTACGCGATGCGCCTGCTGGAGGCGGGCGTGTCGGTCGAGCTGCACCAATGGTCCGGCACCTTCCACGGGTCGCAGGCGATCCTGTCCGCCGAGGTGTCCCAGCGGCAGCTCGCCGAACTCACCGGAGCCCTGCGCCGTGCCCTGGCCGAGTGAGGCGATCGAGGTTGGCCGAGACGAGGTTGGCCGAGATGAGATTGATGGCGACGGGAAAGAGATGACAACCACTGACCTTGCCGAGGCGACGGGACAGTCCACGCCGTCATCGGATGCCGATTCCACGGCGGGACAGAGCATGGCAGGGCTGCTGCGCCCGCATCTCGGGAGTTTCACCGCCGTCATGATCCTCCAGGTCATCGGCGCTGTCGCGGGTCTGGCACCGCTGCTGGCAGTCGTCGAACTGGGTCGAGCTCTGTTGTCGCCCGGCCCGATCGATCACGGCCATGTCTGGTTCGTCGTGATCGCGGGGGCGGCCGGGTTGTTCGTCCGGCTGCTGTTCACAGCCGCGTCGTCCGGGATCGGGCACCTTCTCGACGGGCAGGTGCAGCTGTCGTTTCGCCGGCAGCTGGCCGCGCGGCTGGGGCGCGTACCGATCGGCTGGTTCTCCCGGCGCCGGACCGGCGAGCTGGCGAAGGTGGTGGGGGAGGACGTGAGTGCCGTACATCCGTTCATCGCCCACACCCCCGGCGAGCTCGCCTCCGCGTTCGTGGTGCCGCTGGTGTCGCTGATCTACTTGTTCACCATCGACTGGCGGCTCACGCTGATCACACTGATACCGGTGGTGCTGGCGGTGGCGCTGGTCCCCCTGATGATGTTCCCGACCCGGCTGCGTGAGCAGGAGGAGTTCGACGCGGCCATGGGACGGATCTCGAGTTCCGTCGTCGAGTTCGTGCAGGGCATCTCGGTGGTCAAGGCGTACGGCGGATCCGGGCGCGCCCATCGTAAGTTCCGCACGGCTGCGGACGATTTCGTCGGCATCTTCTACCGGTGGGTGCGCGGCATCTCCGGGATCGCCGCGGGGATGCAGCTGGTGCTGTCGCCGCCCTTCGTGCTGCTGGTCGTGCTGATCGGCGGTGCGGCACTGATCACGGCCGGCGCCATGGCCCCGGCCGGCCTGCTGCCCTTCCTGCTGCTGGGACTGGGCCTGACCGCTCCGGTGGCGGCACTCGGCCACGGCTTCGACGACATGCAGGCCGCCCGGCGCGCGGTCGGACGGATCCGGGACGTGCTCGACGTACCGTCGCTGCCGGAGCCTGCCCACCCGGTCGCACCCCACGGACACCGGGTGGAACTGCGTGATGTTCGATTCGGTTACGAACCCGATCACGAGGTGCTGCGCGGGATCGACCTGGTGCTCGAACCGGGGACGGTCACCGCGATCGTCGGGCCGTCGGGAAGCGGGAAGTCCACGCTGGTTCAGCTGTTGCCGCGCTTCTTCGACCCGACCCACGGTTCGGTCGTCCTGGGCGGTGCCGATCTGCGCCAGATCGGCAGCCGGGAGCTCTACCGGATGGTCTCCTTCATGTTCCAGGACGTTCGCCTGCTGCGCGCGTCGGTGGCGGACAACATCGCGCTGGCGGTACCGCATGCCGACTTCGATGACGTGGTCCGCGCCGCCCGGCTGGCGAATATTCATGAGCGAATTCTCGAGCTGCCACGCGGATACGAGTCGGTCATCGGTGAGGACGCCGGACTGTCGGGTGGCGAGGCGCAGCGGATCTCGCTGGCCCGCGCACTGCTCGCCGCCACGCCCGTCCTGGTGCTCGACGAGGCGACCTCCTTCGCCGACCCGCAGACCGAACAGGCGGTGCGCCGGGCCCTGGCGACGCTGGGGAGCGATCAGACGATTCTGGTCATCGCCCATCGCCTGGAGACGGTCGCCGACGCCGACACCGTCGTGGTGCTGGAGAACGGGTCGATTGTCGAGCGTGGCAAGCCCGCCGAACTGCTGGCACGGGACGGGAGGTTCGCCGCGTTCTGGCGATCCCACCGATCGGCGATCGCCGGCGAGATCGAAACCCCTGGTGGCGTACCGCAAGGAGACGAGCCCCGATGATTGGAATGCTGCTGCGTGTGCTGGGACACCAGTACGCCCAGCCGGTACGGCGCACCGTGGCCCTGATGACGGCCACCGCGGTGGTCGAGGGTCTGTCCTACGCGCTGCTGGTTCCCGTACTGCGGGCACTGTTCGGTAGCAGCCCCGGAGATGCGCGGCCCTGGTTGATCGCGTTCGGGGCCGCGGTCGCGGTCTACGCGGTGCTGCGTTATGTCAGCGATCTGTCCGGTTTCCGCGTCGGGACCACGCTGTTGCGCGGTATGTATCACCGGCTCGGCGACCATCTGGCCCGATTGCCGATCGGCTGGTACAGCGCCGGTCGTGTCGGAGAGGTGTCCGTCATGGCCAGCCGTGGCCTCCTGCAAGCGATGAGCGTGATCGCGCACCTGCTGGCACCGTTCATCTCCGCTTGTGTGACTCCCCTGACGATCGTGGTCGTGCTGCTTGCCTTCAACTGGCAACTGGGGCTGGCCGCGTTGGCCGCCGCTCCGATCGTGGCGGCGATCCAGATCTGGACGGGGCGCTCGACGGCCGCCGGCGACGCGGAGAGCGCCGAACGCGGCCGTGAGGCCACCGGGCGAGTCATCGAATATCTCCAGGCCCAGCCGGTGCTGCGGGCCGGCGGCCGGACCGTTGAACGCTTCCGGTTGCTCGACGACTCGCTGCGTGAGGTTCAGCGCGCGTCCCGCCGTTCCACGCTGTCGGCGCTGCCCGGCGTCGTGGGCTTGACGCTCACGGTGCAGGCGATGTTCACCGTGCTGCTGGTCCTGGGCGCCTACCTCGCGCTCGGCGGGAGTATCGGCGCGGCGGAGGTTCTGTCGATCCTGGTGCTCGGCGCCCGCTGCGCCGATCCGCTGCTGTCGCTGGCCGAGATCGGTGGCAAACTGCGCGGCGCACGTGCCGAGCTGGCCAGACTCGACACGGTGTTGCGGACCGAGCCGCTGCCGGAACCTCGCGAACCGATCCAGCCGGTACGCCATGACCTGGAGTTCGAGTCCGTCGCCTTCCGGCACGGCGACCGCACGGTGATGGACGACGTGTCGTTGTCCGTGCCGGCGGGACAGCGGCTGGCCGTGGTCGGCCCGTCGGGTGCCGGTAAGAGCACATTGCTGCAGTTGCTCGCGCGGTTCTACGACGTGGACGCGGGCGTGGTGCGTCTGGGGGGTGTGGACGTGCGCGCGATCAGCACCGAGGTGTTGATGGCGCGGTTCGCCATCGTTTTCCAGGACGTCTATCTCTTCGACGGCACGATCGAGGAGAACGTGCGGCTCGGCCGCCCCGACGCCGACGAAGCCGAGGTGCGGGCGGCGGCGACCGCGGCGCGGTTGGACGAGGTGATCGAGCGGCTGCCCGGCGGATGGGCGGCGCATGTCGGCGAGGGCGGCGCGCTGCTGTCGGGTGGTGAGCGCCAGCGTGTCTCGATCGCGCGAGCGCTGCTGAAGGACGCGCCCGTCGTCCTGCTGGACGAGGTGACCTCCGCGCTGGACCCGGTGAACGAGGCGGCGGTCCACGAAGGAATCGAACGCCTGATGGCGGGCCGGACGGTGGTGATGGTGGCGCACCGGATGCGGACCGTCCAACGCGCCGATCGTGTCGTCTTTCTGGACGGGGGCCGGATCGTCGAGGAAGGCGGCCACGACGAGCTGCTGCGCCGCGGCGGCCGCTACGCCGATTTCTGGGAGATCGCCATGACACCGGTGGCGACGTGAATGAGCCGGTGAGTTGCCACCTGCGGGGGCATCGTCGCACCACCGCTCGTCGTCACTGACGGCTCGCAGGTGGTGCGACGTATGGTCGGGTACGTCTCCGGGCTCAGCGGCGCAGGGCGGTCTCCCTTTCGACCCGTGACAGCTTCTCGGGATTGCGCACGGCGTAGAGCCCGGTGATGAGGCCGTCGTCGATGCGCACCGCCATGACGCCCTCGACGGCGCCGTTGGCCCGGAAGACCAGCGCCGGGTGGCCGTTGACCTGCGCCGGGTGCAGCGACATCGCGGCCGAGATCCTGCCCAGCACGTCAGCCACCTGCTCGGCCCCCACGATGGGCTCCAGCGCGGCCCGCACGACGCCGCCACCGTCACCCAGCAGGACGACATCCGGCGCGAGCAGGTCGAACAGGCGTTGCAGATCGCCCGTTTCGACCGCCCGCTGGAACGCCTCCAGCGCGCCCCGGGTCTCGGCCGGGGACACGACCCCACGCGGACGGCGCGCCGCCACATGCGCCCGCGCCCGATGCGCGATCTGGCGGACCGCGGCCGGACTCTTGCCGACCGCCTCGGCGATCTCGTCGTAGGCCAGATCGAACACCTCACGCAGCACGAACACCGCCCGCTCCGTCGGCTGAAGCGTCTCCAGCACCAGCAGCATCGCCATCGAGACACTGTCGGCCAGCTCGACGTCCTCGGCCACATCAGGCGCCGTCAGCAGCGGCTCAGGCAACCACGGACCGACGTAGGACTCCTTCCGCCGGCCGAGCGTACGCAGCCGGCCGAGCGCCTGCCGCGTGGTGATCCGCACCAGATAGGCCCGCTGATCCCGCACCTCGCCAAGATCGACCCCCGCCCACCGCAACCAGGTCTCCTGCAGAACGTCCTCGGCGTCGGCAGCCGAGCCCAGCATCTCGTAGGCGACGGTGAACAACAGGTTGCGATGAGCGACGAACGCCTCCGTGGCGAGATCCGGGACATCGTCCCCACCGCGATCTTCGGGCGCGGTCTGCGACGTGCCGGCCATGGATGACTCCTTTTCCCTCTCGACTGTGTCACCACCAGACACCGGCCCCCGCCATTTTGTGACACCGATTTCCTGTTGTCCGCTGTGGCACACGTCACATGGTCGCGCTGTCACAAGGATCGGGTCGTCGGCATCTTGTGTTCGTTCAGCGCGACAACACGAGGGAGACGCGTCTTGGAACCCCGCTTGGACCTGTCCGGCAATCCGCTCGCCGCCAAGGTCATGAAGCACATCGCCTCGGCCGGCAGGGTGATCATCAAAGACTCGACGGTGCCGACCGTCACCCAGGACCTGGTGCTGCTCCGCGCGAGTCAGATCAACGGCTGCGGCTTCTGCACCGACGCCCACAGCAAAGACCTCGCGCACGCCGGGGAGACCTCGGTGCGCATCAACCTGGTCGCGGCCTGGCGGGAGTCCACGGTGTTCACCGACGCCGAGCGCGCCGCCCTGGAACTGACGGAGCAGGGCACCCGCATCGCTGATGCGGCCGGTGGCGTCACGGACGAGGCATGGGCGAACGCCGCCCAGCACTACGACGAGGAGCAACTGGCAGCCCTGGTGTTGCTCATCGCCCTGATCAACGCCAACAACCGCCTGGGCGTCATCACCCGGCTGCCGGGCGGCGACTACCAGCCCGGCCAGTTCGCATAACAGAAGGAAACATCTTGAGTTCAGCGCTTGACACCCTTCGCCGTGATTTCGGCGGCGACATCATCGAACCGGGCGGAGCGGAGTACGAATCGGCCAGCCGCTCGCTGTTGGCCGTGGGCAGTCCGGCCTGTGTTCTGCGGCCCAAGAGCGCCGGAGACGTGCGAGCAGGTGTCAGATTCGCGGTCGGCACCGGGCTTTCGCTGTCCGTGCGAGGCGGCGGGCACAGCTTTCCGGGCTTCGGCACCAACGACGGCGGCGTCGTGATCGACCTCGTCAAGCTCGCGAACGTGGAGATCATCGACAAGGAACGTCACCTCGTGCGGATCGGCGGCGGCGCCACCTGGGGCCAGGTCGCGGCCGTCCTGGCCCCGCATGGCCTGGCGATCTCCTCGGGTGACACCAAGAGCGTCGGTGTCGGTGGGCTGACGTTGACCGGTGGCATCGGCTGGAAGGTCAGGAAGTACGGCCTGGCCCTGGACAGCGTGGTCGCCGTGGAGGTGGTCACGGCCGACGGAGAGGTCGTGCGGGCGAGCGCGGAGGTGAACCCGGAGCTGTTCTGGGCGATTCGCGGTGGCGGCGGCAATTTCGGGATCGTGACCGCCTTCGAGTTCGCGGCACACCCGACGACGGACGTCTTCTACGGCAAGATCGTTTTTCCGGCAGCGGAGGCGGCCACCGTGCTCCAGGGGTGGGCGGACCACCTCCGTACCGCCCCCGAGGAGCTCACCTCCATCGCGAGCTTCGCCAATCCCTTCGCCGGCGGACCCGAGGCGCCGGTCGAGATCCAGGTCGCCTTCGACGGCGATGATCCGGAGCTCGCGGCCGAGGCGATCGACCCGATCCGCCGGCTCGGCACGGCGATCGACGACGATGTCGCGCTGAAGCCCTACGCGGACACGCTCGTGGATGGCGCGACCCCGCCGCCGGGCATTCAGCTTGTCACCCGAAGCGCATTCGCCGACAAGGAATCGGTGTCCGAGGTCCTTCAGATCCTTGTTGAGGTGGGGGCATCGGCGGGGTCGCCGTTCATCGCCGTCCGCAGTGTCGGCGGTGCGGTGTCCCGAGTCCCCGACGACGCCACCGCCTACGCGCATCGCCGTGCGGAGTTGATGTTCGTGACCACCGTCGCGGGTCCGAAGCCGGTCGTCGATGCCGCTCGCCCTGCTCTGGAAGCGATCTGGGGGAGACTCGCACCGCACGTCAACGGCGCTTACGCGAACTTCCTGGCTTCCGCCGCCGAGGAGGATGTCGCCGCGATCTATCCGGCGGAGACCTATGAGCGGCTCGCGGCGGTCAAGCGTCAGTACGACCCCGGCAACCTGTTCGCCGGCAACCACAACGTCCGCCCCAGTAGGTGATCTACGATGTAAAGGCGGTCGGCCAACGTCGCAGCGTCCACTACGGCCCAGATGTAGGTTCCTGGCTGCAGTGACATATTCCTGAGGACCTCGACGTCGCCCTGTCATCTGTGCCCGCGGAGACGGCATTTCGCTTCTGTGGATTCCGAGGATTTCCCGACGGCAACCCTGAGGGTCTGGCAGTGCGCGGTGGGACGGTGTGACGTTTCGCCAGGCGCGAGAGGTGGCAGGTCGGCCGGTGTATTTGGTCCGGTCGGCCGTGCTTCGCCTGATCTGGACGCGTAGCTCGACCGTTCATGCCAGTCCCGTAGGCAAGATCTTCCCCACTGTGAGCGTGGGGAGAATAGTCTGAGGCAATGGATCGTCGCATCCTCGGCCTGGAGAACGAGTACGGCACCACCTTCACGTTCCGGGGGCAGCGTCGGCTATCCCCCGACGAGGTGGCCAGATACCTGTTCCGGCAGGTCGTGTCCTGGGGCCGGTCAAGCAACGTCTTCCTCCGCAACGGCGCGCGTCTGTACCTGGACGTGGGCAGCCATCCTGAGTACGCCACGCCCGAGTGTGACAACGCGGTCGAGCTGGTCACCCACGACAAGGCGGGGGAACGCATCCTGGAAGGCCTGCTCGTGGACGCTGAGAAGCGGCTGCGCGAAGAGGGCATCGCCGGGGACATCTACCTGTTCAAGAACAACACCGACTCGGCCGGCAACTCCTATGGCTGCCATGAGAACTATTCGGTGGAACGGCACGGCGAGTTCGGGCGGCTGACCGACGTGCTGATCCCGTTCCTGGTCACCCGGCAGATCATCTGTGGCGCGGGCAAGGTGCTGCAGACGCCGCGCGGGGCGGTCTACTGCGTGTCGCAGCGGGCCGAGCACATCTGGGAGGGCGTCTCCTCGGCGACGACCCGGTCCAGGCCGATCATCAACACGCGCGACGAACCGCTCGCCGACGCCGAGCGGTTCCGCCGCCTGCACATCATCGTCGGCGACTCCAACATGAGCGAGACCACGATGCTGCTCAAGGTCGGCGCGACCGACCTGGTGCTGCGCATGGTCGAGGCCGGGATCGTGATGCGCGACCTTTCGCTGGAGAACCCGATCAGGGCCATCCGCGAAATCTCCCACGACATGACCGGGCGGCGCCGGGTGCGGCTGGCCAACGGCCGCGAGGCGTCCAGCCTGGAGATCCAGCAGGAATACCTGTCCAAGTCCAAGGACTTCGTCGACCGGCGCGGCGGCGACCCGATCGCCCGCCGGGTGCTGGACCTGTGGGAGCGGACGCTGCACGCGGTCGAGACCGGCAACCTCGACCTGGTGGCGCGCGAGATCGACTGGGTCACGAAATACCAGCTCATCGAGCGGTATCGCAAGAAGTACGACCTGCCGCTGTCCTCGCCGCGGGTGGCCCAGCTCGACCTGGCCTACCATGACGTGCACCGCAAACGCGGGCTGTTCTACCTGCTGCAGCGGCGCGGGGCGGTGGAGCGGGTGGCCTCCGAAATCAAGATCTTCGAGGCGAAGACGGTGCCGCCGCAGACGACCAGGGCGCGACTGCGGGGCGAGTTCATCCGGAAGGCGCAGGAGAAGCGGCGCGACTACACCGTCGACTGGATGCATCTCAAGCTGAACGACCAGGCGCAGCGCACGGTGCTGTGCAAGGACCCGTTCCGCAGCGTCGACGAGCGGGTGGACAAGCTCATCGCCGACATGTGACCGCCCGGACGGGGACGGCTGCTCGCTCGCCTGGACGGGGCTCGGGCCGGGTCAACGTGGCCGGTGTCGTGGCCTACCGTGACGGCGAGCGGCAGACCGGTGCGGAGGGTGCGAGCTCAGGGGGCGAGGCTGATGGTGGCGGGGATACCTTGGCGGGTCATCTTGGCGTAGGGGCACAGCGTGGTCGCCTGGGCGAGCAGCGAGGCGGCCGTGTCACGTTCGACTCCGGGCCAGGTCACGACGAGGTCGGCGCGTAGCTGGTAGCCGCCGTCGGCGGGGTCACGGCCGAAGGCGACGGTCGCCTCCACGGTGATCGGTTCGGGGTCGAGGAGGTGCCGGCGGGCCAGCAGGCTGAGGGCGCCGTGATAGCAGGCGGCGTATCCGGCGGCGAAGAGCTGTTCGGGGTTCGGGCCGGTGGTGTCGCCGCCCAGTTCCTCGGGCATCCGCAGCTCCAGGTCGAGGGCCCCGTCGGTGGAGCGGGCCCGGCCGGTGGCCCGGCCGTGGGCGGAGCTGCCGCCGGTCACGGCGACCCGCGTGATGTAGAGCGGCTTGAACGCGGAGCCGCTGTAGTCGTGCTCCGTGGACAATCTCGGATCGTTCACCGGTACGCCTTTCAGCGGCACGTCGGGGGGGACGCTGGTCATGAGCGGTGCCAGCGCCGCAACTTGTCGGGGTTCAGCACGATCCACACCGCGGTGACCTCCGCCCCGGCGACGCTCACGCCGACCACCGCCACGGCCTGGCCCGCCCGGCGCAGCACCAGACCCGTCCGGCCGTTCACGGACGCTACGGCGACATCGGTGCCGGGCTGGCCGGTCAGCAGGGCCGTGACGAACCGGGCGACCGCGTCCGCGCCGTGGGTCGGGTGGATGGCGGCGCGCAGTTTGCCGCCACCATCGCTCACGACCACCGCATCCGTGGCCAGGACCGCCCGCAGCGCCGCCGTGTCCCCCGTGTCGCAGGCCGCGGCGAACCGCCGCGCGACCCGATCGTGTCTGGACAGCATCGCTTGGTGCGACCCGGCCTGGTGATGGGGCCCGAGCCCGTTACCGGCCCGGCACATCGCCGGGCCGGTGACGGGCCCGGGCCGGCGTGCGGGCGTGCCGGTGACGGGCGCCGCAGCCGTGGGCGGCAGCGGTACGCCGACAGGTGCGTGAGCCGGGGTGGCGGCGAGCAACTCCAGGCAGATGCCTCCGGCGACCCGCGTCAGCCAGGCGCGCGGGACCGCGATCCCGGCGCGCTCCTCATCGCCGAGGGCGTACCAGCGGCGGTAGGTCTCTTGCACGATCTGGTCAGCCGTGATTTCCGAGCCGAACATCCACAACGCGATCTCGAGCAGGTGCTGCCGTTCATCGAGCATCTCCGCCAGCGTTCCGGCGCCCACCTCGGTCATGTTCTGCCGCCCTCGTAGCTGGGGGAGTACGCCGGTGAGCGACGTGGCTGCTCCAGCCGCCAAGCCGCGAGATCGGCCTGGCCGCCGGTCAACGGGGTCATCCACACGATGTCCTCTGTTCTGTCGGGTGTCAGCAGCTAAGACCAGATAGCCGGTCCTGTTGTGACGCCCCTCACGGAGATGCCTGGCCACGAAACGCGGGCAACGTCCGGAGCCAGGCGCGTCGGTCATCGCCTGGCTTGATGCGGTGGATTCCTTCCAGCCCAGCTGGACCCTGTCAGGTGTGGTGTCCCCGTGAGCGTGATCGTGCGAACGCGTCGAGTTTGGCCGGATTGACGATCCACATGAGGTGATGGATGCCCTGCGGCGAAGCCTCGATCGCGAGAAGCGCGACACCGGTGTGGCCGCGGGGGACGAGCACGCCGACCTGCCCGTTCGCTTCGACCCAGGTGAAGTCGGCGCCCGGCCAGAACCGCGGCGCGAACGCGGCGATGAACTTCCCTACGCGGGCGCTGCCCACCAGGGGAAACCGCGCTGCCCCTCTGATGCCGCCGCCGTCGGAGGAGCTGACGACGTCCGCGGCGAACAGGTTTTCGAGGGCGGCGACGTTTCCTGTCTGGGCGGCGGCGAGGAAGGCCGTCAGGAGACGTCGGTGTTCCATCCTGTCGATGGGCTCGCGTCGTGCGGCGGACACGTGTTTGCGGGCGCGGCTGACGAGCTGGCGGACGTTGACCGGGCTGAGCTGGAGGATGTCCGCGATCTGCTCGTACGGGTAGACGAAGGCCTCGCGCAGGACATACGCGGCCCGTTCGGTGGGGGTGAGTCTTTCCAGCAGCAGCAGGAAGGCGAGTTCGAGTGCTTCGCCGCGTTCGGCGCCGACTGTGGGGTCGGAGCTGGTGTCGACGGGTTCGGGGAGCCAGGGCCCGATGTAGGCTTCGCGGCGCACTCGGGCGGACTGCGCGACGTTGATGGCCAGGCGGGTGGTGATCTGCGCCAGGAAGGCCGAGGGGTTTTCGATGGCCGAGCGGTCGGTGTTCTGCCAGCGCAACCAGGCTTCTTGCACGATGTCCTCGGCTTCCGCCGCGCTGCCGAGCATCCGATAGGCGATGCCGAACAGGCGCGGGCGCAGCGCGACGAAGGCGGAGGCGGCCTCCTCAAGGGTGCCGGCCTGTTCCAGGGATTCTGAACTCATGTTTACCCCCGCCTCCGCTGTGTCGTTGTCAACCTTTCCACATCGCTTCAGCCGGGCGACGCGGGGGCCTGCCGGTCCGTACCCGCAGCACCGGTACCGCTACGGTGGGGGATCTCTGCTGTTCCAGGTGCTGCATTCGTGTCACGCCTCGGCTCTCGGTCCGGGCGGGGGGCCGTCCTCCAGTACCTCGACCGCGTCGAGCAGGCCCCGCTCGCCGATCTCCTCACGCTCGACGTCCGTCGGGTCGAACAGCCATTCGGTGATCGGCAGTGCCATCTCCTCCTCCGGATGGCTCGCCACGGCCTGGGTCAGTTCGATCTCGACCTCGACCTTGAGCTCGTACAGGACGTTGTTCTCGGGGTCCGGGGTGCTCATCTTTCCTCCATAGGGGGGCAGGCGGGCCGACCGCACGGTGCGGCCGGGTCGGTCTGGTGGCGGGTCGCGACGACGCCCGCCTCGGGCGGACTCGCGCTGCCGAGGCGGTGGCTGGTTCGGCTGCCTGGCGTCGTCAGGTGGTGAGAGATCCATCCGCGCTCAGGCCGGGCACGGGGCGCGGCGGTCCTGCCGCTGGGGGAGCTCATCCTCGTCGACCAGGGTGAGCATCGGCTTGCCGGGTTCGCACAGCGGGATGAACGGCGGTTCGACCTCCTGCAGCGTGGTCAGCGCGCTCTGCCACGCGGTCGATCTCGGCTGGGGTTCCGTGGCTGTCGGGTGGCTGCCGGGCATGGGGATCACCTCCGTGCGGACGGGCTACTTGCCGGTGGCGTTCCGGCCGGGCCAGTCGCGATAGTGGATCTGGCCGAGGGCCCCGCCGTCCTCCGGCACCAGCGACCGCTCGAGCAGCTCGGCTCCGAAGTACTGCGCGTGCGGGTCGGTGACCACCTCGCGCGGATCGCCCCAGGAGGCCAGCTCCTCACGGAAGAACTCGTCCATCCGGAACTGATCGGGCCCGCCGACCTCGACCCTGCCGTTCAGCGGCGTCCCCACCGCGACCCTGCCGACCGTCCGCGCGACATCGTCGCCCGCGATGGGCTGGAAGAGGACGGGCGGCATCCGTACCTTGTCGCCAACCGTGGCGTCGTCGGCGATGCGCCGGACGAACTCGAAGAACTGGGTGGCGTGTACGAGCGAGAACGGGATCGACGATTTCTCGATCAGCTGCTCCTGGGCGATCTTCGCCCGGAAGTAGGCGTTCCCTGGCGGACGCTCCGTTCCCACCACCGACAGGGCGACGTGGTGTCCGACGCCGGCCTTGGCCTCCGCGTCGAGCAGGTTGCGGGTGGAGGTCTCGAAGAACTCCAGTACGGCGGCCTCCTCGAACGACGGGGAGTTCGACACGTCGATCACCACTTGCGCGCCCGCCAGCACCTCGGCCAGACCTTCGCCGGTGAGCGTGTTGACGCCGGTGTTCGGCGACGCCGCCACCGCCTCGTGACCGTGCTCACCCAGCTTCTTCACGAGCTTCGACCCGATCAGGCCGGTTCCGCCGATTACCACGATCTTCATGGCAGATCCTTTCTGTCCGCCGGGGCAGTTGCTGCCAACCGGTCGCCAGCTAAGACCGGGCAGCCTCCAAGCTTGTGACAGCTGGCGCTAAATTCTTTTTCGGTCCATGGATGGATGTGCTCTGCTTCACGACTCGCCAGGGCTGAGGGGCCGCGGGCCATGACGCCGCGCTCCGGCGGCTGCGCTCGTGATCGTGACGGCGACCAGCAGCACGCAGCCGGCCGTGATGGCCGCGACCACGGCGGCCAAGCCGATCCGGGGCGTCGCGAGTGGCAGCAGCAAGATGACGCTGACGCAGCCCAGGACCGCGGCGGGATGGATGACGGGCTCTGTGGTGACAAGCGCGTGTATCGCCCACAGCAGGGCGAGATACACACCGACCGGAATGGCGACGGCGTAGCCGAGTGCCAGCGGTGATGCCGCGACGTCGTGCCCGCTCTGCTCCACCGCCACTTCGAGCGCGGCGCCGAGTGCCGCCAGCGCCGCGAAGACGCCGTAGTGGCCGTATCCCCACAGGTACGACCGATCACGGCGGTCGCTGAGACCTTCCCCCGCCTCTACGAGGAAGTACAACCACCAAAGAGCGCACAGCAGGACCAGACCGGAGCCGGCGATGACGACGAGGGGAGCGCTGATCCGGTCCGCTTCGAGCGCTCCTTCGACTCCCCTGCTCGCGGCCAGGACACTCTCACCGAGCAGAATGATGGTGAACAGGCCGTAGCGCTCGGCGATGTGGTGCGGGTGCCAGTTGGTGGCCCTGGCCCGTTCCGCCCACCGTGGCACCGCGAGTTCCAGGACGACCAGGCAGACGAAGGTCAGCAGCACGGAGGATGAGGGCAGGGCGCCCGCCTCGGCGAAGAGGAAGCGAACCAGCCACCCCATCGTGACGACGGTGATGCCGACGGCGTAGCGCAGCGCGGTGCGGCGCCTGGCCGGGTCTTCGAGACCGGCCCGCAGCCATTGGGCGACGAGCCCGATCCTCATGATGAGATAACCCAGCGTGACGATTCCATAATCGGAGTGACCGGCCGCGGCCGGTACACCGGCGGCGAGCACCAGCACACCGGCCATCTGCACCATGGTCAGCAGCCGGTAGGCGACATCATCGGTGTCGTAGGACGAGGCGAACCACGTGAAGTTCATCCACGCCCACCAGATCGAGAAGAACACCTGCAGGAACGGGACCACCCCGGCCGGCCCATGACCATCGGCGATGTCGTGCGCGAACTGGGCGGTGACGGCCGCGACCGCGACCACGAAGGTGAGATCGAACAGCAGCTCGAGCTGACTCGAAGCGCGGTGCGGCTCATCGATGGCACGACCGCTCATCCGGACCCGGATCCGGATGGTGGTGCTGGCTGGTGGCACGGTCTCGCTCCTGTCGCTGCGCAACGTCCGGTTCGTCAGCAAGACAGGACAGCGTTCCGATCTGTGACAACGCGGCACCGAGAGCGCTGTCACATTTTCCGGTCCTCGACTGTCCATTGCTGAGACACCTCGAGCAGGGGGGAAGGTGGCGATCTTGGACGTCTACGAGGCGGTAACGAGCCGACGGGCGGTGCGCGGATTCACCGACAGACATGTCCCGAAGGAGCTGCTGGAGCGCGTGCTGTCCGCCGCGGCCTGGTCGCCGTCCGGATCGAACCTCCAGTCATGGCGTGCCTATGTGGTGACCGGCAGGCCGCTGGCCGAGCTCAAGAAGCGCGCCGGCGAGCGCGTGGTCGCGGGCGACCCCTGGGACGAGCGGGAGTACGAGATGTACCCGTCCGCACTGAACTCCCCGTACCGCGAGCGCCGATCCGCCTTCGGCGAGGAGCGCTACGGCGCACTCGGCATTTCGCGCGAGGACTGGGAGGCGCGCCAGCGGGCCGCTTCGGCGAACTGGAACTGTTTCGGCGCGCCCGCCGCCCTGTTCTGCTACATCGACCGCGGCCTGGGACGGCCCCAATGGTCCGACCTCGGCATGTACCTGCAGACCGTCATGCTGCTGCTCCGCGCCGAAGGGCTGCACAGTTGCCCGCAGATGGCCTGGTCGGTGTATCGCAAAACCGTCGCGGAGGTCCTGTCACCCCCGGACGGGCTCATCCTCTTCTGCGGCATGTCGATCGGGTTCGAGGACGTCACGGTGGATTACATCCGTACGGGCCGGGCGCCCCTCGACGAGACGGTCACGTTCGTCGAGGGTTAGCCGGTGGCGGTCCGGGCCAGGAGTGCCGACCATGGCGATGTGGGCACGGCGACGGGACATGGAAGATCACTCATTTCGGGTCGGTGCCCGGGGCGGCGGCTTCCAGGTCGGTGATGCTGCCCGACATGATCGCCCGTACGTGGCCGGTGATGTGCTCCGTCGGCCAGTCCCACCAGGCCACCGCCAGCAGCCGGGCGACGTCCGCGGCGCTGTAGCGGCTGCGGATGAGACGGGCCGGGTTGCCGCCGACGATCCCGTAGTCGGGCACGTCCGAGGTGACCACGGCGCCGGCGCCGATGATCGCGCCGTGTCCGATCCGTACGCCCGGCATCACCGTGACGCCGTAGCCGAACCAGACGTCGTTGCCGACGACGGTGTCCCCACGGTTCGGCAGGCCGGTGAGCAGGTCGAAATGTTCGGACCACGAGCCGCCCATGGTGGGGAAGGGGAAGGTCGAGGGGCCGTCCATGCGGTGGTTGGCGCCGTTCATGATGAACCGCACCCCTGTGCCCAGCGCGCAGAACCTGCCGATGACCAGTTTCTCCGGCCCGTAGTGGTAGAGCACGTTGCGCGTCTCGAACGCGGTCGGATCGTCCGGGTCGTCGTAGTAGGAATACTCCCCGACCTCGATCAACGGAGACTTGACCAGCGGCTGGAGCAGTACCACCCGTGGCTGTCCGGGCATGGGGTGTACCACGGTCGGGTCGGGAGAACTTCGGAAGAGCATCGATGACCCCACTAATGCGACAATTGCTACATTAAGATGCTGTCATGACGCCGTCCGCTGAGCAACCGGATTCGGCTCCACGGCCAGAGGGCCCGCAGACCCGCCGCCGCCCAGGTGGCCGTACCAGCCGCATCCGTACGCAGGTTCTCGACGCCGTCCGCGCCGAGCTCGGGGAACGCGGCTACGACGAGCTCACCATGGACGCTGTCGCGGCCCGGGCGGGCGTGCATCGTGCGACGGTGTATCGGCGCTGGCAGGATGTCGGTGGCCTGCTCGCCGACGTCTTCGAAGCGGCGAGCGGCGACGACTGGCAGCCCCCGGACACCGGCTCCCTGCAGGGCGACCTGGCGGCACTGAACCACGAGAGCCAGGAGTCCCTGACCGCGCAGCCGCCCATCGTCGCGGCCCTGATCGCCGCCTCGTTCCGCTCCGAAGAAGCCGCCCGTGGCGTGCGGCGGCTCTGGGAGGACCGCTACGCCCGCTGCGAGGTCATCGTCAGCCGAGCCGTCCGGCGCGGCGAACTCCCGCCGCACACCGACGCGCGGCAACTGCTCATCGCCGCCACCGCGCCGGTGTACCACCGGCTGGTGCTTCTCCGCACGCCACCCGACCCGGACCTACCCGAGCATGCGGCGAGGACGGCCGTCCTCGCCGCATCCGCCGGCGCCTTCGTCAAGTCCCCGCCGGTCGGCGACACCTGAGCAGCCGACCCGGCGCGGGCCGACACCCGCGGCCCGCGCAGGGGAGCGTCAGATCTCTTCCACGCTGCTCGGCTCACGCCGGGACAGATCGATACCGAGCTCCTCCGCCGCGCGGAAGACGTCCTCGTCGGTGTCACGCATCTCGATGGACATGCCGTCGCTGGAGAGAACCTCGACGTTGAGGCACAGCGACTGCATTTCCTTGATGAGGACCTTGAAGGACTCCGGGATGCCCGGCTCGGGGATGTTCTCGCCCTTGACGATCGCCTCGTAGACCTTCACGCGGCCCAGGACGTCGTCGGACTTGATCGTCAGCAGCTCCTGGAGGGCGTAGGCGGCGCCGTACGCCTCCAGAGCCCACACCTCCATCTCACCGAAGCGCTGGCCACCGAACTGGGCCTTACCGCCGAGCGGCTGCTGGGTGATCATGGAGTACGGGCCGGTCGACCGGGCGTGGATCTTGTCATCGACCAGGTGGAGCAGCTTCAGGATGTACATGTAGCCGACCGCGATGGGATAGGGGAAGGGCTCTCCCGAGCGGCCGTCGAACAACCGGGCCTTGCCGCTGCGCTGCACCAGCCGATCCCCGTCGCGGTTGGGGATGGTGCTGTCGAGGAGACCGACGATCTCCTCCTCGTGGGCGCCGTCGAAGACCGGCGTGGCCATGTTGGTGCGCGGGGCGACCTTCTCGAAGCCCTTGTCACGCAGCCGCTCGGCCCAGGCCTCCTGGACGCCGGAGATGTCCCAGCCTCGGGCGGCGATCCACCCCAGGTGGTTCTCGAGTACCTGGCCGACGTTCATTCGGCCGGGCACGCCCAGGGGGTTGAGGATGATGTCGACCGGGGTGCCGTCCTCCAGGAACGGCATGTCCTCGACCGGCAGGATCTTGGAGATGACGCCCTTGTTGCCGTGCCGGCCGGCCAGCTTGTCGCCGTCGGTGATCTTACGCTTCTGGGCCACGTAGACGCGGACCAGCTCGTTGACACCCGGCGGCAGCTCGTCGCCCTCATCACGGGAGAACACGCGCACCCCGATGACCTTGCCCCGCTCGCCGTGCGGCACCTTCAGCGAGGTGTCACGCACCTCACGGGCCTTCTCCCCGAAGATCGCGCGCAGCAGCCGCTCCTCCGGGGTCAGCTCGGTCTCGCCCTTCGGGGTGACCTTGCCGACCAGGATGTCGCCGGGTACGACCTCGGCGCCGATGCGGATGATGCCGCGCTCGTCGAGGTCGGCCAGGACCTCCTCGGAGACGTTGGGGATGTCCCGGGTGATCTCCTCGGGGCCCAGCTTGGTGTCACGGGCGTCGACCTCGTGCTCCTCGATGTGAATCGAGGACAGGACGTCGTCCTGGACCAGCCGCTGGGACAGGATGATCGCGTCTTCGTAGTTGTGGCCCTCCCATGGCATGAACGCCACGAGCAGGTTCTTGCCCAGCGCCATCTCGCCACGGTCGGTGCACGGACCGTCCGCGATCACCTCCCCGGCCGCCACCCGGTCGCCCTCGGCGACGATGGGCTTCTGGTTGAAGGAGGTGCCCTGGTTGGCCCGCTTGAACTTCGCCACCCGGTACGTCGTCCGCGTGCCGTCGTCGTTCATGACCGTGACGTAGTCGGCGGAGACCTCCTCGACCACACCGGCCTTCTCGGCGCTGATCATGTCGCCCGTGTCGGTGGCGGCACGGTATTCCATGCCGGTGCCGACCAGCGGCGCCTCGCTCTTGAGCAGCGGCACCGACTGGCGCATCATGTTGGAGCCCATGAGCGCGCGGTTGGCGTCGTCGTGCTCGAGGAAGGGGATCATCGCGGTGGCGACCGACACCATCTGACGCGGCGACACGTCGATGTAGTCGACCTCGTCGGCGCGGGCCAACTCGGTCTCGCCGCCCTTGGTGCGGACCAGGACGCGAGCCTCGGCGAACGAGCCGTCGGGGTTGACCGCCGAGTTGGCCTGCGCCTTGACGAAGCGGTCTTCCTCGTCGGCAGTGAGGTAGTCGATCTGTTCGGTCACCTTGCCGTCGACGACCTTGCGGTAAGGCGTCTCGATGAAACCGAAGGCGTTGAGCCGGCCGTAGGAGGCCAGCGAACCGATCAGGCCGATGTTCGGGCCTTCCGGGGTCTCGATCGGGCACATCCGGCCGTAGTGGGACGGGTGCACGTCACGAACCTCGAAGCCGGCCCGCTCACGGGACAGACCACCGGGCCCCAGCGCGGACAGACGCCTCTTGTGCGTCAGGCCGTCCAGCGGGTTGGTCTGGTTCATGAACTGCGACAGCTGCGAGGTGCCGAAGAACTCCTTCATGGACGCCACGACCGGGCGGATGTTGATCAGGGTCTGCGGCGTGATCGCCTCGACGTCCTGAGTGGTCATCCGCTCGCGCACGACGCGCTCCATACGGGCCAGACCCAGGCGGACCTGGTTCTGGATGAGCTCGCCGACGCTGCGCAGGCGGCGGTTGCCGAAGTGGTCGATGTCGTCGACCTCGACGATGACCTCACGGTCGGTGGAGCCCGGCATCGAGTCCTCGCCCGCGTGGAGGCGGACGATGTACTCGATCGCGGCGACGACGTCTTCTTCGGTCAGCGTGCCCTGAGTGATCTCGCTGTCGACCCCGAGCTTCTTGTTGATCTTGTAACGACCCACCTTGGCGAGGTCGTAACGCTTGGGGTTGAAGTACAGGTTCTCCAGCAGGGTCTGCGCCGACTCCTTGGTCGGCGGCTCGCCCGGACGCAGCTTGCGGTAGATGTCGAGCAGCGCGTCGTTCTGGCCGGCCGTGTGGTCCTTCTCCAGGGTGGCGCGCATCGACTCGTACTGGCCGAAACGCTCGAGGATCGCCTCGTTGGTCCATCCCAGTGCCTTGAGAAGCACGGTGACGGCCTGCTTGCGCTTGCGGTCGATGCGGACACCGACGCTGTCACGCTTGTCGATCTCGAACTCGAGCCAGGCACCCCGAGACGGGATGACTCTGCAGCCGTAGAGGTCCTTGTCCGACGTCTTGTCGATATTGCGTTCGAAGTAGACGCCCGGCGACCGGACGAGCTGCGAGACCACGACACGTTCGGTGCCGTTGATGATGAAGGTGCCCTTCGGCGTCATGAGCGGGAAATCACCCATGAACACCGTCTGGCTCTTGATCTCGCCGGTGGTGTTATTGATGAACTCCGCCGTGACGAACATCGGGGCGGAGAAGGTCATGTCCTTGTCTTTGCACTCGTCCACTGAGTACTTGGGCGGCTCGAACCGGTGGTCGCGGAACGACAAGGACATGGTCCCCGAGAAGTCCTCGATGGGACTGATCTCTTCGAAGATCTCTTCGAGGCCCGACTGGGTCGGGACGTCCTTGCGCCCGGCCTGACGAGCCGCCTCTACCCGGGCCTTCCATTTCTCGTTCCCGAGCAGCCAGTCGAACGACTCGGTCTGCAGGGCGAGAAGGTCAGGAACTTCAAGGGTCTCCTCAATGCGCGAAAAAGAGACGCGACGGGGACCAGCGGGTATGGCGGAGGTGTTAGATGCTGCCAACAGATGTCCTTCCGGAGGGCACGGATGGAATCGAACTGCGCGCACGCCAAACGCCCCGGCAGAACCCGGGGCGTTGCAATGCGGCGCGAGGGGCAGCATAACGCAAATGAGAAACGTATGTCTACACTTAATATACGTGTCAACCTCGTTGCCGCCTTCAGCATCCCATAGCCGGGCGGACTCGTCAACTCGTCGTCGATCCTCGCCCGGCGAAGTTACCGCGGACGAGGGGCATGTGCCACATCCGGGCGGAGAGACCCGAAGGAGGATGACGATGAGCAGAGCGATCGTGGTCGGCGTGGACGGATCGCCATCGGCCGGATCGGCGCTCGGCTGGGCCGCCGACGACGCCTCATGGAGAGGGCTTCCCCTGCGGATCGTGCTCGTACGCGAGCCCTGGGCCGCGGAGCATCCGCCCACCGCGGCCAGTGACCGGCGGACTCTGACCGAGCGGTGCACGTACGTGCTCGACACGGCCGCCGACCAGGTACGGAGACTCACTCCCAAGCTCGAGGTCTCAACGGCCGTGGTCACGGGCGCGGTGATCGAGCGGCTGAAGAGCGAGTCGGAGACGGCCGACAGCGTGGTCGTGGGCAGCAGAGGGCTCGGCGGGTTCGCCGGACTGGTCTTGGGCTCGGTCGGGCTCGGCCTGGCCGGGCACGCGCACAGCCCGGTGGTCGTCGTCCGGATGCCCGTCCCCGGCAGCCACCCTGAGATCGTGGTCGGCTTCGACGGTTCCCCGTTCGCGGAGTCGGCACTGGAATACGCCCTGGAACAAGCCAAGGCCCGGCGGACGCCGGTTCGTGTCGTGTACGCCCAGAGGACACCGACGCTCACCCCCCATCCCGCGGGGTACGGCCCGCTCCTGACCGGGGCGCTGGGCGACGAGGCGGCGGAGATCCGGCTGCGCCTGGCGCTGTGGCATGAGAAGTACCCGGACGTCGAGGTGATCGAGTCGACCGTCCCGGGGCATCCGGTCCCGGTCCTGGTCAGGGCGTCCGAGACGGCGGCGCTCGTGGTGGTCGGATCGCGCGGCCTGGGCGGCTTCGCCTCGGCGGCACTCGGGTCCGTCAGCCACGGCGTCCTGCACCGGGCTCGTTGTCCGGTGGCCGTGGTACAGACTCCTTGGCGGCGGTCGTGAGCGTCATCGTCGCCCCGCCGTACATGACCGAGACGGCTCGTCACGACTGGGACTTCTTGCAGGCGCAGACCAAGGACGCCCAGGAGTTCGACCCCGCGCAGGCCGGCCACCTGCCGGAACCGGCGCGCCGCTGGGTGCTGCACGCCATCGCCCCGGGCACACCCCTGCTGCGTGCGGTGGTGCTGGCCATGCACGGCTCCATCCGGCTCGGCACCTGGCGCGACTTCCGCGCCCAGCAGGTACTCCTGCCGATGGAGGGCTTCGTGTGGTCGGCCACCGCCTGTCTGGGACCGCTACCCGTGCACGGGTTCGACCGGTATCGCGCTGGTCAGGGGGAGATGCGCTGGCGGCTGCTGGACGTCATCCCCGTGATGTCGGGTGCCGGTCCGGACGTCACCAGAAGTGCCGCCGGACGGCTGGCCGGTGAGTTCGTCATGGCGCCCGCCGCCGCGCTCGACCCGAGAGTACGGTGGAAGTCGATCGACGACCGCCAGGCGGTCGCCGGCCTTTCCGTGGGGGCCGAGGATCACGACGTGACCCTGACCGTCGCGCCCAGTGGCGCGCTGGAGCGCGTCACGATGTCCCGCTGGGGTGATCCCGGGGAGGGCCGCTACCGCGACCACGTGTTCGGGGTGGAGTGCGGGCGCGAGATCGAATTCGACGGCTTCACCATTCCGGCCTATCTGGCGGGCGGCTGGTGGCCCGGCGGTGATCGGTGGGCCGAGGGGGAGTTCATCCGCTTCACCATCGACGACGCCCTGTTCCGATAGCCACGCTGTCAGAGGTTGTGGATGCGGCGGCCGGTGACCTGCTGCGGGCTGACGCGGACATACAGGTGCCTTCGCCGGGCCGTGGGAGCCGTTGAAGGCCACCCGGCCGATGCCGCCGGGCTCATCAGCTCGAGGCATTCCTCGCGTCCAGGCTCTCCATCGTCGGAGCCGTCCAGACCACGCCGTTGACGCGTGCCTGCCGGTGGTCGGCGTCGATGAAGAGCTGGGAGCCGCGGAAGCGGATCGGCATCGACAGCACGCCGAGCCGGTCGGGAAGCAGCGGGTCGAGGCGCAGCCGTCGGGGCGGATCTCCAGGCCCAGGTAGCAGCGCTCCAGCAGATCGAGGGTGCCGGCCATGGCGCCGAGGTGGATGCCCTCGGCCGTCGTACCGTGCTGGACGTCCTTGAGGTCGCTGAACAGCGCCTCGGCGAAGAAGTGCCAGGACCGGGCCCGGTCGGAGCGGGAGAGCACCCAGGCGTGTACGACGGCGCTCAGCGTGGAGCCGTGGCTGGTGCGGTCGAGGTAGTAGCCGACCATGCGGGGGATCAGGCTGGGTTCGACCGGATAGCCCAGCCGGTTCAGGATCCCCACCAGCTCGTCGGAGGTGAGCAGGTAGCAGAGCATCAGGGTGTCGGCCTGTTTGGCCGCCTTGTAGCGGTTGACGTCGTCGCCGTCGGCCTCGAGCGCCCGGTCGAGCCGGCGCACGCCTCGGTAGCGTGCCCAGTCCAGCTCCAGCAGGTCGGCGTAGCCGGTGAACTGGCTGATCACGCCGTCGTGGAAGTCGACCCGCATGCGGCGGGTGATGTCGTCCCAGCGGGCCCGCTCCCGCGCGGAGACCACGAGTTCGGGCAGCAGGTCCAGGGTGTCTCGGGCGCGCAGCAGCAGCCACACGGTCATGACGTTGGTGTAGGCGTTGTTGGCCAGGCCGGGCGAGGAGGCGCCCGGGTAGCGCTCGTGGTACTCGTCGGGTCCCATGACGCCGCGTATCTCGTACCGTCCAGAAGCGGGGTCGAGCACGGCCAGCGAGGCGAAGAACCTGGCGATGCCGATGAGCAGCTCCGCGCACCACGGCGGCATCGAGCCGGTGGCCAGGTGGTGCTGCCACACGTTGTAGGCGATGGCCAGGCCGATGTGCCGCTGCAGGTGGGAGGCGTCGGGCAGCCAGCGGCCCGAGGCGGGGTTGAGGTGCAGCGTCTGGGTCTCCTCGCGCCCGTCGCCGGCGCTCTGCCAGGGGAACATCGCCCCGTCATACCCGGCGTCCCGGGCCGCCGCCCTGGCTTCGGGCAGCCGCCGCCACCGGTAGCGGAGCAGGCCGAGCGAGGTCTCGGGGAAGCGCAGGTTCAGCCAGGGCAGGACGAACAGCTCGTCCCAGAACACGTGCCCGCGGTAGGCCTCGCCGTGCAGGCCGCGGGCGGGCACACCGACGTCGAGGTCCGCGGTGTACGGGGAGAGCGTCTGCAGCAGGTGGAAGACATGCAGGTGAACGATCTGCGAGAGCTCCGGTCCGTCCACATCGACCTGGGCGCGATGCCACAGCCGCTCCCAGGCCGCCGCGTGCCGCGTCACCAGCGTGTCGAAGCACGGCGCCGGTCGTACGGCGCGGATCGCCGCGGAGCGGGCGTCGTGGACGGCGGCGTCGCGCGAGGTCGCCAAGGCCACGATCTTGGTCAGCGTGGCGGGTTCGCCCCGCGTGAGGTCGAGCACGTGTTCCGTGCCGATCCGGTCCCCTTCGCGGATCACCTCGCGGGCGGGGGTGGCGGTGTCGGTACGGGAGGCGAGCGCCACGGTGATCCGGGAGGAGCGGGTGGTGGCGGTCAGCCAGGTGAGGCCGTCCTGGTCGCCGGTGTCATGGCAGGTGAGGTGGTCGCCGCGCAGGTCGCGGTAGCGGGCCACGCCGCTGTTGGTCACCCTGCCGTCCAGGGTGGCGCGGACGCGGAGCGGGCCCGACCAGTTCTCGGCGGTGAAGGTGGTTTCCAGGGCGGCCAGGCGCGGGTCGGCCATGGAGACCAGGCGGCGTTGCCGTACCGCGGTGATGCGGCCCGCCTCGTCGCGCCGGCGCAGCGCCCGGTGCAGGATCCCGTGGCGCATGTCGAGCTCCTGACGGTACTCCAGCAGGTCGGCCCGCTCCGGCCGGAACCAGTCCGAGCCGGGGGCGGCGAAGGTGAGAGGCAGCCAGTCAGGCAGGTTGACCAGGTCCTCGTTGGTCACCGTCCGCCCCGCGACGGTGGAGTCCAGGCGGTCATAGCACCCCGCGGCGTAGGTGCCCGCGGTACGCAGCTCGCCGTCAGGGGTCGCGCCGCGCGTGGCGAACCGGCCGTTGCCCAGCGTGCACAGCGCTTCGCGCAACCCCTCGGAGGCCGGATCGTAACCCTCGTAGGACAGGACCCATGGGTTCATGAGCGGCTCGCGAGGACGCGGTTGGCGATCACCTCAGGTGTCTGACCCGGACGATGCCGGGCACCGTGCGGGCGAGCACGTCGGCGATGTGGTCGGCGTGTTCGTGGGGCGAGCCGCTCAGCTGGGCCACGCCGTCGCGGACGGTGACGTCCCAGCTGGGCCCGAAGGGGTAGTGCTCGCGCAGCGCGGCGATCACGTCCTGGCGCAGTTGCTCGTCCGGCCGGGCGAGCATGGCCAGCAGGTCGCGGCGGCTGACCATGCCCACGATCCGGTCCCCCTGTACGACGGGCAGGCTCTTGATCCGCTTGCCGACCATGAGGTCGATCGCCTTGGTGACGTCCGTCGTCTCGGTCACCGTGACGGCCTCGCGGGTCATGACCTCCATGACCCGGCGGGGCGGCGGTTCGGTAGCCGGACCGACGGGCCGTACCGAGGCACGGGGGTCGGGTTCGAACTCGCCCCGCAGCAGGTCGAGCTCGCTGACCACACCGACGAGCCGATCGGTGTCGTCCACGACCGGGGCCGCGGTGATGTCATGGCCGTGCAGCGTCCGGATGGCCTGCCGCACCGGGTCGGTGCGGCGTACGGTGACGGGCGGGCTGCTCATGACCTCACGCACGAGCATGACTATCGGGCCTCCCACTTGGAGTCGTCGTGCTTCCAGGTGAGCTCGTCGATGACGTCGACCACGCCGTCGATCCGGCCGGTCATGCGGACGGCGATCGAGGTCTCGGTCCTGCGGTCCATCTGGCCGCTCAGCGTCACGACGCCGTGGCGTACGTTGACGGTGACGCCGGAGGTGTCCACCCACAGCCCCCGGTCGAGGACGTCCTCGCGCACCTCGGCGGCGATGTCGTCGTCGCCGCGCAGGAACACCTTGATCAGGTCGCGGCGGCTCACGATGCCGGCCAGCCGGCCGGCCGCGTCGACGACGGCGAGCCGTTTGACGTCGTGGGCGTCCATCAGCCGGGCGGCCGAGACGGCCGAGGCCTGGGGCGAGACGGTGATCGGCGGGCTGGTCATCAGCTCGCCCGCGGTGTCACCGGTGGCCTTCTCCTTGCCCTTGGGATGGCGCAGCCGGGCGCGCAGCGGTGGCCGGTAGCCCTCCCGGTAGAACTGCTCGCGGAACTCCTCCTTACGGAGCAGGTCGGCCTCCGACACCATGCCGACGACGTGGCCGTCGTCGTCGACCACCGGGACGGCGCTGATGCCGCCGGCGATCAAGGTCTCGGCGATGTCCTTGAACGGGGTCTTCGCGGTAACCGTGACGACCTTGGCGGTCATCACGTCGGCGACGGTCCTGAGCTTCACGGGTCAGCCCTTCTCGTCTGCTGTTGTTGTACCTTCATCACAGCCCCGGGGGAGTGCACCTGGTAGGGCCGGAAGTCCCGAACGGGATGGTCGTTGGTCAGCGCGGGCGGCGCAGCAGCGGAGACTGTGGCGGACGCGCAGCCTGCTTACTCCCGGCGATCTGCCCGCAATCGTGCCGAGAGCGCCGCAGCCTGGGTACGGCGCTGCATGTCGAGCTTGGACAGCAGGTTGGACACGTAGTTCTTGACCGTCTTCTCGGCCAGGAACATCCGCTCGCCGATCTGCCGGTTGGTCAGCCCTTCACCGATCAGGTCCAGGATGTGCCGCTCCTGCTCCGACAGCGCCGCCAGCGGGTCCTTCCTGGCGGCGTGCTCCCGTAGCCGCTGCAGCATCGCCGCGGTGGTCTGCGGATCGAGCAGCGACTGCCCCGAGGCGACCGTGCGCACGGCGCCCACCAGGTCGGAGCCGTGGATCTGCTTGAGCACGTACCCGGACGCGCCCGCCATCACCGCGTCGAACAACGCGTCGTCGTCGGCGAAGGACGTCAGCATCAGGCATGCCAGCTCCGGCAGCCTCGAACGGGCCTCGCGGCACACGTCCACGCCATTGCCGTCGGGCAGCCGCACGTCCAGCACCGCCACGTCCGGCTTGAGCGCCGGAATGCGGGCGATCGCCGACTCCGCCGTCCCGGCCTCGCCGATCACCTCGATGTCCTCTTCGGAGTCCAGCAGGGCGGCCACGCCCCGCCGTACCACCTCATGGTCATCGACGAGAAACACACGAATCATATTCCGACGCTAACCGGCCGGGACCAGGGTAGAAAAGGGGCGAAAGTCCCTAAGGGGCATCGCCGGCCCACGTGGAGTCGTCGCGCTTCCAGCGGATCCGCCTCGGACACCACGCCGAGGACATGGTTGCGCTCGTGGACCACCGGCACGGCGCTGACGCCGTGCGCCAGGAGCGTCCGGTCCTTGGTCCGTACGGGACGGTGAAGGGACTTATACGCCCGGGGATGGCATGGGTCGTGGCGGGCGGGAGGGGTGCACGATTCGGTCGAGGCGGACGGCGGCGTAGCCGAGGGTGGACAGCGCGGTGACGATCAACAGGTCGCTCAAGGGCAGCGGTTCGGTGCCGAGCAACTCGCGCAGCGGTGGAAAGTACAAGCCGGCGAGCTGCAGGACGAACGCGCCGGCGACGGCGAGCAGCAGCATCGGGTTGGCCAGCGAGCCCGGCCTGGTGCGGGAGCCGAGCGCGACGCCGAGCTGGGTGGCGCCAAGGGCGAAGAAGGCCATGCTCTGCCAGGGACGTCCTGTTTGGCCGGCCCAGACGGCGACGCCGAGGGTGACGGCGGTCAGGACGACGGCGATCCGGATCAGGCGCTGCCACAGCCCCGCGCCCAGGATGCTCTGGGTGGGAGGCCGGGGTGGGGAAGCCATCGCTCCGGGGATGGCCGGCTCGCCACCGAGAGCCACACCCGGCAGTCCATGGGTGAGCAGGTTGATCCACAGGATCTGGGCGGGAAGCAGGGGGAGCGCGAGGCCGGCGAACGGCCCCAGCAGCATCACCGCGATCTCGGCGGCTCCGCCCGAGAGGCCGTAGACCAGGAACCGGCGGATGTTGGCGTAGACCCGGCGGCCCTCCTCGACGGCCGCGACGACGGTGTCCAGGTTGTCGTCGGCGAGTACGAGGTCGGCCGCCTGACGGGCGACTTCGGTGCCGCGTTTGCCCATGGCCACACCGATGTCGGCGCGTCGTAGCGCCGGTCCGTCGTTGACGCCGTCACCGGTCATGGCGAGGGTGTCGCCGCGATCCCGCAGGCCCTGAATGATCTCGAGCTTCTGCCCGGGGGTGGCGCGGGCGTACACTCCGGCCCCGGCCTGATCGGAGGATCCGAGATCCCGGCAGTCCACGACCGGGTCGCCGGCGGCGATGATGCCCAGCTCGGTGGCGACGGCGCGAGCGGTCCCAGGGTGATCGCCGGTGATGAGCAGCGGTCTGATTCCGGCCTGCTTGCAGGCGGCGATCGCGGCGGCCGCCGCGGGACGCGGCGGATCCAGGATGCCGACCAGCCCGAGCAGCGACAATCCGCTCTCCCGCGCTGTGTCCGGAACAGCGTTCAGATCGGTGCTCGCCACCGCCAAGACCCGGTATCCGGCCTGGGCGAGCCGCTCGGCGCGCTCGGCCGCGCGGGCCAGCAGCGCGGGACCGTCGACCAGGACAGGCGGGTGGAGCAGCGCTTCGGGTGCTCCCTTGCAGATCACCCGGCCACGCCCGTCGGGCAGACGGTGCACGGTGCTCATCCGCTTGCGTTCACTGTCGAAGGGACGCTCGGCGACGCGCGGGAAGCGCCCCTGCAGTTCCCCGCGGTCCAGGCCGAGCTTGGCGGCTGCGGCGAGCAAGGCCGCCTCGGTCGGGTCGCCCAGCGCCGTCCACTCCTCGCCGGGGTCCCGCGGCGGTGACAGTCTCGCGTCGTTGCACAGTACGGTCGCCGTCAGCAGGTCGGTGAGGCTCGCTCCGTCGAGGGAGTCGTCGCGTTCGACCTCGCCGTCGGGCGCGTATCCGGAGCCGGTAATCGTGGCCTCTCCCGTAGGAGTCCACACCTGCCGGGTGACCATCCGGCCCTCGGTGAGGGTCCCGGTCTTGTCGGTGGCGAGCACGGTCACGGAGCCCAGCGTTTCCACGGCGGGCAGCCTGCGTACGAGAGCATCGCGCGCGGCCATCCGGCGCGCTCCCAATGCCAGGCTCAAGGTCACGACGGCCGGCAGTGACTCGGGCACGGCCGCGACCACCAGGCTGATCGCGGTCACCACCATCAGCTCGACCGGTTGCCCGCGGACCAGTCCCAGGGCCAGCACCAGCGCGGACAGCAACACCGCGACGCCGGCCAGCAGCCGGCCCACCCCCATCAGGCGCTGTTGCAACGGCGTGAGACCGGCTCCCTTGACCATCATGGAGGCGATGCGGCCACTGGCGCTCGCCGCCCCGACGGCGGTGACCGCGGCCCGGCCACGCCCTCTGACCACGACGGTGCCCGAGGAGACCGGATCGTCGCCGGCCTTGTCCACCGGCACCGACTCGCCGGTCAAGGACGACTCGTCGACGAGCAAGGCCGCCGACTCCACCACCGTGGCGTCGGCCACGATGATGTCGCCTTCGGCCAGCACCAGCAGGTCTCCCACGACGATGTCGGCTGCCGGAACCCGCGTCTGGGAACCGTCGCGGATCACGCGGGCCGCAGGGGCCGTGAGCTGTGACAATGCCGTGATGGCTCGGTCGGCGCGGATCTCCTGCGCCACGCCGACGGAGGTGTTGACCACGATCACGAGCATGATGACGGCCGTGTCGGTCCAGTCGCCTGTGAAGACGGTCAACGCCGCCGCCACGAGCAGAACGATGATCAGCGGATCGCGAAGCTGGGCCATCACCCGCCGCCACAACGGAACGGGCGGCTTGCGCGGGAGGAGGTTGGCTCCATCCCGCTCAAGACGTACGGCCGCCTCCGCGGACGACAACCCAGAGGGTGCGGGGATCACCATGTCTTCCTCTCCGACCTGCCGGCTTCCGGGCGACATCGGGGGACCGCGTCGTCTCCCCTGCCTGTTTTCGCAGGTGATGGAGTGTCGAACCAGAAGCGAAGGTCCCATCGGGACAGGGCCGAACGGCAGGCATCGTGCGCGCGGTGGCGGCTGGTGGCTTTCGCCGCACGGCCCGGCAGCGTCAGGTGGTGGCCGAGTCGCGCTGATCGCTGGGGGTGTCCAGCAGGGCGTTCGCCGAGTGGTGGATCTTCGTCAGCGCACTGAGGAGAAGTTCGCGCTCGGTCTCGGTGAGGTCGGCGGTGACCTTCTCTTCGAGGAGGCGCCGTTCCTTCTCGATGGGTGCTTGCAGGGCGCGCCCGGCGTCGGTGAGCCACAGCCGGACCAGACGGTTGTCCCGGTCGTCGCGGCGCCGGGTGAGCAGGCCGGCGGCGGTCATCCGGTTGGCCGCCTTGACCACGTTGGGGGTGGTGACGTTCAGTGCGGCGGCGACCTCGCCCGGGGTGCGGCCGTCCTGCCGCCACAGCACCGCGAGTAGGTGATCTTGTCCCAGGTGCAGCCCATGGCGCCGCACGGCCGCCTCGGCCGCCGCCCGCAGCACCTTCGACGTCTTGCTGTGCATGTCCAGGAACTCAGGCACGTCGAGGCCTCCGATGATGCATGGTGCGATTGACAGCAGATCATGTACCGGTTAGCGTTCTCTCAATCATTAACCGGTACACGATTTAGGGGTTCTCATGATACTGGTCACCGGTGCTACCGGGAACGTCGGCCGCGAGCTCGTCCGCGAGCTGGACGAGACCGGTGTGCCGTTCCGCGTCCTGACCCGCGACCCGGCCCGCGCCGCCGCATTGCCCGAGCGGACCGAACGGGTCGTGGCGGACCTGAACGACCCGGCGACGCTGCCGCCCGCCTTCGCGGGAGTCGACCGGTTGTTCCTGCTCACCCCCGGCATCGGCCTCGACCACACCCGGCACGCCGTCGCCGCCGCCCAGTCCGCGGGGGTGCGTCACATCGTGCACCTGTCCTCGTTCAACGTGCTCGGCGACCCCATGCCCGCCATGGGCCGCTGGCACCACGAACGCGAGCAGGCCATCCGAGCTTCCGGCATCCCGGCCACCTTCCTGCGACCCGGCGGCTTCATGACCAACGCCTTCGACTGGCTGCCCACCATCCGCGAGGCGGGCTATGTCCTCGATCCGGTCGGCCCCGGCCGGTACGCGCCGATCGACCCCGCCGACATCGCCGCCGTCGCCGCCCTGGCTCTGACCGATGACGGCCACCAAGGCCAGGAGTACGTCGTCACCGGCGAGGAGATGTTCACCATCACCGAACAGGTCGAGATCCTTGCTGCGGCGACCGGCCGGGATATCGCGATCCGGCCAGTGACCACCGCGGAGGAGGCCGTTGCCTCCCGATTCCCCAACGGGGCACCGCCGGCGCTGGCCGAGGCCATCATCGAGGGGTTCCACCTCATGCGCGGCGACACCGCCGGATTCCGTACCGACACCGTGGAGCGCCTGCTTCAGCGCAAGCCCCGCACCTTCGCCACCTGGTGCGCACGCAACGCCGACGCCTTCCGTGTCACCTGATCCGCGTCGATATCCAGGCCGCATCCGCGTGGCGGGATCTGTTGCGCGGCCGGGTCGAACCCCCGTGGGCGAACGTTCAGTGATTCATCGCCAGAACACAGGGACGCGGCCGCTGACGGCCAGCTCGGCCAGATCCGTCACCACGATGCCCGCTCCGGCGCGGCGCATCGCGGCCCCCTGGGAGCGCGACCGGTCCACCCCGACGACCAGGGCGAAGCCGCCTCTGCGCCCCGCCTCGACACCGGGCAGCGCGTCCTCCACGATCGCCACCTCGCCCGCCGGAAGCTCCAACCGCTGGGCGGCCTCCAGGAACAATGCCGGGTCAGGCTTGCCGGGCAGCCCCAGCCGGGCGACCTCGGTGCCGTCGACCAGCACGTCGAACAGGTGCATCAGCCCCGCCGACGAGATCACCGCGCGGCAGTTCCTGCTCGCCGACACCACGGCGGTACGGCAACCGCGCCGCCGCAACTCGTGCAGCAAGGCGACGGTCGAGGGGAAGGCCGCCACCCCATGCTCGGCGATCTCCTGGACGAACAGCGCGTCCTTGGCCAGTCCGAGCCCGTGCACGGTCAACGCGCCCGGCTCGTCCTGCGGCCCGCCTTCGGGCAGGCAGACGCTGCGGGAGGCCAGGAACGTACGGACCCCGTCCAGACGCGACCGCCCGTCGACGTAACGCAGGTAGTCGGCACGGACATCGAAAGGAGCGGAACGGCCGCGCAGGAAGCCGTCGAACACGTGCTTCCACGCGGCCGCGTGGACCCTGGCGGTGTCGGTGACCACACCGTCAGTGTCGAAGACGACGCCACGGAGCCTGTTCAGGTCGATGGCTGCCATGCCCATGACGCTACGCACAGGTCACCGGGGCAAACAGGGTCCTTCGGCTCTTACCTGACGGACTTCTGGCCCTGCACCGGCGGTGGGTGGGCGAGGCAGCCGGCCCGCGACATACCGCCTGACCTGGCCAGGGCAGACGGTGACATGTCACCTGCAGCGCTGACAGTCGCGAAAGGTCGAATGGCCCGATACGGCGGGCACAAGGGCTCTGTCGGCGGCTGGGCCGGCTGAGGTGTCCTGGAGGCAGGTGAGAGCAGTCGCACATCCTGTGAAGGGGGGGCATCATGGCTACTTCTCATGCCAGGCCCGTCATGGACGCTGATCCGAGCGAGCGTGAGACCCGGCCGGTCGATTATGTCTGGGCGGTCGCCCGGATCTCGATCGGCTGGATCTTCCTGTGGGCGTTCTTGGACAAGACCGTCGGCTGGGGTTTCGCCACTCCGGCCAACCGAGCCTGGATCTCGGGTGGCAGCCCGACGACCGGGTTCCTCAAGGGCGCCGGTGAGAACGCGCTCGGCGGCTTCTTCTCCGGCCTGGCCGGGCAGCCCTGGGTGGACTGGTTGTTCATGCTCGGCCTGCTGGGTATCGGCGCCGCGCTCATCCTGGGCGTCGGCCTCCGGATCGCCGCCGTCACCGGCACCCTCATGCTGGTCCTTATGTGGGCGGCCGAGCTGCCTCTGGCCAACAACCCGTTCATGGACGAGCACATCATCTACGCCATCGTCCTGGTCGGCCTCGCCCTGGCAGGCGCCGGAACCACCCTCGGCCTCGGCAACCTCCCCAGCATCCAGCGCAACCCGTACCTGAAGTAGTGCGCTCCGCGCTTGCGGGTCACCGTGCGCGACGGGACCACCATCCGTGTGGCGGCAGCGCCGCCTGGAAGGAGGCAACTGCGATGAACCACATCGTGCTCGGCTACGACGGCTCGGACTTCTCCGTACAGGCCCTGGACTGGGCGCTTGACGAGGCCGAGCTCAGAAAGCTCCCGCTGACCGTCGCCCACGCCTGGCAGTGGCCCTACGGCGAAGCCGACGAGGAGGCCAAGAACCACCTGCGCAAGGCAGCCGACCACGTGCTGTGGCACGGCGCCGACTGCGCCCGCTCGACCAGCTCGGTCGTCGGGATCGAGACCGACCTGTACGAGGGCCCGGCGGCACCGCGGCTCGTCGAACTGTCCAGCGACGCCGCCCTCGTCGTGGTCGGCTCGCGAGGGCTGCACGGGTTGCCCGGGGCCCTTGTGGGGTCGGTGGCCCGATATGTCGCCGCGCGTGCCGAGTGCCCAGTGATCGTGGTACGCGGACCAGGGCCGCTGCCCGCCCCCGCGCATCCAGGGCCGATCGTGGTCGCCGACAAGGAACCGACCGCCTCGGTCCTGGAGTTCGCCGCCGGTGAGGCGGACCTGCGCCGGCTCGCGCTGGTCACCACCGCCGAGCCCAAGGCCTGGCAGGAGAGCCATCCGAACGTCGTCTCCATGGTTCAGGAGACGCACAAGACGCCGACGCTCGTCGTGGCGGGTCGCAAGCGGGCCGACCACCTCGGAACGATCACCTCGCTCCTCCAGCACGCCCCGTGCCCAGTCGCCGTAGTGCGAACCTAGTTCTTCCGCCTCTTTCGGGGTTGCTTGGCGTCGACTTCGCCGCCTCTGCCGTGCGCCGCCCAGAAGCCGACGGCGTTAATTCTTGATCTACAATGTAAAGGCGGTCCAGCTTCATCGCGTATGTCGCAGACGGCGGCGAGGTCGGCGTTTCATCCTGTAGCGGGCTGGGGCGGTGAGGTTGTCTGCTTTTCGGGTGCTTGTCGAGCTCGGTATCACTGGGCGGGCGCCTCCGCGAGAGACAGGCTGTTGCCGTCCGGGTCGAGGACTTCCACGTGGCGCACGCCGTTGCCGTAGGTTTCCACGGGCTCGTGCTGGATGCCGTGCGCGGCCAGCCGGGCCACGATGTCGTCGAGGTCGGTCACGCCGAGCGTGATCATGGTGCCGCCCACCCGTGCGGCCCGCACGCGCCGGTCGTCGATGACGACCCACGCGTTCTCACCGACCTGCCACAGGTACTCCGCGCCGATGATCTCGTCCGCCGGCCGCCCGAAGAACACCTCGAACCACTTCTGCGATGCCGCCCGGTCACGCACGCACACGACGCTGTACAGGTCCACCGGAACCGCTCCTTTCCAGCCGTTTCGAGAGCGAGACCACTGCCGCGACCGAAACTCATCGGCGCCCGGGATCGCCACCTGCTGCCCAGGAGATCCGCTTGGGGTCTCGTTACTCCAGGCGGTTCAGTGCCTGCATGGCCTCGTGCTCTATGCGTGAAAGGTCGCTGAGGATGGTGCCTGCCTGCACGAGGCACTGCGCATCGTCTGATTCACCGGCTTTTGCGATCAGTGCCGCGGTTGCCGTCCACAGGGTGGCTGCCTCGGAGTACAACCCGAGGCCGGTGCGTAGGTGGCCGCTGTCGAGCAGTTCGGTGCATTCGGCGAGGAAGTCGCGGTAGAGGTTGCGGAACAGGGCGCCGCCGGTGCCGGCCTTCTCCATCAAGAGGGCGGCCTGCGGTAGGTCCCGCTGCGGGTCGTCAGTGCGCTGGAGCCATGTGCGTACCAGCTTGCCGGCCTTCTCAATGCCTCGGTGGCCGAGGTTGGCGATGGGCGGGTTGAGGAAGGCGTCGGCGCAGGCGGTGATGGCGGGAATGATCTGGCTCTGTGGGTGGGGCAGGTTCCTTGGAGCGGTGAGGGTGAAGGAGCGGTGCTTGGCGGTCATCGGACCGCGCGCGGCCCTGGCCTCGGCGAGGCCGGTCAGGCTGGTGGATACTGCTCCGCCTTGCTGGCCGGTGTCCACCAGGTAGGCGTCGTGGTCGTCATAGCCGTACATGGCGACGAAATGACCGCCGAAGTGCACCTTCGACCCGAAGTAGTCCAGGTAGTAGCTGTCGAGCTGCAGGCCGACGGGGTGGCCGGCGTCGATGGGGGTTACAACGTTCTCCCATGCCCTGCGGGGCGAGGCGGTTTCCTGGGACAGAAGCTCCAGCTTGAGTCTGGTGGCCAGGTTTCTGGTGAGGTCGAAAGGCTTGATCCGTCCCCCAAGGAAGGGGAAGCCCATGTTCTTGCTGTCCCAGTAGATGAAGGACAGGCCGGAGCCGAGGCCGAAGAGCATGGGCTCGGACAGATCGAGTCCTTGGTGTCGCAGCAGCACCCCCAGAGCTGTCGTCTCGCAGTGCTGCGTACCGCGGGCATCGATGTCTATTACCGTGGTCATGCCGTGCTCTCCTGAACGAGGGTGATCAGTTCTTCTTGCGGGGCCTCTGCGGGTCGCCGTTCGTCGTGCACGCCATCATGGTGGACTCTCCCACGGTGGGAGAGTCCAACGCTGTGCCTGTTCGGGTCCGGCCGAGATGTACGCGCAGTCCCCTAGCAGGGCGTGGTCGCTGATCGGCCTGGTGCTCAAGGGAGCCTCATCATCCACCCGGCGAGGATCGCGGGGCTTGCGGCGTTCGGAGGGGAGGTGGCGGCTCGGCCGAGGTCTTGTGGCGGCGCAGCCGGATGGCGTACGCGATCGCTGATCCGGCGAAGAGCACGCCGGTGACCAGCAGCCAGCGGCCGAGGTACGGGCTCGTGTCCAGCGCCGTTGACCGGTGGTAGTCGCCCTCGGCCAGCCGGAGGATGAGGGGGAACCAGATGAGGAGCAGCAGCCCGGACAGCGCGACCGGCACGCGCAGGTAATTGATCGATGACGGCCAGGTGGGGGTGCCGGACGGTCGCCGGCGGCGACGCCACGGCCGCCGTTGCGCGGCGACGTCGGCGAGGGCGTACAGCGGGTACAGCAGAAGGTCGTGGAGGACCGCGGCGCCGACGAACCACACCAGGAAGCCGACCCAGATGCCCGCGGCGACGACGCGGCCGGCGGCGTATCCGGCCAGGGCGAAGCAGGCGAGCAGCGCCAGCAGGTGCAACGGGTCGGCCCCGTAGCGGCGGGCCATCCTCCTGCGGATCCGGGAAGGCATGTCGTCCCTCATTCCGCCGTGGGATGGAAGCTGAGTTCGCGGACCCATTTCGTGTTGTGCACGCCGGGGGCGTTCGGGACGATGATCCTGGCGGGATAGCCGTGATCGAGGGACAGATCGGCGCCGTTGACCCGCAAGGCGAGCAGGGAGCGGGGGTCGGCCACCTGACCCGCGCTCAGCGATGCCCGGCTGAAGGAGCCGCCGCGTTGCAGGGATTCGACGAGCACCTCCGCAGTGCCGGGCGCCATCCCTGCCAGCCGGGCCAGATCGGCCAGCCGTACACCCGTCCACGACTGTTGCGTGGACCATCCCTCCACGCACGCGATCGGCAGCGCGTAGGTGTGCAGCGGCATCGCCAGCAGATCTGCGCGGCTCGGGCTGGCCGGATGCGGTCCGGTCAGCTCCAGCCTCCAGGCCGGGCCGGTGTCCGCCAGATGGACGCCCATGGCGGTGGCGGACTTGTTCACCTGGAAGTCGTTGGGGCCGGGGCCGTAGACCCGTCCGTGCGGGGCCAGTAGCGCGGTACGGCGCAGCGGTCCGTCCAGGGTCTGGCCGGCGGACAGGCCGAGCGTGATCAGCGAGGCGCCGCCCACGAAGGCGAGCAGGCCCCGCCGGGACATGGTGGGCTCCGCCGGAGACGGGGGAACCAGGCCATCGGGATCGGGTGGCTCCGGCCGGGTGGCGTCCAGCCCGGTCCGCAGCTCACGAAGGAAGCTCCGCGATCGCAGCGATCGGACCATCTTCGGCAGCTTGAAGGCGACGTGGACGACGAAGGCCGCGAGGAAGATCCACGCCCCGTACAGGTGGGCCGGGTAGAAGGAGAACGGGAAGACGTAGAAGAGCTGGATGTTCAGGATGCCGGTGACGAACTCGAACACCGCGCCGCCGACCAGGAGCAGCAGGCTGGCGCGCTCCACGGCTTCGGCGGGGGAGCGGGCCGGTGGCCAGGTGAACAGCTTGGGGATCACCGACCACAGCTTGGCCAGCAGCACTGAGGTCAACGTCAGCCCGAGGACGACGTGCACTCCCTGCGTGACCCGGTACAGCCAGGCCGGGTGCGTCGGCCAGTCGAACAGGTAGAAGCCCAGCCATCCCTTTTCAGGGGTCGCGTCGTTGATGGGCAGCTGCGGATCGTAGGCGGCGTAGGACACCAGTCCTGTGATCGCGATGATCGGGATCCCGAACAGCAGGACGAGGCCGAAGACCGAGGTCAGCCATGGGCCGCGCAGCGGACTGCGCCAGAACCCCGGCCGGAAGGGGCCCGGTGGGGGATGGGCTCGCAGCCAAGCGCTGGCGTTTTGCCGATCTGACACCGAATCACCCCGAAACAAGCGCTCTGCCGAAAGCAGCTGGGCGCCCAGGCCGGTGGCCGTGAATAGGGCTGTTTATTCCGTTTGCCGGAAATACCCCTATTTGGAGTGGCGTAACGTACCGTTGCCGATTCTGGTGAGGACAAGGGCGTGTGACGTTCAGTGCTCGCCGGAGGTTCGGCCCTAGCGTTGGAGCGGTGAAAGTACTGGTCACCGGCGCGGCCGGGTTCATCGGAAGTCATGTGGTCGAGGCGCTGCGGGCGGCCGGCCACGAGGTCACCGGCCTCGACCGCCGGCCAGGGGCCGGTCACGTGGTCGGTGACGTGCGCGACGCGGACGTGCTCGCGGGGTTGCTGCGCCGCGTCGACGCGGTGTCCCATCAGGCGGCGAAGGTAGGGCTCGGGTCCAGCGTCGCCGACCTGCCCGACTACACCTCGGTCAACGTTCACGGCACCGCCGTGCTGCTCGCCGCCATGGCCGAACACGGTGTGGGCCGCCTGGTCCTGGCCTCGTCGATGGTCGTGTACGGGGAGGGCGCCTACGACTGCCCGCGACACGGCCGGACCCGCCCGGGCCCGCGTGCTCGGGAGGATCTCGCCCGCGGCGCGTTCGAACCCCGCTGCCCGAGTTGCGGGGCGGAGCTGGCACCCGCCGCGATCGAGGAGGACGCGCCCCCGGATCCCCGTAACGTCTACGCGACCACCAAGCTCGCTCAGGAGCACCTGGCCGCCAACTGGGCGCGGGAGACCGGCGGTACGCCGATCGCGCTGCGCTACCACAACGTCTACGGCCCGAGGATGCCCAGGGACACGCCCTATTCGGGGGTCGCGGCGATCTTCCGGTCGGCTCTGGAGGCAGGCAGGGCACCTCGAGTGTTCGAGGACGGGCGCCAGCGGCGGGACTTCGTGCACGTGCGGGACGTCGCCCGCGCCAACCTCGCGGCCCTCGGCTCCCACACTCCTCCCGGAGCGCTGACCGCCTGCAACGTAGCCAGCGGCGAACCGCACACGATCGGGGAGATGGCCACCGCGCTCGCGGCCGCACACGGTGGTCCCGATCCGGTCACGACCGGCGAGTATCGCCTGGGCGACGTGCGGCACATCGTCGCCGCCGCCGACCGCGCCACGCACGAACTCGGCTTCCGCGCGCGGATCGGCTTCGCCGAAGGAATGCGGGAGTTCGCCGTGGCGCCCCTGGGAACTGGCGATTTCTCTGAAGGCACGTGACCCTCCCATGGGGATCGAGCGCGTCCTGTGGCTCTAGCGTCGATCCATGAAGGTGGATGTGGTGCTGCCCTGTCTGAATGAGGAGGCGGCCCTGCCGTGGGTGCTCGGGCGGATGCCGGACGGCTTCCATCCGATCGTGGTCGACAACGGCTCGACCGATGGATCCGCACGGGTCGCCGCCAAGCTCGGTGCCACGGTGGTGACCGAGCCCCGGCGCGGGTTCGGTGCCGCCTGCCATGCCGGGCTGGTGGCCGCGACCACGGACGTGGTCTGCTTCATGGACGCCGACGCGTCCCTGGACCCCGAACAGTTGCCGCTGGTGGCGGGGCCCGTCCTGGCCGGCGCGGCGGAGTTGGTCCTCGGCCGTCGCATGCTCGGCCCCGGTGTGTCGTGGCCGATGCATGCCCGGATCGGCAACGCCCTGCTGGCCAGGAGGCTGCGCCGCCGGACCGGCGCCCTCCTGCACGATCTCGGGCCGATGCGGGCGGGCCGGCGCGCCGACCTGCTGGCGCTGAGACTGGCCGACCGGCGCTGCGGCTATCCCCTGGAGATGGTCCTGCGCGCGGCGTCCGAAGGCTGGCGGATCGGCGAGGTCGAGGTGAACTACCTGGCCCGGGCAGGCCGGTCGAAGGTGACCGGCACCGTACGCGGCACGCTGCGGGCCATCGGCGACATGCGCCGAGTCCTGGCCGGCCGAGAAGGGCGGGCATGAGCGGGAGCGGCGACTCCTTACGGAGTGCGGATGAACCGGGCCGCCGCGGCCTCATGGAGTGTGGCCGGAGCGTGAGCAGGTACACGGTGTACGTCGGCGCGACACTCCTGGCGCTCGTCGCCGTCCTGGTCAGGATGGCGTTCGGGCGCCCTGGCCTGCTGCCGTGGTATCTGGTCGCGTGGGGGCTGTTCGCCGTGGCGCTGTGGCTGGCCAGGTCGGTGCCGGCGCGGCAGCGCGCGGTGCTGGTCGTCGTGGGCGGCGTCATCATGACCGCCACCGGTTTGGTCGCACCACCGAGCACCAGCACCGATTCCTACCGGTACGCGTGGGACGGCCGGGTGCAGGCGGCGGGCATCTCGCCCTATGACCATCCCCCCGCCGATCCGGCGCTGAGCCCGTTGCGTGACGGGTGGTTGTTCCCGGCCGACTGTGACGCGCCCGATCGGGCCCGGGTCTCGCAAGGGGTGTGCACTCGGATCAACCGGCCCGCCGTGCACACGATCTACCCGCCGCTGGCGGAGGGGTACTTCCTGCTGGTGCACCGGCTGACGCCGGAGGGTTCGCGGCACAAGGGGTTGCAGGTCGGCGGCGCGCTGATGGCGATCGCGGTGCTGCTGGCGTTGTGGCGACGGGCGGGCGCGGGCCGGGCCGCCTTGTGGGCATGGTGCCCGGCCGTGCCCGCCGAGGCGGTGAACAACGCGCACATCGACATGCTGGGCGTACTGCTCGTGGTGCTCGCCTTGTGCGTGGTCCGCGGCCGCGGGGCGCTGCTCGGCGCGGCCATCGCGGCCAAGCTGACCCCCGCGACCGCGTTGCCCGGCGCGCTGTCGGGGGTGCTCAAGGGCGGGGTGGCCTGGCGGCGCATCGCCGCCGTCATCGTGCCCGCCGCCCTGGTGGTCGTGCTGACCTATCTGCCCTATGTGCTCGTTTCGCGGGGCTCCGTGGTGGGCTACCTGTTGGGATATGTCCAGGAGGAAGGGTACGAGGCGCCCTCGGCGAGGGGGCGGTACGCGGTGTTGCGGCTGGTGATGCCGGACGCGTGGGCGCCGTTCGCCGCGATGCTGCTGCTGGCGCTGGTGGTGCTGTACGTCCTGCGCTACGGAGATCCCGAGCGGGCCTGGGGCGGTGCGTTGCTGGTCAGCGGGTCCGTCCTGCTGCTGTTCACGCCCGAGTACTCCTGGTACGCCCTGCTGGTGGTCGCGCTGGTCGCCATGGATGGCCGGTGGGAATGGCTGGGCGTGGCCTTGGCGGGAGCGGTCGGCTACCTGTCCGGCCCCGCGACGCTCGCCTACACGCTGGCGGCGCTGGCCGTGCTCGCGGGCTGGGCCGTACGCCGGGCCCGCCACTCCCGCAAGGCCGTCGAGGCCGGAGCGGCGCGATGATTCTCCTAAGAAATTGGTGCCGTGACGACCTTGTACGAGTTGACGCAGGTCACAGCCCTTATCGTCAGAAGGCATGACACAGATCGTGATCATTGCCAAGGAGCCGGTAGCGGGCCGGGTGAAGACCCGCCTGACGCCGCCGTACAGCCCGGCTCAGGCGGCTCGGCTGGCCGAGGCCGCGCTCGAGGACACCCTGCGCACCGTCGCGGCGACACCCGTCACCCAGCGGGTGCTGGCCCTGGACGGCCTGCCCGGCGGCTGGCTGCCCGCGGGCTTCGAGGTGATCCCCCAGCGCGGGTCCGGTCTGGACGAGCGCCTCACCGCGGCGTTCGCCGACGCCTATCGGCTCCGGCCGGAGCCGATGGTGCTGATCGGCATGGACACCCCCCAAGTGACCCCCGAACTGCTGCACACGGCCATACACGGACTGAGTGAAGACGATGCCGTCTTCGGACCCGCCGCCGACGGCGGCTTCTGGCTGCTGGGGCTGCGCCGCCCCGATCCCGATCTGCTGCTCGGCGTGCCCATGTCGCAGCCCCACACCGGGCGGGCGCAACTCCACCGCCTCAGCGCGGCGGGGCTGAGTGTGCGGCACCTGCCCGAACTGACCGACGTGGACACCGCGGCCGACGCCGCCCGGGTCGCCGCCGACGCGCCGGCCTCACGCTTCGCCCAGGCGTTCCACGAACTGGCAGCGGTCGCACCGCGATGATGGGCGAGATCCACGCCGACGCGCCGTGGCGTCCCGGCCCTCTGCATCGACATCACTCCGCACGCCGTACACCTGACCCGCCGAGCGGGCGGCTTCGCGCTGCGCCGCAGCGTCTTCGACGAACTGCCCGCAAGCGGCCGCTGGGAGACGGCGCCGACCGTGTGCGGATCGGTCATCCGGCGGGCCACGAAGCGGCTCACTCGTTCGGTGTGTCTTTGACAGAAGACTTCGAACGCCGTGGGATCTCGCATCGTCTGGCGAAGATCCTGCGATGGAATGTCGGCCATCTGTGTGCCTTCCTGTAGCTCCAAATTTTCCCTTCTTGGTCAGAAAGGCGGCGAACTATTACATCCGAGTGCTGAAGTTGCCCATGTGCCGGAACCCTGCCGTTGGGTCGGCGGCGGTGCGGTGGGTGACCAGGTCGCGGTGGGCTCGGACGGTGGCCTGCAACGTCGCCGTGGCGAGCCTGCCGCAGCCGGGCCCGGCGGTGCGCAGGATGTCGGTCAGAACGAACGCGTCGACCCGGTCGTCGTTGTTGCCGACCGAGCTGTAGCCGCGAACGCAGGTCCTTGACGTGGGTTCGGGCTGATCCTCGGCTCGATCAGCCAGGCAATGCTCCATCAGGCGCCGCGCCCTCTGGCCATCGTCCGCACCGGCCCGCACTGCTCTTCAGGTCCGCCGCAGGTCTTGCCGACGATGTAACGCGCTTTCCGATGTGCGGCAAGGAGTTGTTGTAAGGCGAACGACGAAGGGAGCGAGGCCAGTGCGCCTCAATCAAGATCAATTAGGTTCGGAGGGTGAGTCTCCTCCTGGCCCTGCGGCTTTCGGAGCTTTCTATCGCCGCCATATCCAGACAGTCATGCGGTTGGTCGTGCGCAGAGTGACTGATCCCCACCTGGCGGCTGACCTGACCGCTGACATCTTCGTGGCGGCGCTGGACTCGGCGCACACCTACGACCCGAGCCGGGGGAGTGAGATCGCGTGGCTGCATGGAATCGCGCGTCATGTCCTGTTGGCTGAGCGTCGGCGTGCGGCACGAGACACGCAGACGCTGGGTGAGATAGCGGGACGACGCCTGCTCGACTCGGACGACCTGGCTCGGATGGAAGAGCGGATCGATGCCGAGCGTCAGACCCGCGAGGCGTTGGCGGCCATGCGTAGCCTCCCGGAGAGCGAACGCGCAGTGCTCGAACTGGTGGTCATCGATCAGCTGACCGTCACCGAAGCGGCGGCGGCGCTGGGCCTTCGGTCGGTGGCGGCCCGTGTGCGGCTGCATCGAGCGCGGCGCAAGCTCCAACACGTCGTATCGCTGGATTCCCCCCTACATCCCGTGGAAGGGCAGGCATGAATTCCTTCGAAGACAAGTTGGCGAGCGCGCTGGAGCAGAGGGCTCGCGCGCATCAGGCTGAAGGGCGTCCGGCATTCGGAACCGCCCGGCTTCCTCGGCGCGACCGGGCACAGCTGAAGAGGTGGAGCGCCGCCGTGGCCGGGGTGGTGACGGCAGGGGCGGTCGCCACGTTGACGGTGGCGGGAGCCGGTGCCGCCTACGCCGTGGAGACCGACTCTGACGGGTCGGTGACGGTCCGCATCGAGGAGTTCGCGCAACCGGAACTCCTCCAGGCAGAGCTGAAGGAGGCAGGCATCCGGGCGTCGGTCACCTACGTGCCGGACGGCCAGACGTGTGCGCCAGCCGCGGCGGGGACACAGAACAAGGTGATCTCCGGTCAGGAACCGCGGCTCGAGCCCGGCCAGGATGGCGACGGAGCCAGTTTCCGGATACGCAAGGACCAGATCAAGCCGGACCAGACGTTGGTCCTCATGGCAACGCTCAAGGTCGATGACCCAGCCCAGGCGAGTTCCATGAGTCTGCAGGTCGTTGAAGGACAGGTCACCCCCTGCAAGCTGGAGAAGTCGACGGCAGGCGTCAAGGGGGTCCCCATTCCGGCGGCCTCCTCCGCAGGCGATGGGAGCGGGCCGCCGGTGCCCGCAGTCTCGGGAACTCCGGAAGCCGGACCTGCCGAGCCCGAGCCCTCGAGGCAGGCGGCCAACGACGCCACCGAATCGGGCGTCAAGCAGGTCCCCATTCCCGACTCCCAGGGGCAGTCGGACTCTCCGGGGCAGGCAGCCGTGAGCGCGTCCCCTCGCTCGTAAAGAGCACAAACCTTCGGCATTCATAGACGTGCGGCGTCGCATACCCCAGCACATATGTGACGCCGCCGTTCCAGCATGCCCTCAAACCGTGCTTCCCTATGGAGGTTCTCCTTGCCGCGACCCGGACGGAGGGTTGGTGTTCTGGCGATCAGTCTCGCCATGATGATGCCGACCGGCCACTCCGCGAGTCCTTCACCGTCACGCAGCGACACCGACGCGCAGGCCGTCCAGCTACGATCCGTCACGCTGCTCACCGGCGACAAGGTGCTGTTCAGCCCCGACGGATCGGGGATCAGGACACTGCCCGCGCAGGGCCGCACCAACGTGCGGTTCACCATCAGGCGCGACAGCGACAGGCTGTACGTCATCCCCGACGACGCCGCACCTCTGCTCAACGGCGGCCTGCTCGATGAGCGTCTGTTCGATGTCAAGGGCCTGCACACGCTCGGCTACGGCGACGATCGGCGCCAGAGCCTCCCTCTGATCATCCAGTACGGCGAAAAGAACGCCGGCCAGGCGAACAGCCTGGAGGGAGCGACCGTCACGCGACCCCTGCCCAGCGTCAACGCGGTCGCGGTCGAGGCAGGCAAAAGCGGTCCCCAGTTGTGGCGACAAGTTGCCTCCCAGTGGGGGTCCCGCTCCAGAACCCTCGGACAGGGGGTGGCCAAGATCTGGCTCGACGGCGTCAGGCATCTCGTGCTCGACCGCAGCGTCGGGCAGATCGGGGCTCCCGAGGTCTGGAAGGCCGGATACACCGGTGCCGGCGTCACCGTGGCGGTCCTGGACACCGGCATCGACGCCGAACACCCTGACCTGAAGGGCAAGGTGTCCGAAGCGCGCGACTTCACCGGATCCGACACCAATGACACTGTCGGGCACGGCACTCACGTGGCGTCGACGATCGCCTCGCCCAACGCTCCCTACAAGGGGGTCGCCCCGGACGCCCACCTGCTCATCGGCAAGGTATGCGGTAATCGGGGCTGTACGGAGTCGGACGTTCTCGCCGGCATGGAGTGGGCCGCCGCGAGCAAGGCCAAGATCGTCAATATGAGCCTGGGCGGCGATGACACTCCGGGGATCGATCCGCTGGAGCAGGCCGTGGACCGGCTCACCGAGCAGCATGGCACGCTGTTCGTGATCGCGGCGGGCAACGAAGAACAGGCGGGCGTGGGCAGCGTCAGTTCCCCCAGCACGGCGAATGCGGCACTGTCGGTCGGCGCGGTGGACGACGACGATCGCCTGGCGAGCTTTTCGCGTCAAGGACCCCGTATAGATGACGCCGCCATCAAACCGGACGTGACAGCTCCCGGAGTGGACATCATTGCGGCACGGGCGCGCGACGGTCAGATCGGCACACCGGTGGACGACACCCACACGTCGATGTCGGGGACGTCGATGGCCACTCCGCACGTCGCCGGCGCCGCGGCGCTGCTGCTCCAGAAGTACCCGAAGCGGACGGGACAGCAGATCAAAGCGGCCCTGATGACCTCCGCCAGGTCCACCCCCGGGCTGACCCCCTACCAGCAGGGGGCCGGCAGGATCGATGTCGCCGCCGCGCTCCGGCAGGATCTCACCTCCTCCCCGCCGAGTTTGAGTTTCGGCAACGTCGAATGGCCGCACACAGACGATGACGCCGTGGTGCGGACCCTGACCTATGCCAACGGCGGCGACCATGCCGTCACTCTCAAGCTCAGCGTCGACGACACGGGACCCGACGGAAAGCCGGCACCAGACGGGATGTTCGCCCTTTCGACCACCACACTCGCCATCGGCCCCAGACAGAGCGCGGAAGTCACCTTCACCGCAAGCACCCGCGGTGACATGAAGGACGGCGCCTATGGAGGCCGAGTCCTCGCCTTGGTCGATGGAGAAAGCACGACCGTGGCCACCCCCTTTGCCGTGGTCAAGGAGGTCGAAAGCAACGACCTGAAGATCTCCGTCATCGGTCGTAATGGGCAGCCGGCGGCCGACTACTACGTCGCCATCAGTGCCTACGACCGCCGCTGGATCAAAGGGCTCCACCACCCTGACGGCGTGCTGCGGCGGCGGCTGCCTCGAGGGCTCTACAGTGTCGCAGCGGTCATCTTCTCCGATGACGGCACCGATCAGATCGTCATGCCATGGCTCGACCTTTCGTCCGCACAGTCCCTGACCTTCGACGCCCGTACCACCAGTCCATTGCGCGTCTCTCTCGATGACAAGGCGGCCGTCCCTGTCACCGGCGTGGTGGGCTTCAGCGCGGTCACCAACCCGAAGCAGCCCTTCGACAACTTCTCCTTCGCCAACGCCTGGGATATGACCAGCAGATTCGGTACGGCCCAGCTCGGTCCCGACGCACCACCCGGCAGGGCCGTCGGCGGCTTCAACGGCGTCCTGGCCGTTCCGGGACCGTCCGGCACTCTCGCGGACGCCGGCCGGACCTACAGCATCGGACGCTTCTCTCCCGGCGGGGCGCTTCCACAGATTCCCGCGATCCGTACCGCGACACTGGCCCATGTCAAGACCACCTACCTGAGGCAGGGCGACACCGGTGCCGGACTGGTCGCCTCCATTCCCCTCTCCACGGTGGTGCGGGGGGCCGGCATGGTCGCCCCACTGATGCCGGTCGACCTGCCGCGCACGCGCAGCGAGCTGTACACCACCGACCAGGTGTCCTGGGACAGCGTGATGTACCAGACCGTGGGTGACCTCCTGCAGGCCGACCAGCTGACCCTCGAGCGTACCTACCGGCCGGGTGGACGCTATGAGGAGCGCCACAACGGCGGCGGCGTGTTCGGGCCGTCCCTTCCCGGCCGAGCTGACCGATCCCTGTGGGCCCGCCAAACCCCGGACAGGCTCCAGTTCAGTGTGCCGATGGTGGCGAGCCGCGCGGATGCGGCGGGGAACTCGGCCACTGCCACGGCGTCCACGACAGTTTTCCGCGACGGACTCCGGGTGTGCACCTCGAGCCGGGCCGGGTTCTGCGTCGCAGAGATGCCACCCACGGCCGGTCGGTATCGGGTGGAAGCACACGCGGCTCGGGACATCAGCGACCTGTCGACGAAGGTGAGCGTCGAGTGGAGTTTTCCGTACAAGGGCGCGCGAGACCCTTCCGCCTTTCCGATCCGGGTCGTCCGCTTCACCCCTGAGCTGGATGCCGGCAATGCCGCGTCGGCCGGGCGTCTCTTCCGCCTGCCGCTCGAGATTCAGAGCAACCCGGGCTCCAGGCCGAGCGCCGTGACCTCCGTGTCCGTGGAGGTGTCATTTGACGACGGCAGAACCTGGCGGCGGGCCCCCTACGTAGGCACCCACCAGCGTGGGTTGGTCGCACTCCGGCACCCGGCCCGCGGCTACGTGTCGCTGCGTGCCACTGTTCGGGGTGCTTCCGATCAGCTGGTCACTCAAACGATCATCAGGGCCTACCGCCTGAGGTGACAGGTCGAGTGACAGTGCTCTCCGTCATCGGCGGAGAGCACTGTGCGTCAATCTCCTGAAACAGAGCTTGGTCATGGTCCTCGACCAAGGTCGACGAGGACATGTGGGTCATGGCGGCAGGCGGAGCATCGCCAGAGCATGGCGATCAGTGTGGTCTGGAGGCGGGACACGACCTGGTACAGGTTCAGGCCGTGTCCGTTTCTTTTGGGTTGAGGCGCTGTTCGAGGCAGAACAGGTGGGCTGCGGAGACGAGGGTGACATGGTTCCTTGCGGTCAAGGACACGATCAAGTAGAGCGACTGCACTACCGCCCGGTACGACCGACCCGTGACGATCACGAACCGCAACCGTGATCTCCCACGCAGTTACTTTGCGGCTGAGGTCACGCTCGGGAGGAGGACGCCAAGACCGACGCCAGCAACCGGCGCCTGGGCGAGACTGAGGGGCCACCGACTCCACGAGCACCATCCTGATCACTGGCGGGCCGCCGACCCATATGCGCGGCCACGGTCTCCTCCAGGAGTTGGAGCGCTTCACGGCGAACGACTTCCCGAAGGTCGCCGAGGCCGTGTCCAAGCGGCACTGGGTGGCCCAGCGCGTGGACGAATTGCCGTTCATCATGCAGCGGCTCTTCAGCGCGATGAAGACGGGACGGCCGGGCCCAGTCCATCTGGAGATTCCCATGGACGTCCAGGCCGAGAGCGTGGACGTGGAGATCCACGCGCTGGCGGAGCGGCTTCCGGTCGGGGTCGCCTACCCGGACCCGGCTGCGATCGCCGCCGCGGTGGAGGTGCTGTCCGCGTCGGAGCGGCCGGTCATAGTGGTCGGTGGCGGCGCCATCACCGGGGAAGCGTCCGGGGAGAGCCTGCGGCTCGCCGAGAAGTACCGCATTCCGATCGTCACGACATGGAACGGCAAGAGTGCCTTCCCCGAGGACCACGATCTGCCACATTTGCTGGAAAAGATCATCTCGCCCTGACCTGCAAGAAGGGGTCAAGAACCCAAGATAGCGATCCCCCTTTGGGTACTGGGGGATCGGACCGAGAGCCGTGTAGGATCCGCGTTTCGCTGTCGAAATCCGCGTCTCCGTGTCAGTTAAATGTCGGATTCGACATGCCGACGCGGACCGGCAGGTCAGAGGTATC